>WTHR01000152.1 GCA_011523045.1 Gammaproteobacteria bacterium | reverse complement strand
AGACATCTGTTCCACCTCTTTACTGATCTGCCGCTGTTGTCTTACACCTCACGCACGTGGTGGCACGTTATAAAACATATTGATGTCGACTCAAACACGCTGCAGCGACCGATGCTGCTGGCATGCCAATCCACATACCTCGACTTCTCCACTCACGAGATGGGTGAAGCAGAATTTATTTCCGAGATCATCAGGCGTTCGGGTTGTGGCCTGTTGCTTGACATAAATAACGTCTACGTCAGCGCCACAAATCAGGGATTTTCCGCAAGCGGTTTTCTTGATGCTCTGCCGGTCGAGGCAATAGGTCAGATTCACCTGGCTGGCCATTCGGCTGATCAGGACGAAGCGGGGAACTGCCTGTTGATTGATAGTCACAACCAGCCAGTCGCTCAACCAGTCTGGGAACTCTATGATGTTGCGATTGAGAAGTTCGGCGCGATACCCACCCTGATTGAGTGGGATGACGATCTGCCAGAATTCACGCGATTACAAGCCGAGGCCAACGCGGCAGAACAAAGACTGCGAGTTGCTCGAGATAAGGAGCATTATCGTGTGGCAAGCTGAGTTCGCATCGAGTTTGCGGGATGCTGATACTCCCCCGCCTGCGTTTTTGCGGAGCGCCAGCGGGATTCACGCATCCCGACGATTTGCTGTTTATCGCAATAACGTCTACTCGAGTCTTGTGAATAACCTATCTGATGGATACCCGGTTGTCGCCAAATTGGTGGGCGAAGCATTTTTCAAAGGCTTAGCCAGCTGTTATGTTCGCGACCACCTCCCTCAGTCGCCAGTCATGGTCTTCTATGGCGAAACTTTTGGCGACTTTATAGATGACTTTGCTCCGGCTTCAGCTCTTCCCTACCTTGGTGGAGTTGCCCGGCTTGAGTACGCCCGAAGACTGGCACTCCACTGCGCTGATCAGCGTCCGCTCGACGGTGAACTGCTTGCGGCGGTGCCGATTGAGCAACTGCTGGATCACTATCTGACCTTGCATCCCTCGCTCCAGATTGTTGAGAGCGATCAACCCATTTATTCGATCTGGCTACGCAATATGCCTGGCATGGAACATTATGAGATTCCAAATCAGGGGGAAACCGTGCTGATTCGACGACTGGCCCAGCAGGTGGAAGAGCGGTTATTGCCGGCAGGGGGTGCCCAGTTTTTCGCCATGATTCAAAGCGGTCATACGCTGGGTCAATCTGCAGAACGAATAATCGACGCAGGCCATGGGGCAGAGCTCAGCGACCTGATTCGAATCGCCCTGGAATCCAGTGTTCAGCGGTCCTTATCCGCGACAGCAGACCCCACGGCATCGTAACGCTTCGAATCCACGATAATGGACACAGAACCTCATCATTTGGAGACACCCATGCGTTGGTTACAGACAGCAGGCTTGCAACTTATCCCTGTGCTTGCGCGCGCGCTATTTGCGTTCACGCTGCTTGCATTTTTCTGGAAATCGGCCCTGACGAAACTCGGCGACGGGATCACGGGATTGTGGACACCATCTGCTGGCGCTTACGGGCAGATTCTTCCGCTTCAGTTCGAGGCGGTGGGTTATGACCCCTCGGCGATGAGCACGCTCAACTGGGCGATTGTTATGCTCGGCACTTACGCGGAATTTATTCTGCCTGCCTGCATCGTCATCGGTTTTATGACCCGCCTCGCAGCCCTCGGCATGGTTGGCTTCATCATCGTCATGTCGCTGGTTGATGTCACCGGACATGGGGTCGCGCTGGGCTCTTTGCTCGATGGGAATCCTTCAGCTCTCATTCCCGATCAACGGCTGTTCTGGATCTTTCCACTGATGGTGATCGTTTTCTTCGGCGCCGGGCCGTTGTCCATTGACCGGCGCATTCAACTCCATCGACAAAAAACAAAGGACGAGGGCAGCTCTTGAGTGATTCCTGATATCTCTTGCCGGGGTTCATTCTTACCGCGTTGAACTGTGTGAGGGCATTGGCCCAATCCAGTATCATCGAACTGAACTCTCGAGAGAACGATCGTGGGAAGACTAGACGAAGAAGCCATTGCGCAACTGATGCGAGCGGCCATAACCGGAGACCGTGAGGCGTACCGCCGTTTTTTTGAAAACATAACACCAATGCTCGATAACATGCTCAGAACGATGTCCCCTTCCCTTCCGTCGGATCTAAGGGAGGATATTGTTCAGGAGACGCTGACCTCCATTCATGCCAAACGCCATACCTGGCGCCAGGACAAAGCCATCCTTCCCTGGGTTTACGCGATTGCGCGCTATCGACTCATTGACTTTTTGAGAAGAGAGAAACGCTCACCGACGATGTCTATTGATTTGGAATCCGGATCATTTGATGACTGGGCCCATCCGCGTAAGGACACGAGCGCCCTCCGACACGATCTTGAGCAAGGGATTCGCAACCTTAACCCGCAAACAGAAGCAGTCGTCCGCGCGATGGGGGTAGAAGGCAAGGATGCCAAGCAAATTGGAACGGAACTGGGGATCAGCGAAAATGCTGCCCGCATCGCTTTTCACCGCGGCCTGAAGAAACTTCGCGCTTTCCTCTCGGAAAGCTACCAGGAGAGATAAGAGATGACCCAAAGCCACTCATTAATCGAAGAGTACTGCGCCGATGCGAAAGTCACTTCTGGCTCGCTCAGCAGACATTATTGGACTGTGCTGGTTTTAGCAGCTCTGCCGATCGCCCTGATAGGCCTGGGGATCTTTCATCTTGCTGGCGCTTCGGTACGGCCAGATTATTTTGACCTCATAACGAACGCAGGCGTCGCATTAAAGCAGGTCATTCCCCTCATGATTCTCCTCACAGGTGCTCCCATTATCATCATGCTGATGCGCCCGGAAACACGACTCTCTGGCAACATTTTGCCTCTGGTCGCTGCCCTTTCGATCCTGCCGATAATGATGGTCTGGACTCTGGCTCCGCTCACAGGGGAAGTACGGTTTTCCCTTATTCAGGGAGATGGATTCGTCCAATGCTTGCTCTCCATCAGCGCGCTCTCCGTCGGCTTGATCGCAGCTCAGATAACAGTTCTTCGCAACGGAGCCGTGACCAAGCCAATCGCTACAGGAGCCATCGCAGGCGCTGCGGCTGGCGCCATCTCAGCGATGATCTACGCGTTTATCTGTACTGAGGACAGTCCTGCCTTTTATGGGCTTTGGTATACCGCCGGCATTCTGTTTGCAGGCAGCATCGGCGCCGCCGCAGGGAAAATTTTCTTGAAGTGGTAAAAACTTTTTCGCATCAACATCGGCACTTGTCGTCAAACTAGGCTCTTTCAAACCCGCGAAAAATTTCCCAATCCGTTACCCGCCTGTCGTACTCGAACTGCTCATAACGCGCTGCGTGCACATAGTGGTCGACCACATCGTCGCCCAAAGCCTCGCGAAGCATCGCTGATTCATCGAGCGCTCTCGCTGCATCACGCAAAGTCGATGGGATCTGCCGACCTTCACCGCCATAGGCATCACCAACGAAAGACGCCTCAAGCGGGGTTTGATGTTCGATCCCATAAAGACCGGCAGCCAGTTGTGAGGCAAGAGCCAGATAAGGATTGAGGTCGGCGCCTCCCACCCGGCATTCGACCCGTACATTTGCCGTATCCGCGGCACACACCCGATAGCCGGCAGTACGATTATCAAGACTCCAGACCGCCTTAGTGGGTGCGAAGGTGCCTGCCTGAAATCGCTTGTAGGAGTTAATGTACGGCGCTAGAAAGTAAGTAATCTCGTCGGCGTGACCAAGCAAACCAGCAAGATAGTGGCGCATGGTTTCGGACATGCCATGCTCTGCGGCCGGATCATAGAACACAGGACTGTCATCAAGGCTTCGCAGCGACTGATGGATGTGACTCGAGTTGCCGGCATGGTCGTAGTCCCACTTCGCCATGAACGTTACCGAGCGGCCCTTCTGCCAGGCAATCTCCTTGCAGGCATTTTTGACAATAACATGGCGATCCGCCATGTCCAGGGCTTGTGCATAACGCACGTTAATCTCTTCCTGACCGGCACAGGCTTCACCCTTGCTGTTTTCAACCGGAACGCCAGCCCCCTGCAGACCCGTTCGTATGGCCCGCATCACTTCTTCCTCCTTTGTGGTCTGGAAAATGTGATAGTCCTCGTTGTAGTGGCTGGCAGTCGTCAAACCTCGGTAGCCGCTCTCGTACGCGGACTGAAAACTGTCATCAAACAGATAAAACTCAAGCTCGGTGGCCATGACCGCCTGAAAGCCCTTGTCCTGTAAGCGTTGGACCTGTTTTTTCAGCACGGCTCGAGGAGAGTGCGGAACCTCTTCATGGGTATGGTGATCAAGTACATCGCAGAGCACCAACGCCGTTCCCTCGAGCCACGGCAATCTGCGCAGTGTGGCCAGATCCGGCTTCATGACGTAGTCGCCATAACCCGCCTCCCAGCTCGTAGACTTGTAGCCCTCGACGGTTTCCATTTCCATATCCGTCGCCTGCAAATAATTGCAGCTATGGGTTTCGTCGATAGCGCTTTCAAGAAAAAACTCTGCCTGGAAGCGCTTACCCATTAAGCGCCCCTGCATGTCAATCTGGCAGGCCAGCACCGTATCGATGCGTCCCTCTTTCACATCCTGCGCCAGTTGCTCAACACTCATCATGCCGTCGTTCATATGAGATGGACCTCGGGATAGCTAGACTTTATTTTTGTGATGCATGCATTCTACAAATCTGATCGCGCCTTTGCTTATCACCCGACTTGTTGACTACACCAGAACAGGGCTCATAATCCTCTGACCAATAGCGGCAGCAATGGGTTGACCACGCACTCTGGCAGTGCGCGTCTCATGTAACGAGCTTAATTTCAGCGAGGATTTATGATCTGGAAAGTCTATTTATCTGGTGAGATTCACTCAGATTGGCGTCAGCAACTGATCGACGGCGCCAAAGCTGACGATCTGCCCCTAACGTTTACCTCGGCCGTTACCGACCATGAAGCAAGCGACGCGGCCGGCGATCTGCTCGGAGCAGAAGAGAACTCATTTTGGCGAGATCACAAATCGTCGAAAGTGAACGCGATCAGAATCAAGACGCATCTTGAGAATTGCGACATCGCGATCATCCGGTTTGGAGAAAAATTCAAGCAGTGGAATGCTGCCTTTGATGCCGGATACTGCGCCGCGAAAGGCAAACCCTACATTACGCTGCATGACGAAGACATCGTCCACGCGCTAAAAGAAGTTGATGCCGCAGCAATGGCCTGGGCAAAAACAACCGATCAGGTGATTCAGATATTGAAGTACGTTACACGGGCTTAAGATGCCGTCTAAGCGGGATCATCAATGCCCGACTGAAGCGTCCTTGCTAATCCCGCTTCTTTTCCGAGAATAACTCTCCGCCCTGTCCCCAGTCGGATTGCTCGACATCGGTCAAAATCACATCCACGGCGTCGTGAGTGCTGCCTGCCGTCTCGACAAACGCATCAGTTAGTGCGCGCACCAGGTCCCGCTTTTGCTGGGGTGTACGACCGGCAAACATCTGTACCTGAATCAAAGGCATATGGTTTCTCCTGTTCTTATCATTTGTTGGCAAGGTGGAGTACATACTCTAGAGCATAGCGGATGTTCAGTTAGGGGTCAGCCGCGAAACTAACTGGGCAATTCTCGTCTTATCCCATGCTCGATATTTTTAGGCATGATCCATTCCGGCCATGATCTGGCTACCGTCCTGGGGAATCCAAGACTTTTCCTCCCCCTGATATTCATCACCCGGATTTCCCATTACCGTCGTACGCCACATCAATCGCGAATAAGAGTCCGAGTCATACCACGTTGCACAGTGGAGAAGATTTCGATTATCAGTGATCAATAAATCTCCAACCTCCCAGCGATGTGTGTAAACAAATCTTTCCTGCGTAGCGTGCGCGAGTAGTTCGCGGATAAGTCTGGCGCCTTCTCCATCCGGCCCCACCTCAAGTTCAGCCACCGGGCCATCAACAAAATCCATCTGTTTTTCCTCACAGATGAATAGTGAGTCCTCTCCGCTGACAGGATGCCGGCGCAGGAGAGGATGCTGTTGCGGCAACTGATGCGGCAAAAGATCTAGAACAGGTTCCCCTTGCTCCACGGCCTCACGTGAGCGGCCGATCCAACTCGGCGCGTGGATTCCGTTGAGGTTGCGTAGACGTTCACGCATCTGCGGTTTAAGTGCCGCACAAGCTCTAGTGCAATCTGCAATTAGTGTCTGCCCCTGATCGGGAGGGGGTACACGGACAGCCAATAGCAACGTGATGTCAGGCGGCGGACGTCGGTAGCTTTGGTCACTATGCCAGTTAGGCTGGTGTGGGAATTCAACTCTCAACCCATCGTCACGGCTCACCTTGGGTGGCGGAAGATGATTACAAGGTGGGTCGTTAGACAGGATAAGTATCTCTTCTTCGGAATCGTGGAAAAATCGAGGACTCGTCAAAGTCTGATGATAGTTCTCAACTTCGGATCCAAATAGTCGACTAAGCTCGACCAGCGCTTGGGGACGCGCAAATACACCGTGCATTCCCTTAATCACCAACAATCCACGCGCGGTATAAAAACGATCGAGGATTACATCTACATTAGCAGCAAGAGTGGCGAACACATCCTCAAGGTCGCCACTCTTGAACTCAAGGCGGATGCCGAAACCGTCTTGACCAAGTTCGGTTATACGATACGCGTCTTGCACGATCCTAGTTCAGTATTTCGTTGAAATATTCGTCCACTTCAAGATGTGGGAGCAGAAAATTTATGAATACTTTTCACTCAATCATCGTTTGCGGCTCGCCCCATCTTGGCTTCGTAGCGGGCTAGAGTCTTCCCTGCGCCCCAGTCATTGCCCTTGAGCGCGCGCTGGATCGCAATCAGGTTATCGTCTCGTATGCGTTCGAGCTCCCGCGGGTTCAAGCCTGCGGCCTGCTTTTCGCATTGGTCACCCACCTCATTGACGAAGTCATCGGTCAACTCGGGCACATCCATCAGCTTGGTCCAGGGCCACTCAAGACACGGGCCGAACATGGCCAACATCGCCCGCATGCCTCCTTCGCCGCCCGCCAGGTGGAATGTCTGCATCGTGCCCATCTGCGCCCAGCGCAATCCAGGACCGTAAGCAATAGCCGCATCGATCTCGTCGGCCGTGGCCACTTTGTCATGAAGCAGCCACAGTGCCTCACGCCACAGGGCCTCCTGCAGGCGATCGGAGAGAAACCCTGCTATCTCAACCCGGCAATGCAGCGGATGCATTCCGATGTCCGCAAAAAATGTTTTGCCCCATTCGATGTATTTATTGTCGGTCTGCGTTCCGGCCACAAGTTCCACCAGCGGCAGTAGATAGACCGGATTAAAAGGGTGCGCGACCATCAGTCGCTCTGGATGCGTCATCTCGGCCTGCAAGTCACTCGGCATGATGCCGGAAGTGGATGAGGTAATAATGGCATCGTCAGCCGCAGTGGTTTCAATTTCTGCATACACTGCGCGCTTGATGTCGGGCCGTTCCGGCACTGATTCAATAATCAGCTGGGCGCCCTGGGCCGCTTGGGCAGCAGTGTCGTGCCAGGTCACTGAGCCTTTGGAGCCGCGGGGTGCATCAGTCAGGCCGGCATAGGCCCGGTCCGCATTCGCAAGCACTGCATCGAATTTATCCTTGGCATCAGGCGCCGGGTCAAAGACGCGAACGTCAATGTGGTTTTCAATAAGACGAGCGGCCCAGCCGCCGCCAATCACCCCCCCACCGATAATCGCAACTGTTTCGATACTGTTCATCGCTCTACCTTCTCAGAATTAGACTTAGCCGTTTTGGGGCATACGCTTTTGCAACTGAAGCTTTTCGCGCACCTCTGCCGGTGTCATCAGCGTGCATCCCATGTTGGTCACAATCGTTGCCGCCTTGTCGACAAGTTGGGCATTGGTGGCGAGTTCGCCCTTTTTCAGCCAGAGATTGTCTTCGAGACCAACTCGGATATTGGCGCCAGCGAGTACCGATGCCGCCGCATAGGGCATCTCATTGCGCCCGAGTGAAAAAGCCGACACCGTCCAGCCTGCCGGCGCGTTATTAATCATTGCCATAAAGGTGTTGAGATCATCGGGTGCGCCCCACGGAACGCCCATGCACATCTGAATCATCACCGGTTCCGGAATGATCCCCTCCTGAACCAATTGTTTGGCAAACCACAGGTGGCCAGTATCAAACGCCTCAATCTCGATGCGGACCTCAAGATCCGCCATCATCTTCGCCATCGCACGAAGCATCCCCGGTGTATTTGTCATCACGTAGTCTGCTTCCGCGAAGTTCATCGTCCCGCAATCAAGCGTACAAATCTCCGGCAGGCACTCTGCAACATGAGCCACACGCTCCGTTGCACCCGCCATGTCAGTACCGTCTTCATTCAGAGGCAATGGACTTTCGACATCTCCAAAAACCATATCACCGCCCATTCCGGCGGTCAGGTTAATCACCACATCGGTGTCGGCATCACGGATACGGTCCACCACTTCCCGAAAAAGTTCTTTTTGCCGGCCAGGCTTTCCGGTCTCGGGATCGCGCACGTGACAATGCACGATGGCGGCACCCGCCTTGGCCGCATCGATAGCGCTGGCAGCGATCTGTTCTGGTGAGCGCGGCACGTGCGGCGACCGGTCTTGTGTTCCCCCCGAACCTGTCACGGCGCAGGTAATAAACGGATGAAGATTCATCTCTAAAGGCATGTCGCACCTCCTAAGTGGATAGAACATATTGTCATATCTAATGCTCCTCCAATTGTAAAAAAACGCACAATACTTAACGATTTGCGATAGCAAATCCATTAACTCGAAATCTGACGCACTTGGTGGCTCATCCCGCTTAACGCAGAAATTGGCTACCCACAGCCATTCAAGATTAATATCCCGCCTTGTCGGATAAAAGTTAACTCTTGAGGTTTTTGGTGACAACTGAACGAACCCTATCCCGTGATCTCATGGATGCGGAGATTCTTGCCCTGTGGCCAGACTTACCTTTGGTGCATAGGTTCCTGCTAGCAACGGGACAGCCGCTCAAAGACATAGTCGAAATGGACTGGTCTGACATCGATGAAGAGACCAGGGTGTGGACGAGAACCAAAAAACAATCTTCAATGGCCTGGGATCTGACCATTCCTGAGTGGGTGTTAACGTGGCTTCCTAAATCAACCCTGGGGAGCGGCGTCTTTCTTGACACGGATGGCAAACTCTTGACGCCAAACACTGTCTCTATACAACTTGACCAACATGTGTCTTCTATTGGTATGGAGGCTGTCACGGCCGAGGATATAAGAAACTATGTCCGGGAGCAGATGACTGAGCTTGGCAATAACGAACTTGCCGCACAGGTCGTGGATCAGGCTGAGGCTATTCCCACAAGTCGTGTCTCTTTAGAAGACCAGGTGGTCGCCCAAGCCACGCTGATGGAGCGCTGGAGTTATCGCCTGCAGGAAATCGTTCTAGAGGGGGGCACTACACTGGGTGACACTCCGCTCAGTAATTCCCACTAGCGGTGCTGTCTGAAAAGTGGGCTAAAGGAGGCAAAGTAAGGATGACAACAAAGCGCTATCAGGAAATTTGGGATCGGATATGCCGAGGCGAGAGAATTCTGCTGGATGGCGCTACCGGTACTGAGTGTGAACGCCGAGGCGTACCTCAGGTCGTGAACACCTGGAACAGCGGCGCTGCCCTCTCTCACCCCGAGATCGTCCGCGCGATCCACGAAGAGTACATCGAATGCGGCGCCGAGATAATTATCACCAACACCTTCAGCTCATCGCGTCATTGCCTTCGTTCAGCTGGGATCGAGGATCGATTCGAAGCACTCACCAAAGCTGCTGTCCGGCTTGCCAATGAGGCAAGGAGCGCTTCCGGCCAGTCCGGGCTGTTGGTTGCAGGAGGAATTACGCATTGGATATGGACCAAGGACAGACCGTCGATAGAAGAGCTTGAAACCAATACCCGTGATCAGGCCATACTGATGGCCAGCGGGGGATGTGATCTCATCATGCTTGAGATGCTGAGCCACATCGACCGCTTGCTTGCCTGTGTTGATGGAGCCAAAGCAAGTGGATTGCCAGTCTGGGCGGGTGTGTCGGTAACACCCATAGATGGAAGGATGTGTCTTTTGGGCGGCGAACCTTTAGAAGACGCGCTTACTGCGCTTAAAGAAAAAGACGTCCCTCTTATCAGTATCATGCACACGGAAGTCGACCATATAGACGCGTGTCTGGAAATCCTGAAGAGTCACTGGCCCGGTGCAGTCGGGATATATGCGCACGTCTGCCAATTTAGTGAAGACAATACGACGGCGATATTCGACGATATGATCTCTCCCTCAGACTACGCCCGGGCATCCAAACGCTGGATGGATCAAGGCGTACAACTGATTGGCGGCTGCTGCGGCGTTCGCAAGGAGCACATCTGCGAACTGCGGCAGGTCGTCTGAATAGGGATAGCACACCAACACCTTAGGGTTGCCTTCAGTCCAGTAAAAGCAATCCATGTTTAGACTGAGCAAACAACAAAAATCAGATTTTGATCGCGATGGGTTTCTCGTTGTCGAACGGTTGATCGATGACGATACCGTCGAAAGATTGAGAGACAGCTTCGAGGCGCTTTTTCGGGGCGATTTTGAAACCGGGGTATGCCCTGATGAGGTCAATTGGCAGGAAGGCACCGGAGATCCCTCCCTGACCCGACAGATCTGTAATGGCTGGAAAGCGAATATCGCTATCGCCAGCGTGATTACCCGCCCGGATATTGGTGAGGCTATCGCATCGCTTGGCAACTGGCCCGGCACCCGGGTGATGTCCGATAACGTCCTTTGGAAACCTCCACAAAGTCGACCGCTTGGATATCACCAGGATAATTCGTTCCTCAGTTGGTATCGCCCCTCTGAACTCCTAAGCTGCTGGATTGCCTTGGATGAAACCACCCGGGACGGGGGGACGGTCGAATTCGTGCGCGGCTCCCACCGTTGGCATCACACCGAGCCCGAGGGAGAATTCCACGGACCAGAAGATTACCGACGCTATATGGAGATGGCCGCTGACCGACAAGGGGTTGAGCCTGAGATCGTTTACGTCGAGGTACCGAAAGGCGGCGGCTCATTTCACCATGGGTGGACCTGGCACGGCTCAGGCTTCAATCACTCCCAAAACTCCAGGCGCTCTTTGGTCATGCACGGCATGCGGAGCGATGCGGTCTACGACCCTGCGCATTTTCACAAAGGCACGGGGCCCATTTATAGCCGCTACAAAAGACTTGGAGACAACACGATGGACGAAAATTACTTTCCTATCACCTGGCGGGCGGATGGCTACCGAACTCCCGCAATCGCGGATTTCTTAACTGAGCAATCCGCCTGACATTGATCCGTTAAGCCGCTGAAACTCCTGGCTCAGTCAGAATTCTCATTATCGATTCTTTGCTGGAGCTGCTTTCGAAACAGCTTCGCCCCGGCATCAAGACGAAGATCGATATTTGGTGTGTGTCGGTCACGCATACCTTTATGCACCTCGGTCAACACAGCCCTGTCTTCTTCAAAAGCCATGCGCGCACCATCATTCATGAATTTGGATACGGACTCATCACTAGGATCGGTATTGCGATGCTGGAACCAGAAATAGCGGGTCAAGCCATCATCGACTGGCGTCATGAAGTTATACGACACGTTGATATAAGTTTTGTCGACGGCAGGCTTATCCGGCCCGCCGGTGCCAACAGGCGTGTAGACAGATTTATTGATCGCGATGCTGGGAATGCGAAGTTCATAGTGCTGCAGGCGGTCGCACTGCCCTTCAAATTTCACGAGACCAGAGTAGTACGGCGACGGCAGTTGTCCGTAAATCCAGCGCGAGACAGTGACTCCGGATTCGGTCCGGTGCAGATCCAGTTGACCGTCATCCGTGCCTGCGCCGGCGAATGAGGACACGTGCACCCAGGCCACATGACTGGGATCCAGCAGGTTGTCACAAATCCAGAGATAGTTGCATTCCATCTCCATTGTGCCGCCTTCGGTGCAACCCCAATTGGGGTTATCAAAGTTCTCGATGTGAACAATGTCATTCGGATCAGCCAGTTCCGGTTCGCCCATCCAGATCCAAAGCAGACGATATCGATCAACCACCGGATAACTTCTGACCCTGGCTTTTTCAGGAATCTGCTCCGGCTGCGTTGGTGCCGCGACACATTTTCCCGATCCGTCAAAAGTGAGCCCGTGGTACCCGCACTCAATCGCATCATTCTTTAAGCTGCCCTTGGACAAAGGCAATTTCCGATGCGGACAGGCATCCTCCAGGGCCACTGGTGTGCCGTCCTGCTTTCGATAAAGCACCACACACTCATTCAGAAGTCGTTGGGCTACGAGTTTCTGCCCGTATTCTTTGCTCCAACCGGCCACATACCAGGCATTTTTCAGAAACATATAGACGCGCCTCTTCGCCTTAAGATCCTGTCCTGACGCCAGCCATTCTCATCACGGTTTCCGGCATAAAGGGGGCGCCAGATCGATCGCCGGATTACGCTCAAAAAAGCCAAAGGGCTTCAGCATAAATCCAGTGTACTCAACGGGCATGACCGGGAAATCTTCAGGCCTTGGCAGATGCAGTACGCCCACGGTATGCCAAAGGACGACGTCTGCATCCACAAGGTTGCGGTCTTTTTCGATCCACTGCGGCAAGCCTGGCCCGCCTTCGCTCTGGTTAACGT
>WTHR01000224.1:29468-43033 GCA_011523045.1 Gammaproteobacteria bacterium | reverse complement strand
TCATCCTGATCCCACCATCGGGTCCACCGCGCGACGTCGCGCGCGAGCGCCTGCTGGCAGGCTACGGCGTGCTTGTGTTGGCGCACTCCGTCGAGATCTATCATGACTGCCCTGCTGGCGGTGATCAGGTAATTCGGGGGTTTCATATCCCCATGGGAAAATCCGTGCTCGCGCATCCACACCAGATTCCTGACCATTGTGCCAAGCATCTGATCGATCTGCTCTGGATCAGAGTCGTCGCTCAGATCGTCTGCCCGGATGGCATCGTCAGTATGTTCGTAGACGAACCAGGACCGCCCACGCAGACCCCAGCGGGTCTCCTGCACCCAGGCCACCGGCAGCGTGGTCACAATGCCGATTCGGGTGAACTCCTGCGCCGCCCAGAAGCTGTGCTCCGCGCGGGAGGTGGAGACTGCCAGCCTGAGTCGGTGCAGGGGGCTTGTGCAGTTGTAACGCTTGATGACGTAGCGTGCGCCGTCGAAAGACGTCGTGGCCAGAGTCGTTTTGACATCTTGCTTGATGATCTGTGCCCCCGGTTGTTCAAAACTTGCGTCGGGATGGGCCAGCAGATTTTCAAGCAGGGGCGAGGCGTATCGGGAGACCAGCGCGCCCCGAAGTGTTTGGTGTTGCCACGATTCGACATCGTCCCTTAACTGCGCGAAGTCCCCAGCGGAGTTGGCGCTGCTTGCGTGAGGGGTGTCGGTCAGGGCTGCGTCCCGGCGCTGTGCAGGGTTTGGGCGGCAGTGAGTTCACTGTCGGGCGAGCGGCGCTGTTCGGAAGCATAGAGGCGATTGGCGCGACGCTCGACGCGTTCCCAAAACTGCCGATCCCGACCCAGCGCCTGGCGCAGGCTGCCCTGCGAATAAAGGCGAATAAAGCGCAGCCGATCGCGCGCGGTGAGCCCAAGATCCATGCTTGAATAGTGAAGCCCCGCCACATCCTTGATTTTCCAGCGCTTGGGGGTTTTTCTGCGCAACTGCATACGGTGCAGATCGATCACGAAGAGCCGGCTGGCATCGGGATGCAGCATTCCGTCCTTTAGCCCCGGCTGCAACAGAAAGTGGACGAGGTAGAAATCCCGATGATTGGCGCCACTATTGTGAAGTCGCCGCGCTATCTTTGCGAGACTCTCAATCAGCCAGCGTTTGTAGCGGATTTCGTGCGGTTGTCGCGGGGGTCGGTGTTTCCAGGCGCTGCAAAACTCCTCGAGACTTTGGGTATCCGAGATCTCATCGGTGATGATGAATGAGCGCCGTCTGGCGGGGTTGCCGCTTGCGGTGCCGTATCCGGCAATGGTGAGTGTGTCGATCCCAAGACGCTGCAGATGATGAGCGCCATGCCATTCATTCATGGCGCCAAGAACCGGCAGGCGGAAATAAAAAAGGTTCTTGATGATTTCCTGCCAGCCTACCCCCGTGTGGGTTTTCAGGAAGTAATTCTTTTCCTGTCTGGAAAAGCGTACGGTTTTGCGGCCGGGGGCTTCTCGGAACGTTTCTCCGTGGACCTCCATGATTTTTGGGAAGTCGCCCAGATCAACGAGGTCTTTTCGCAGATACACCCACGGGTTGGCCGTGGACTCCTTGACGGATTTGTGTTCGACGGAATTTTGCACCACGGATTCAATGGCATCGACCGCACTTGCGGGCATATGGTAGAGACTGGGATCAGCTCCGTAGCGCTGTCCGTTCTGCGACCAGAGGGCTCGCTCCGTTGAGACCAGGGCACTCGCCAGTTCGCGGTCCAATTCGTCCTGATCAAAGGGGGACGCCAGCACCCTGCCCGCAACGGCTTTGACAATATGGTCCGCATAACCACAAACGTCCGTGGCAATGACGGGAAGCCCGGCGGCAATGGCCTCGAGCAAAATGGTGCCGGTGTTTTCCATGTAGGCGGGATGGATCAGGAGATCTCCGGCCGCCAGAAGGTCCGGGATGTCGGTTCTGCCCCCGAGGAACTGAACCCGCTCGGCGACACCCAGTTTTTGTGCCAGGCGCAGGTACGGCCCTGCCTGATCTTGCCCCACCACCACCAGCCGTGTGTTTTCCGAAAGCCCCGATGGCAGGTGCGCAAGCGCGATCAGCGCCCGGTCCAGCCCCTTGGTCTTGAATCCTGATCCGACAAAGAGCAGCAGCGTGTCTGATGACGCCACGTCGAGTTCCTGACGGACACGGGTCCGGATTCCGGAGCGGTCTGTCACCGGTTGGCGGTCAAGGTCCAGGGTCGCCGGAAGCATATGGAACCGCTCTTCAGGCGTACCGTAGTATTGCTGGTAGACGCTTTTTTCCCGAGGGGACAGGGACAATATCTGGGTATCGCTGTCCCGGCTGAAGACAGCGCGTTCGAAGGCATAAAGGTGGCGATAGCGTGGGGTGGAGCGGTACATCGGCCCATACTGCGGCGCGGCCCTGCCGAGGTAGCAAAAGTCGGCACCGTAGTAAAGATCAAGACCCGGCATCTTGTTGAAGCCAATGACCGCGTCGAATTGTTCGGTCGCGAGGGCTTTTTGCAGACGACCGAAAAACCGCCGGTCGCGGACGTGGTTTCCCCCAAGACGGCTTGACCTCAGAACATGAAGCTCGACACCGTTGGGGCGCTCACCCTGCCACTCGCCTGTATATACATGGACCGAATGGCCCCTGTCGCGACACTCGTTGAGAATGCGAAGAAAGTCCCGCTGAAGGCCCCCGTAGGGGAAATATTTGTAGAGGCAAAGCGCAAGCTTCATAGTGGTCCCGACAGTCTGCGATTCTGCTGTCGACGCTCTTATTCTACTCTACCGCTCCCTTGTTCTTTTTTGCGACTTTTCTATTTGCTCTTTACCCAGCCCCTACCCATTCCCCAGGGTTCGGTGCTGTCCCGCATGCTCCCACTTGAATGCACTAGAGCAAATGATTTCGAGGTCATCATGTTGGGGCTGCCAGCCCAAACGCTCTTTTATGGCCCGGTTGTTCGATACCAGGCAGGCGGGGTCCCCCGCTCGCCTGCCGGCTTCTTGGATCTCAAAGTGCTCGCCGCTGACCTTGCGCACCATCTCGAGCACTTCGCGCACGCTGTAGCCATGACCATAGCCGCAATTGAGGATGGATGACTCTCCGCCGTCAGCCAGGTAGTCAAGCGCTTTCAGATGTGCGCCGGCAAGATCCTCCACATGGATATAGTCCCGGATACAGGTGCCGTCTTTGGTGTCGTAATCGGTACCAAAAACCGACACCGCATCGCGTTTTCCACAGGCAGTCTCACAGGCCACTTTGATCAGGTGGGTGGCCTCCGGGGTGGCCTGACCCAGTGTGCCGTCAAGAGATGCCCCTGCCACATTGAAATACCGCAAGGCAACGAATCGCAGACCCGAATCTCCTTGCGACCGCTCGGCAAAGTCCTGAAGCGTCCATTCGGTAATGAGCTTGGTGCGTCCGTAGGGATTGATGGGGTGGGTTAACGCGCTTTCATTAACGGGAACCTCCGCCGGATTGCCATAGACCGCCGCGCTGGATGAAAAAACAAAAAGACCCACGCCGGCTTGCTGGCAGCACTCGATGAGGTTGAGCGATCCGACAACGTTGTTTCGATAGTACTTGCCCGGGTCTGACACTGATTCCGGCACTACGATGTGCCCCGCAAAATGGATGACGGCATCGAATCGTCGTGACTCCATCAGCGCCCGCATCGCTTTGGCGTCTCCGGCGTCGCACTCATGAAATTCGGCTTCGGGCGCCACTGCCCATTTATGGCCGCTATAAAGGTTATCCACGACGGTAACCTGATGGCCCGCTGCAACCAGTTGCCGGGTAGTGTGCGAGCCGATGTATCCGGCGCCGCCGGTAACGAGGACGGAAAGGGGTTTAGTGCTCACGAGAGGCTTCCCAAAAAATACTGATCCATTTTACGTCGATCTAATGAGTTGTTTGCTCAAGTAAACGGGACAACGCGGTAATGACGCGATCAGGCTCAAGGGTTTTGAGGCACTGCGTGTGGCCAAGGGGACATTCTCTGGCAAAACAGGGGCGGCAATCGAGTGTCTGAGAGACGGCCTGCGTTAAAGGTCCGAGCGGCGGCGTGTGATGCTCACTTGAGGAGCCGAATATCCCGACTACCGGCGTTCCCGTGGCCGCGGCCACGTGCATCAGGCCAGAGTCATTGCTGACCGCTGCACGGGCATGAGCCAGCAGATCAATAGCCTCGCCAATGCTGGTTTTTCCAGTCAGGTCGACACAGTGCTCAGGGTCTGAGGATGATCTCACGATGTCTTCAGCAACGGCCTGATCGGCCTTGCCCCCGAGCAGCCAGACCTCCCAACCCTGCTTAAGAAAATGATCCGCCACCGATGCAAAGTGCGCTTGGGGCCAGCGTTTGGCCGGCCCGAATTCCGCGCCGGGACAGAGCGCGATAACGGGAGAGGTCGGGACATCCCGGCCGATGCTCTGAAAGACTTTTCGCACATTTTGAGGGTGACTGGTAAGACGGGGGTATGGGTAGCTTGAGACCGTCGCCGCGCCATCCGCAAAGGCCAGTTGGACAAAGCGAGCGGCCATGGGATCCTCTTTGGTGGATGGCCGGGTTCGCAGATCGTTAACGAGACCCCACCGGGGTTCGCCGCGGTATCCGGTTCGGACGGCGGCTTTGGCAAAGAAGGGCAGCAGAGCCGCCTTTAATGACCCCGGGAGGATGATGGCCTGATCAAAGTGATGTTCCCGAAGCGAGCGGCCGATTCTCCAGCGGTCAGCCATCTGCAGCCGCCTGTGCTCAAAGGGGGTTTCTATAATCTCGTCGACCTCCGGCATCCGATGGGCCAACCCGGCAGTGACCGGTGGTGCCGTCAGGGTAATGGCGGGGGCATCTTCTCTTGATTTCAGTACCTTAAACAGGCACTGCGCCATCACCATATCGCCGATCCAGGCAGGACCGACGACCAACACCCGTGAGGCAGCTTGGTTCGAGATAGCGACCTGCCTTACGGTTAGGCGTCCCGGCCGGCGTCAGGAAGCGTCCGACAGAAAAAAGCGGTTGCCGCAGTAGGGGCAGAGCGCCGTTTCACCCGGATGGATGGGCAGATAGACCCGGGGGTGTTGATTCCACAGTTCGCTGTCATCGGGAGGGCAGTGCAGCGGCAGGTCGGCCGCCACGATCTGGCGCACCCGCCGCGCATCGGACGGCTTGGCTTGATGGGGATTGGAGTTGCTCATGGGCTGAAATCAGACAAAGGTCAGCCAGTCGTCATGCTGGCTGTCACGTCCCTGCACGCAGTCGAAGTATTTCGCCTGCAGCATCTGTGTTACCGGGCCGCGGGTGCCGCTGCCGATTTGTCGGCCATCCAATTCACGGACCGGGGTAACCTCAGCCGCGGTGCCGGTGAAGAACACCTCATCAGCGACATAGATCTCGTCCCGGGTAATTCGTTTTTCTATCAGTTCCAGCCCGGATTCGGCAATGAGGCGGATTACCGTATCCCGGGTAATACCCTCCAATGCGGAAGTCAGGTCCGGGGTGTAGACGACTCCGTCTCGAATCACAAAGACATTCTCCCCGGTGCCTTCCATTACATAGCCGGTGGAGTCCAGCATCAATGCCTCGTCGGCGCCTGCGGACAAAGCCTCTTGCAGGGCGAGGATCGAATTGATGTAGTTGCCGCAGGCTTTGGCGCGACACATGGTGATATTGACGTGGTGCCGCGTGAAAGAGGAGGTCCGGACACGAATACCTTTCTCAAGGCCTTCTTCGCCAAGATAGGCGCCCCATTCCCAGGTCGCAATGGCGATATGGGTTTTCAGCATGTCGGCTCGGATGCCCATGCCCTCTGAACCATAGAACGCGAGCGGTCGCAGATAGGCGCTGGCCAGTCCGTTCTCTTTGACCACCGCAATCTGAGCATCGTTCAGGGTTTTGGCATCGTAGGGGATCTTCATGCCAAGAATATGGGCCGATCGGAAGAATCGGTCGGTATGGTCCTCCAGACGGAAGATAGCGGTTCCCCGGTCGGTCTGATAGGCGCGCACGCCTTCGAACACCCCCAGCCCGTAGTGCAGGGTATGCGTCAATACATGTACCTGGGCGTCTCGCCAGGGCACCATTTGACCATCGAACCAGATTACGCCGTCACGATCTGAAAATGACATCATTTCTTCCTTTAGTGAACTTCATTGTGTTAGCGAAATGCGCTAAGCCGGCCGCGCATTATTACAAAACCGAGAAAGAGTCGGGAGGACCCATCTAACTGACCAGCATCGCGTGGACCGCTTTGACGGCCGCTTCAGCATAGGGCGCCAGACGGGGCGGTATCTGCTCAGGCAGAATTTCAGGCCCCAGAATACCGACACCCACCGGCTTGTTCGTTGCCAATTGCAGATCGATGAGCGACTGGATGACGGCTTGCCCCATGACCCGCCCATGCGCGGTCTCGCCCCGCTCGATGATGCCCAGCACGACCACGGCATCAACGACGGATCGTTCCAGCAGTCGTTTTGTCGCGAGGGGCTTTTCCATGGATCCCGGCACCCAGACCTCGTCACGGACTTGTAGCCCCAGTCCCCGCGCGGTCGACCGCGCCTTCTTCACCATGATCTCGCAGGATGTTTGATGGAAAGAACCCACTACTAGCGAAATAGTCAAGCCGTCGGCCATTGGTAACACCGTGAAACCGGATAAACCGAGAATTCTATCTGATCAATGCGTTCTGGGTTCGCCGGAATGTCGATCAGAGGATCACAGTGAGGTGTGCTCCAGATGTTTGCGCCAAAGCCTTTGGATGGCCTCACGCTCAGGAGCAAAAGCAGTCTCGGGCAAAAGGGCTTTACGACGACCGAGCTTGAGTTCGTTTTCTTTTGACAGGTATTGTGCCAAGGTGTCTGACAGGGTCTTTGCGGTCTCGCTCGCAATGGCGCCAGATGCCGCAAGTTCAGACAGGATGCGAAGGTTGCCGCGGTGCCGGGTGAGTGCGGGAGTTTGATGCGCAAATTTCAGAACGAGGTATTGGCACAGAAACTCGATGTCGACAATGCCCCCCGCATCGTGTTTCAGGTCAAAGTCGGATCCGCTGTGGCGAGAATGGTGTTGGCGCATGCGTTGTCGCATATCCCGCATCGCACTTTGCAGCTTGGATGTCTCGCGGGGCTGACAGAGAACACGGTGGCGAATATCTTCGAAACGTTGCCGCAGGGTGTCGCTGCCGGTGATCATTCTTGCGCGAACCAGGGCTTGATGCTCAAAGGTCCATGCCGAGGTCGACAGATACTCATGATAAGCCTTGATCGGGGTTACCACCGTCCCTGAACTCCCGCCAGGCCGTAGCCGGGTGTCAATGGAGTAGGCCTCTCCTGCCGGTGTATGCGTGGTGAGTATATGCGCCAGCCGTTGGGCCAGCCTGCCGAAGTAGTGGCGCCGTGCCGCGGCTGCCTGGGGATCTTCGGCGTCTGGCTGTTCGTAAACAAAAACGATATCAAGATCGGAGTGATAGCCGAGTTCCTGACTGCCTAGCTTGCCGTAGGCAATGATGCCCAGTTCAGCGCTCTCGTGCGGAGCTGCCGGTGTCTTTAACGTACGCTCGGCGATGACAAGCGCGTGGCACAGCACAGCTTCAGCCAAAGCGCTCAGCGAAGCCGCCGCAGTTTCAATCTCCAGCAGTTGTGCGACATCGGCCGCGGCTATCCGGAGACTGTAGGCCTGACGGTATTCCCGAAGTATCTCCATGGCGGCTTCGAGATCCTCCCCGTCCTGCGAGTCGAGTTTGCGCGCCAGTTCCTGGCGGATCTCGCTGCACGCCTGCGGCTGATAAGCGGTGATGGGGTCAATTAGTTCGTCCAGGATAACCGGGTGGCTCGCGATCCAGTGACTGATCTCACTCGAGGCGCTGACCAGACGGACCAGCTGTGACAGGGCCAATTCATTTTCAGTCAGCAGAGCAAGGTAAGCCGACCGTCGGCCGATCGACTCAATCACAAACAGTACCCGGCTGATGGCGGTATCCGGGCTTTCGGTTTGGGCGCAGCGTTTCAGAACGAGGGGCATCAGGGCGTCCAGCCGTTCGCGGCCTTCGCGTGAAAAAGCCTGATAAAAGCGGCTATGACGGATACCGGCCAGCAGGGTCTGGACCTGCTGTGGGTCTTGAAAGCCGAGTGCCCTGAATTGGGTGAGCTGATCCTCAGGGGCGAGGGTTTCGTCCCACAGATCAGCAAAGAGTGAGTCCTGGTCGTCAGGGCGGGATCCTCGGTCATGATGGAATACGCTGCGAAAAAGTTTGTGGACATCGTCGTTGACAGAGGCCAGGACTGACTCGAAGTCGACGTTGTCTGGATAGCCCATCGCCAAAGCGATCCGCGTGCGGGCGAGTGGCTCCACCGGAATCGAATGGGTTTGCGCATCATCCATGATCTGAAGGCGGTGTTCGAGCACCCGCAGATAGTCATAGTGGCTGCGCAACCTGTCGCAGTCCGCACGATCCAGCATCCCTCCCTCTTCCAGTGCTGCCAGTGCCTCATACAGGGAAGCCGTGCGCAGCGCTGCGTTTCTGCCCCCGTAAATCAGCTGGTGACTTTGTACGATGAACTCAATTTCGCGGATTCCGCCACGCCCAAGTTTGACGTTGCCGGTGAGCGATTTTTTTGCGAGCTCACGATCGATCAGGGTTTTCATGGAGCGGATCGATTCAAAAGCCCCAAAATCAAGGTACTTTCGGTAGATGAAAGGTCTTAAGCTGCCGAGCAGTTCCATGCCCGAAGCTATGTCACCCGCAACGGGACGCGCCTTGATCAGCGCGTAGCGTTCCCACTCGCGACCGTGGGTCAGAAAGTAGTGGTCGATGGCATCAAAGGAGAGTGCCAACGGTCCGCTATCGCCGTTGGGGCGAAGTCTCATATCTACCCGAAAGACCAACCCATCGGCTGTCGGGGTCTGCAGGATATCAATCAGGGCCTGACCCAGTTTGATGAAGAACTCATGGTTGCTGATGGATTGTGTCCCGTCGGTAGATCCGTTTTCCCGATAAGCGAAAACCAGATCGATATCAGACGACATATTGAGTTCACGCCCGCCGAGCTTGCCGAGGCCCAGAACCGTCAATTGCACCGGCTTGCCGCTGTTCTCGCCGATCGGTTGTCCAAACCGGTTAACGAGTTCGAGGTGGGCGCATTTCAGCGCCGCGTCAATGGCTGCATCGGCCAGGGTGGACAGGGTCTCCAGTACTTCTGACAAGGGGGCCTTACCGACAAGGTCGCGCCATCCCAGCAGAACGATCTGCTCCTGCCTGATCCGTCGAAGCGCCGTGCCAATCTCTTCCCGATCCCCGCGCAAGTCATCAATCTGTTGACGCAGAGTCTTCGGATCGGATGGTCGTGCGGCAGCATCGAGTTTGTCCAGCAAAGCCGGGTTGCCCGAAAGTGTGCGTGCGATAAATTCGCTGCCGAGCATGACGGTGGTTAAGTCCGCCCAGTGGCTTGCCCGGTCGGCCCGCCCGCCGCGCTCTTGGCCGAGTGCTTTTATCCGGGCGGCTCGCGCCTCGGCAAGTGCTCTTACGTCAGCAGCCAGATCATTCACGACGGGTTATTGTGGCAGGCAGTTCTCATTGAAAGGCAGTCATTGGCCGAGCGCTGAGAGAACGCCCCGAGGCTGTTCGATGTATTGCACTTGATACGGTCTCGCACGCTGTGCCGTCGGGTTCGCGGCGGTTGAGACAACTCGGCTATAGTCCTCGCTGAAGCGCTAGCGCAATGGGCACAACGATGAGTGATCTTTTTGATTTTAAGAGCCGTCAACGCCGTTTTGCTGTGGTGGGGCATCCTGTCCTGCACAGTAAATCACCGCAGATCCACGAGGCTTTTGCGCGCCAGTGTAACGTATCGCTGTCTTATGATGCGATTGCGCTTGACCCCATCGCATTTGAGCAGGGGGTGCGCAACCTTCAGGCTGGCGGTGTGGCGGGAATCAATGTCACACTGCCATTCAAAGAAGCGGCGTTTCGCCTGGCCGATGAGGTTTCTGAGCGGGCAAAATTTGCGAACGCGGTCAACACGGTGTCGTTTTCAGGCGACGATCATATTGCTGGAGACAATACGGATGGCATCGGCCTGGTGCGTGATCTGCAGGAGAATCTCGGCATTGCATGTACCGGTGCGAGGATTCTGATCATTGGGGCGGGGGGTGCGGCACGCGGGATCGTGCAGCCCCTGCTGCAGTCGAATCCGGACTGTGTAGTCATCGCCAACCGCACTGTCTCGCGTGCACGCGAGCTCGTGGCATCAATGGACTCACCCGATCGCATCCATCCTTGTGGACTCGATGACGTGAACGAGGCATTTGATCTTGTGATCAATGCCACGGCGGCAAGTCTGTCGAGCCAGGTGCCCGCGCTATCGGAGTCGGTTTTTCATCCCGGCAGCCAGGCTTATGATCTGGCCTATGCAGACCAGCCGACGGCGTTCATGCGTTGGGCGTTGGGGCTTGGGGCGGTTCGGGCGGTGGATGGCCTTGGCATGCTGGTGGAGCAGGCAGCAGAGGCGTTTTGGATTTGGCACGGGCAGCGACCGCGCACGGCGCCGGTGATCAGTGCCTTGCGGTCAGGCGGACGTTAGCTATCCGGGTGTGTCTCAACGCGAGGGTTCGTTGCTGAACCAGGCCGGCAACTCGTTGCGGAGCAGATCAGCCAGCGCTGCACTGTGCTCCTTGCGGTCATTCAGGCAGGGGATATAAGCGAAATTCTCACCGCCTGCTTCACGAAAGATCCCGGCATTTTCCTCGGCGATCTCTTCGAGCGTTTCCAGGCAGTCCACTGCAAAGCCAGGACAAATTACGTCCACGCTCCGCGTCCCCTGCTGAGCGAGGGACTGCAGCGTTTTGTCGGTGTAGGGCTGAAGCCACGGAGCTCGGCCAAACCGGGACTGGAATGTGAGGATCCACTGTTCGTCCGTCAACGCCAGGCGTTGCGCGAGAGCCGCGGCGGTCTCTTCACACTGCAGGCGATAAGGATCGCCTTGATCGGCATACCGTTGGGGTGTCCCATGAAAAGAGATCACAAGTTTCTCGCCCGGGGTGTGCCCGGCCCAGTGTGCTTGAACGGAGGCTGCCAACGCATCGAGATAGCCATCGGCAAGATGGTAGTCCCGCACAATATGGATTGCGGGCAGGTTGCGCCAACCCTTTAGCGTGTTGCCTACCGCGTCGTAAACAGATGCCGTCGTGCTGCAGGAGTACTGCGGATATAAAGGCAGGACAGCGATGCGGTTAACGCCGCTGCCTGCAAGATGCTCAAGCGCGTGCGTCACCGACGGCTGTCCGTAGCGCATGGCCATCGTGACGCTGACGCCTTGGCCGCCAAGTTTGTTCAGATTCGCTTCAACGCCTTCGGTGAGTTGGCGGGTCAGCGACATGAGCGGAGAACCCGACTCGCCCCAGATCGTCTGGTAGGCGGCCGCGCTGCGCTTGGGTCTGATGCGCAGAATGACGCCGTGCAGAATGAGGCACCAAATCCAGCGACTGAGTTCTACGACGCGGTGATCGTGGAGAAACTCTCCAAGATACCGTCTGACGGCAGGGGTGCTTGGGGCATCGGGCGTGCCAAGATTGACCAACAGAACACCCGTCCGATCTGTTGCTTCAGGCAAAAGGCCTCGTTGAAATTTCATGGCACTAGAGCCGGTTATGCGCGTTGCTGGCCATAGGTAACCATTCGCTGGATCGGTACCGCAGCACGGACCCGTATTGTTTCGTCGATATGCACTTCCGTGTCTTTTGCCTGCAGCACGGCGATCAGGTGCTGGAGGTCGTTCATCTTCATCCAGGGGCAGTGGGCACAACTGACGCAGGTAGCGCCTTCGCCAGCCGTGGGAGCTGCGACGAAAGTTTTATCGGGCGCGCTCTGTCGCATCTTGTGCAGGATGCCCTCTTCGGTTGCCACGATGAAAAAAGACGAATCCAGCTGTTGAGCCGCCTGGATCAGCTGGCTGGTGGATCCTACGACGTCAGCCAGCGCAATCACCGACGCCGGGGATTCCGGATGTACCAGTATCTTGGCCTCGGGATGTTGGTGCTTGAGGTTTAAAAGCACCTCCGCCTTGAATTCCTCGTGTACGATGCAGCTGCCGTCCCAGAGCAAAAGATCCGCTCCGGTCTGGCGTTTGACGTAATCGCCCAGGTAACGGTCTGGCGCCCAAATCATCTTCTCGCCCTTGGCGGCAAGATCAGCCACAAGGTCAACGGCAATTGAAGAGGTCACGACCCAGTCCGCCCGCGCTTTCACCTCCGCACTGGTGTTGGCATAAACCACTACGGTGCGTTCAGGATGCTGATCACAGAAGGCGCTGAAAGCCGCCGCCGGGCAACCGAGATCCAAAGAGCACTCGGCTTGCGGTTCAACCACCAGCACCTGTTTCTCAGGGCTGAGAATCTTTGCGGTCTCTCCCATGAAACGCACCCCCGCTACGACCACCGTGCCTGCGGGATGGGTAAGACCAAAGCGAGCCATCTCCAGCGAGTCAGCTACGCAGCCCCCGGTCTCTTCAGCGAGTTCCTGCAACTCACTGTCAACATAGTAATGCGCAACAAGTACCGCGTCTTCGCGTGCCAGAAGCTCAGCCGCCTGCCGGCGAAGCGATTGGCGCTCTGTGGCAGTCAGGGTGTCGTGAGTGACGGATCTCGCCTGTCTCGCCTTATCGGCAATAGAGATCGAATCGCTCTGGCTCAACTGGGGCATGCGCATGGGAATGTGAATCGCGTGTTAGTGCCACGACTTCTTTGTGTAAACATGGACGGTGTTATATATACCACCAGGCGCAATGCAGGATCACATTTTATGCACTGGATAATTTTGGGAATCTTGGCACTGGCGTTGGTAGCCATCTCGGTTCGTTACCCGCGCCTGGCATTTGCTATTCTGTTTGTGCTTTTGGGCAGTGCAATCCTGCTCCTGCAAATTATTCCCGGAGAGCGGGAACGCCAGTCCGCTCGGATCCTGGTGGATGATGTCGATGTTCTGACCGTGGAGTTTGTTCCATCGTATGCTGACAGCTTCGATCTTATCGGTCGCCTGGCGAATCGGTCGGTCGATACCGTCCTGTCGGAAACCACCCTGGTAGTCGAACTGCGTGATTGTTCAACTAAGCCCGATCGCGACACCAAAAACTGCCCTGTCCTGGGAGTGACGCACCCGACGGTAACGCTTGAGGTTCCGCCCGGCCATGCCCGGGATTTCAGGGTCAATCTCAGTTTCCCGCGGATTACAGTTAAGGGAAACGCTGAGTGGAAAACGACCGTGAGCGAAGTCCGGGGGTACTGGTACCAGCCGCAGGACAGGCAATAAAAAAGGCGACGGTAAAAACCGTCGCCTTTTGTGCTGAACCGGTAATCCGGATCAGCCGTTAATCAGCGCCGTCGCGCTTTTTTCTTAGCAGCCTTTTTCTTCGTAGCTTTCTTTGCTACTTTTTTCTTAGCAGCCTTTTTCTTGGTTGCTTTCTTCTTGGTCGCTTTTTTCTTAGCAGCCTTTTTCTTCGTTGCTTTCTTTGCTACTTTTTTCTTAGCAGCCTTTTTCTTGGTTGCTTTCTTCTTCGTTGCTTTCTTCTTCGTTGCTTTCTTCGCTACCTTCTTTT
>WTHR01000224.1:11937-29368 GCA_011523045.1 Gammaproteobacteria bacterium | reverse complement strand
GTTGCTTTCTTCTTCGTTGCTTTCTTCTTCGTTGCTTTCTTCGCTACCTTCTTTTTTGATGCTGCTCGTTTCTTGGTCGCCTTCTTTTTCGCCGCCATAATGGCCTCCTGCTTAGGGTTGATTTACCTGCGAACCGTTACTCAAGTTCACATTGTTGGCTTATCGACACACCGCCTCTGTCAGCAATACCACTTTGCGTCTCCCGTATACATTAAGTTTCGTTTATCTAATGAAACGAGGAAGCGTACCGGTAAACATTGGAGTAACTATGTTCTCGTTACTCCTTGCAGGCGAACTATAGTCATGCAAAGTTAAATGTCAAGCAAACAGTTCAACGTGTTGTGAGCATTTTTTATTGGTGCATTGGTAAAAAATACAACGCGATAACTTGTCATCACTGACTTAATAAACTGCGTGAAGTTTTTGTGTGCGTTTAGGTTAAACGTTAAAGGCTTGAATGACGCGAATTAAAAAGTTTATTCGTAGGTTTAAGAGCACACGCAGTTAACGATTAGAGTGTTTTGGTATACCGTTTGGTTAGCGCACGGCGAGAAGCGGCAGGATGAGTTCGCAGGTTGTTTGTGTCGCACCGGTATTTTGTTCCACCATTTTGCGACCCGCTTCACCGACGACACCTCTCAAGGGCGCATCGTTGAGCAGACGCTTCAACTGCACAATCAGATCTGCCTTGTCGCCTACCTGAAAGCCTGCGCCTGCGCTTAATGCGATGTCGCTGATTTCCAGGAAATTCCCCATGTTCCTGCCGAAGATCACTGGGACGCCAACGGCACAGGGTTCGAGAATGTTATGCCCGCCAATACCTCGAATCGGAATCAGGCTGCCGCCAACCACAGCAATGTCTGCCGCCGCATACAGCACCGGCAACTCGCCCATGGTGTCGGCAATTTGAATCTGGACGTCGGAGTCCAGTGCGCCGGATTGCATCGTCCGGCGACTTGCCTTAAAGCCCTGTCGGGCCACGAGCTTGACGACAGATTCGAAGCGCTCGGGATGGCGCGGCGCGATGACCAGAAGGAGATCGGGAAAGTCGTTGAGCAATGACTGGAAGGCGCTCAAGAGCAGGTCTTCTTCACCCTCGTGGGTGCTCCCTGCGACCACGACGGGACGGTTGGGGCTCCAGTCCCTCCGCACGGCTTGCGCCACTTCGTTGACGCTGGCGGGCATCTTGATCTCGAACTTCATGCTGCCGGTGCGATGTGTTTTGGATTTGGCTACTCCCAGCGACAGAAGATTCTCGCGGTCTGCTTCCGACTGCGTGGCGAAGAGTGACACCCTGTTCAGCCCTTCTCGTACTAACGGCAGAACCGAACGATAGCCTTTTGCTGAGCGCTCAGAGAGTCTGACGTTTGCCATGACGACCTGTATGCCTCTCTGATGGCAAAGACGGATCATGTTCGGCCAGATTTCTGTTTCCATAAGAACCAAAAGTTTTGGCGAATAGCGATCGAGAAAGCGTCGAATCGCAAAAGGGTAGTCGTAGGGTGCAAAACGATGACGCACCTGATTGCCAAAAGTATCGACGACCTGCTGTGCTCCCGTCGGTGTCATGGTGGTGATGAGGATATCCAGATTGCGCTTCTCGTTGAGCAGTCTCTGCACAAGCGGCGTCGCCGCATTAACTTCTCCAACGGAGACCGCGTGGATCCAAACATCACAGGATGCCCGATCCGCACTGCCGCCTCCAAAGCGTTCCTCGATACGCCCGCGATAGCCCGGACTTCTCGCTGCCCGCAAGCCCAACCGGATCATCACGAGCGGCAATGCAAGCCACAGCAGCAGGGTGTACAGACGCTGTGCCATGCAGATCCTTATGAGGATTCTTGTTTTGTGGCTTGAGCCAGCCAGTCTTTTGGCTGAAGGAAATTTTCTACAAGATCGGCTTCGGGACTGCCCGGCTCGGCTCGCCAGTCGTACCGCCAGGCAACATTAGGAGGTAAGGACATCAGGATCGACTCGATCCGACCGCCGCTTTGCAGGCCGAACAATGTTCCGCGGTCGTACACCAGGTTGAATTCCACGTAGCGGCCCCGGCGGTAAAGTTGAAATTCGCGATGATGAGGAGCAAACGGGGTATCACGATGCCGGGCCACAATCGGCAGATACGCCGGAAGGTAGTGATCGCCAATGCTACGGGTAAGCGCGAACGCGTTCTCAAAACCCCCTTCACTGAAGTCGTCAAAAAAAAGGCCGCCGATGCCTCTTTGTTCGTTACGGTGACGAAGATGAAAATAGTCGTCGCAGGCGGCCTTGAATTGGGGATAAAGATCGCTGCCGAAGGGCGAACATGCCTCAAGCGCGGTTTGATGCCAGTGGACCGCATCGACTTCGTCACCATAGTACGGTGTCAGATCGAACCCTCCACCAAACCACCAAATCAGTCCGGACGGTGTGCTTGCACAAAAAAACCGCACGTTCATATGAGAGGTGGGGATAAATGGATTGTGTGGATGCACCACCAGGGAGACTCCCGTCGCCTGAAATGGGCTGCCCCCCAACTCTGGATGCCGTGACGAGGCAGCGGCGGGCAGCGCTGAGCCATACACGTGGGAAAAATTGACACCACCCTGTTCAAACACCCGACCATTGCTCAGGATATGGGTGCGTCCTGACCCATTGTCCTGTTCCCAGACGTCTTGACGAAAAGTCGCCGCGCCGTCTGTTTCCTCAAGCGAGGTGCAAATTCGTGACTGGAGGTCCCGCAGATACTCCGTGACCCTTTTTAATTCTTGGGATTGTTCCATTTTGGCAAAGCGAGCAATTTCGGATTCAGCCGCGAAGACAGCGCCCAGTCGCAGCATCTCTTATTGTGCTGGGCTGGGTTGCTGTCCCCACCCTTTCGTCCAGGATCAGGTCAAGCTCCGCGCCAAACTCGGCCAGCACGGCCTTGCTTGTGCGCAAGGGCGGTCGACCGGATCGATTGGCGCTGGTAGATATCAGCGCCATGCCGCTGTCGCGACACAATTGCCGTACCAGAGGAAATGCTGTTACCCGCACGGCAATAGAGGTGTGATTTCCCTTGAGCCAAGGGGCGGCCCCGGCAGAAGCAGGCAGTAACCAGGTGTAAGGGCCGGGCCAGGAGGCTGCTGCTTTCGCCAGCAGTTCCGGTTGTTCCTGGTCGATGAGTTTGCGCAGCCTCTCGGTTTGGTCGGCAATAACAATCAAACCCTGTTCCCAGGGGCGTTCTTTCATTGCCAGGATTCTTCTTACCGCAGTTTCATTGGCGGGATCACAGCCGAGTCCGAAACAGTATTCGGTGGGGTAGGCGATCACCCCGCCTTGCTTAAGGCAATGTGCCGCAGCGGCCAGATCTTTGGTCAGGCGCTCGGAGATGGGAGTGGCACCCACATCGCCGGCTTTTGCTCTGGCATGGTTCGCGCATCCAGTTGCGGTTGAGTTCTCAGTCATTCAGAGCTCGCCAGCCGATATCCGGCCGCCAGTCGGCACCCTTCCAGCCAATCTCACTGACTGCACTGTAGGCGGCGCGCTGTGCCGCGCCGACGGTTTCGCCGAGCGCGGTAACACAAAGGACCCGACCTCCGTCCGTGACGACCTCTCCCGCCTCCCATCGTGTTCCGGCATGGAAGACTTTGACGGCATGGGATCGGAGTTGATCAAGGCCCCGGATCGTGTCACCGCGCGGATAGTCTCCCGGATAGCCGTCTGCCACCATCACCACACCCAGAGCAAAGCGCGCATCCCAGTCGATTTCGAATTGGGACAGACGGCCGCCCAGCGCTGCCTGACACAACGCGGCAAGATCTGACTGCATGCGCATGAGAATCGGCTGGGTCTCCGGATCTCCAAAACGGCAGTTGTATTCAAGCACCCTCGGGTTGCCGTGACGATCGATCATCAGTCCCGCATAGAGGAAGCCGAGATACGGCATGCCCTCCTTGACGAGGCCCTGAACCGTAGGGTGAATCACTTCATCCATGATGCGTTGGTGCAGTTTCGCATCAACACGGGGCGCGGGCGAATAAGCGCCCATCCCTCCGGTATTGGGGCCCCGGTCTCCGGCCTCCCGTGCCTTATGATCCTGCGAGGTGGCAAGGGCCACCACATCGGTTCCGGATGCCACGCAGATAAAACTGATCTCCTCACCTTCGAGAAATTCTTCGATGACCAAGCGCCGTCCTGCCCCACCGAAGCGTTGATCAACGAGAATTTCGTCCACTGCAGCCAGCGCCTCCTGATGGTTGGTCGCGATGATGACGCCCTTGCCGGCTGCGAGTCCGTCTGCCTTAAGCACCAGGGGGAGATCGTGACCTTCAATATATTGTCGCGCGGCATCTGGGTCTGTGAATGCCTGCCAGGCTGCGGTGGGGATGGCATGACGATCAAGGAAAGCCTTGGTAAAGCTCTTGGAGCCCTCGAGCTGGGCGGGCCCTGCCCGGGGTCCGAAGCAGGCGAGGCCCGCCTCCTCGAAGCGGTCGACAATACCGTCTACCAGCGGGGCTTCAGGACCCACCACCGTCAGATCAACCCGGTGCGTTTGGGCAGCGTGGATCAGCCCATCGGTATCGCCAGCGGCGATCGGCAGATTCTCAACGCCTGGTTCCAGTGATGTACCGGCGTTGCCGGGAGCGACGAAGACCCGCTCCACCTGGGGCGAGGCTGACAGTTTCCAGGCCAGTGCGTGCTCGCGACCACCGTTGCCAATGACAAGAACCCGCATCATCAGTGACGGAAGTGGCGCATACCGGTGAAGACCATCGCGATGTAATGATCGTTTGCGGCTGCGATGACTTCTTCATCCCGCTGCGACCCCCCGGGTTGGATGACGGCCCGAATCCCGGCTTGGGCGGCGGCATCGATGCCGTCACGAAAAGGAAAGAAGGCATCTGAGGCCATTACTGACCCTGCGACTTCGAGTTGCTCGTCCGCTGCCTTGATGCCTGCAATCCGCGCGGAATAGACGCGGCTCATCTGTCCTGCACCGACCCCGATGGTTCGCTGCGCTTTCGCATAGACGATGGCATTGGATTTGACGAATTTCGCGACCTTCCAGGCAAACCGCAGGTCTTCGAGTTCCATTTCGGTGGGCGCACGGTCGGAGACCACTTTAAGCCCTTGTGCGCCGATACGTCCGAGGTCCTGATCCTGGACCAACAGGCCTCCGCCTACCCGTTTAAAGTTATGCTGGGCGAAGGCGTCAGGATGAATCTCGCCGAGCTCCAGTGCACGGATGTTCGGTTTGTTTGCCAGGGCGGCTTTTGCCGTGTCGGTGAATGCTGGCGCCAGCATGACCTCGACAAATTGCCGTTCGAGGATCTCGCTGACCGTGTCACCGTCTAGTGGCGTGTTAAAGGCAATAATGCCTCCAAAAGCAGACGTGGGGTCCGTAGCGTACGCAGCCTCATAAGCATCCAGTGTGTTGTCAGCGACCGCAACCCCACAGGGGTTAGCGTGCTTGACGATAACGCAGGCGCTTTGGCCGAATGCACTGACACACTCAAGCGCGGCATCTGCATCGGCAACGTTGTTGAAGGAAAGCTCTTTTCCCTGGAGCATACGGGCGCATGCCAGGGTGCCTTTAGCCGGCGCGATGTCATGATAAAAGGCGGCGCCCTGGTGGGGATTCTCGCCGTAGCGCATGGTCTGATGCTTGCGGAACTGGAGATTGAGCGTTGCAGGCAGGTCATCGTCGGCGTCGGTGGTCAGGTAGTTTGAAATCATGCCGTCGTAACGCGCGGTATGACTGAACGCTTTGGCAGCCAGCCGAGCGCGTGTTGATCCCGCCACACCCTGGTGCGATTCAATTTCCCTCGCGACCGGATCATAGTCCTCAGCATCGACCAGTACCGTCACGGCTGCATGGTTTTTCGCTGCTGCCCGCAACATGGCCGGGCCGCCGATATCAATGTTTTCGATGGCGTCCTCGCGTGTGCAGTCGGCGCGGGCAACCGTCTGCGCGAAGGGGTAGAGATTCACGACCACGAGATCAATAGGCGGAATACCGTACTCTTCCATCTGCTCGTCATCCGTGCCGCGTCGACCGAGCAGTCCCGCATGGATCCGCGGATGCAGCGTTTTGATCCGCCCGTCCATCATTTCTGGAAAACCCGTGTACTCAGAGACCTCCACGACCCGCACGCCATGATCGCGCAGCAGAGCCGCGGTGCCGCCGGTGGAAAGAATCTCCACTTGCGCCTGCATCAACCGCCGCGCCAGTTCGACGATACCGGTCTTGTTTGAGACGCTGATAAGAGCGCGGCGGACGGGCATGCAGTCGTGGTTACTCATTCGAACGGCTTCCTTGGCAGTGAGTCAAAGCGGCTTTAGGGTGGTTGCGGTTAACGGGCAAGAGTCAATCCAGTTGATAGCGGGATTCATTTTAGTCCGTAAAGTGAGAGTTTTTTTCTCAGCGTATTGCGATTAATGCCCAGCATCCGGGCGGCTCGCAACTGATTTCCCTGAGCACGCTGCATGACTGCTTCCAGGAGCGGTTTTTCGACTTCGGCGATCACCATGGCGTGCAGGTTCTGGCTGTCGGTGTCTCCCAATTCAGAGAAATAATGGTCAAGCGAATGCGCGACACAAGCCCTGAGCGGCGGCGGCTTCTCAGGCATGACCGGGCTCTTGGGCAGCGACTCTTTCAAAAAAGTCCTCTACCCAGTTGATCTGCGCCACGGGATCGATGGTTTCGCTGCAGCGCCGGTCGAGGAGGTGTTTTGCATTCAATTTTTCAGCGTACCACTGAACGTGCTTTCGCGCGATGCGGACACCCTGCCCCTCGCCATAAAACCCGTAGAGCGCCTCGAGGTGATCCAATACGGTCCTGCATTTATCGGCCAGGACGGGATCTCCTGGATCACGGTGGCGATCCAAACTGTTGGCAATCCGTCCAAGCAGCCAGGGCTGCCCCTGGGCCGCCCGTCCAACCATCACAGCGTCGGCGCCGGTGGTACGCAGTACCTGTAGCGCAGTGTCTGGTGAGTCGATGTCGCCATTGGCGATAACCGGGATGGAGACAGACGATTTCACCTTCGCGATGGTTTCGTAGTCGATGGGGCCGTGGTAACGGCACTCTCGGCTGCGGCCATGCACGCTGAGCGCCTGGATACCTGCTTCCTCTGCCATTTTGGCAATAGCGGGCGCGTTCTTGGATTGGCGGTCCCATCCTGTCCGCATCTTCAGGGTGACAGGCACGGTGGAGGCTGACACCACTGCCTCAAGGATCCGGCGCACGAGCGGCTCATCACGCATCAGTGCGGAACCGACCAGTCGTTTGCAGACCTTTTTGGTGGGGCAACCAAGATTGATATCGATAATGTCAGCCCCTTTGGCGATATTGAACCGGGCGGCATCCGCCATCTGCTCGGGGTCAGCGCCCAACAGCTGCACGCTGACCGGTCCTGCCTCGCCATCGTGATTTGTACGCTGGCGGGATTTGCGTGACTCACGAAGTTCGGGAGATGCACTGACCATTTCGCTGACGGCGAGCGCCGCACCGAAATGCCGTGCCAGCGCCCGGTAAGGCTGGTCACTGACTCCCGCCATGGGAGCAGCAATCACCCTGCCCTTGAGTGCAAGGTGGCCTATCTGCAAAGAGGCGTCAGTATTTCTGCTTGCGGCGGTTTCGGTCATATCAGAGCCGCACGGTTCTTGCGGCTGCACCGCTGATGGTGGCATCCGCCTCGGCCAGCATCAGCGTGACGATCGTGTTCCGGCCGTTCTGAAGTTTGCCTGTCGCCTCGGTGACACCGAACTCGCGGGGCAGATACGTTCGACGCCCGATGATTTCACCGGCAGCGCTGTTCAACGTGACTTCAAGGGCGGGATAGTCCTGCAACGTGTCGCTATGGTTCATAAGGTGAATTCGCAGGACCAGCGCGTCGGGGCGGTACCGATGAAGAGCCAGCTCGCTGTGCACCACGCTGACTTCGGGTCCGTCGGTCGGAGCCGGCAGTTGGCACGCAGTGTAGCGGCACAGGAGTGCCACCGCCGGCCGCACAGCATCGACGCTGGCCACCGCTTCCAGCAGAGGGAACCGGACTTGAGCAAAAAGAATAAGGATTGCCAGCACGACACCGGCAAACGGTAAGCCCCAGGCGCTGCGGACAGCCCGTTGTGACTGTCGCACCTGTGAAGGCGCCAAGCCTAGCGGTCCCTGCGCGTCGTTGTCGTCAACGAAGAGCACGGGCTCCCTGCGCCCTGTGAGCCCGTTCGATGGTTGCTGATGGCGATGCGGTTCATCGACGTCGCGAAGGGCGCTCGCAGCTGAATCGCCGTAGGAGTCGGGCTCGAACTCGGGGAGGACGGGTTCGGAACTCGCCGGCACGAACTGAGTCAGCCGGGCAGGATTCGGGATCTGGTCTACCAGGCTCCAGGCAGCGTTAAATGTCGCGCCGCACTCGGAACAGCTCAAAAGGCCGCTTTGGGTTTTCAAGGCCTCCGGCGTGACGGTTTGAATAGCCTCGCAAGCGGAGCAGCAAGTCTGAAAAAGGGCGGGTGCGACAGTAGCCATCGGTAGAACTCAACTTTCGATACGGGATCCGCAAAGGCAGGCCCACTCTTCGCGGTACGTCGAGGTGAGATTGTACTGTGCAAAGGACGAGCGCACCCGATCAACCTGCGCAGCGAGAATGCCGCTGAGAATCAGAACGCCCTGAGGTTTGAGATGCTGTTGCAAAGTGGCCGCGAGTTCCATGATCGTACCAGCGAGAATGTTGGCCACGACAAGGTCATACTGCGCATCGTCACTCAAGGCGTCAGGTGTGCAAAGGTTCAACGCGTCGGCTACGCCGTTGAGCAAGGCGTTCTCGCGACTCGCCACCATGGCTTTGGGATCAAGGTCCACCCCTGTGGCTGACCCCGCGCCAAGGTGCAATGCCGCAATCGCCAGCACGCCGGAGCCGCAACCCCAGTCCAGCACTTTGCTCCCCTCCAGGTTATGGCGCTCGATTTGCTGCAGGCAAAGTTGTGTAGTCGCGTGCGTGCCTGTGCCAAAAGCAAGCCCCGGCGTGATCGTGACCTGAATCTGATTGGCTGAATCAGGCAGTGGATCCCAGGGGGGACATATCCAGAGCCGATCACTGATCTGAACCGGGGCAAAGGATGTCCGTCCGGAAAGTTCCCAGTCCTGATCGGCTACCGAATCGATACGCAGTGCAGCTTCGTTTCCCCCCACAGCCACAAGAGGCCCCTCAATACTCGCCATGTCTGTGTCCGGCGTGAAAAGTCCTGATACGGACTGCAAGGCCCAACGGGGTTTGTCGGGCAGGGCTGCATCAAATTGCGGAGAGTCTCCCGCATCCATTCGGGTGATGGCGAGAGCGCCAAGCACTTCCAGGGTCTCCTCGACCCGGTCCGCGGCATCCAGGGCGACAGTGGCGGAGATGCGCCACCAGTGGCTCTGGCCCTCGCCTTTGGTCATTGAGGTTGAGCGTCGCCGTGGGTCAACTCGAAAGTTGACGTTCGAGATAATGGATATCCAGGGGTTGCTGCCGGAAAGCGGCGTCATCGACGATCTGCTGCTGGAGCGCGATGTTGGTATCAATTCCATCGACGACCATCTCGCGCAGCGCGCCGCTCATCCGCTGCAGCGCCTGTTCCCGATCCTCACCAAACGTGATGACCTTTGCAATCAGCGAGTCGTAATAGGGGGGCACCCGATAATTGTTGAAGATATGAGAGTCCACCCGCACCCCCGGACCCCCCGGTTGGTGATATCGGGTGATGGTTCCCGGTGACGGCATGAATGTCGTTGCGTTTTCCGCGTTGATCCGACACTCCACTGCGTGCCCTTGCAGTCGGATATCTTTCTGAGTCACGCTCAAGGGTTCGCCGGCGGCAATCTTGATCTGCTCACGCACGATGTCGATGCCAGTGATCGCTTCGGTAATTGGGTGCTCCACCTGGAGTCGGGTGTTCATCTCGATAAAGAAGAACTCCCCGTTCTCATAAAGAAATTCAAAGGTTCCCGCTCCCCGGTATCCAATCTGCCGACAGGCGTTGGCGCAGCGCTCACCCATTTCCGCGCGCAAGTCATCCGTGATTCCCGGGGCCGGCGCTTCTTCCAATACTTTCTGGTGGCGTCTTTGCATGGAGCAGTCCCGGTCGCCCAGAATCACCACTTCTCCCTGGGTATCCGCAAGCACCTGGAACTCCACGTGTCGGGGCTTCTCGAGATAGCGTTCCATGTATACGGTGTCGTTGCCGAAGGCCGCCTGCGCCTCGCTGCGAGTCAATTGCCAGGCGTTAAGCAGGGCGGCTTCGGTATGCACCACGCGCATCCCTTTACCCCCTCCGCCGGCGGTCGCCTTGATGATGATCGGATATCCGATATCGGAGGCCATACGCATGATCTCGTCTGCATCATCCGGCAGCGGGCCATTGGAGCCGGGGACACAGGGCACACCGGCCTGCATCATGGCATCAATCGCGGAGATTTTGTCGCCCATGAGACGAATCGTTTCGGCGGCCGGGCCGACAAATATGAAGCCGCTTTGCTCGACGCGTTCTGCAAAGTCGGCATTTTCGGCAAGAAACCCGTAGCCTGGATGAATCGCGGTAGCATCCGTGACTTCTGCAGCAGCAATCACAGCAGGAATGTTGAGATAACTGCCCGCGGCTGCCGGGGGGCCGATGCAGACCGACTCCGAGGCAAGTCGCACGTATTTGGTGTCGGCATCCGCCTCCGAATGCAGCGCTACCGTACGGATGCCCATCTCTCCACAGGCTCTCAGAATCCGCAGCGCGATCTCGCCGCGGTTTGCAATGACTAGTTTATCGATCATCGGGAATGCGTCAGCCGCCGTCTTCCTCGATCACAAACAGCGTTTCCCCATACTCCACCGGATCGCCGCTGCTCTTCAGGATTTTCTTGACCACGCCGCTAACCTCCGCGTCTACCTGATTGAAAATTTTCATCGCTTCAATCATGCATAGCGTGTCGCCCACGCTCACGCGGCTGCCGATTTCGACATAGGGTTTGGAATCCGGATTGGGTGAAGCGTAAAAAGTGCCAACCATGGGCGAATTTACCGTGCCTGCGGTGTCGAGTGTCTGCGTGACTTCCGGGGCCGGAGCGGGAGTCGCCGGTTGGGGAGCCTGAACAGGCGCGGCTTCGACAGGCATGCTGACAGGCGCCAGTGGTTGGCTCAGCAAGGGAGCGCCGGCGGAGGCAGCGCCTCGACTGAGGCGAATGGACTCCTCACCCTCGGTAATCTCAATCTCGCTTAACTGAGACTCCTCAAGCATTTCTATGAGCTTCTTGATTTTACGAATATCCATAATCTTGTAGTCAGTTGGAGTTGTTCCCAAACCCCAGTTGTTCAAGGGCGGCTTCCAGTGCCGTTCTGTAGCCGCGCGGGCCAAGGCCGCAGATGACGGCCTGCGCCAGGTCTGAGAAAAAAGACCGGTGGCGGAAGGCTTCGCGTGCGTGAACGTTGGAAAGATGAACCTCAATGAAGGGCAGTCCGACCGCGGCAAAGGCATCGCGCAGCGCAACACTGGTATGGGTAAACGCTGCCGGATTGATCACAATAAACCGCGTGCCATCGGTGCCGGCCTGCTGCACCCGGTCAACAAGTTCAGCCTCGCTATTGGACTGCAGCGTGTCTAGGCGGGCGCCGGCCGAGGCGCATTGCTCAACAGCCGCATGATTGATCTCCTCAAGGGTGCAGGCACCGTAAATACCGGGTTCGCGGGTACCGAGAAGGTTCAGATTGGGGCCGTGAATGAGAAGAATATCGGGCATTAGCGTATTCTCGCATTTTCGAGAATTTATGTCGAGATCAATACATTTATACCCAATTTCGATGAAATTAGATGTATTTTTATTTATTCAAGAATGCGGACGCACTTTTTTGGGTCAACACCTAGCGCAGTTCTGAAAGCCAAAGTTCGATATCTTTGCTATGAAGTTCTCCTGTCTTGGTGAACCGCAGCCGCCCTGCCCTGTCGAACACCAGCGTAAACGGGAGTTGCCCAGAGTTGCCATAGCGCAACATCAGGGAAAGGGCCTCATTTCGATTTACGAGGGAGACATAGTTCATGCCCACCTCGTCCTCAAAGCGAAGGACCGACTCCAGTTCGTCCACCGCAATACCGACTATCGCGAGTGATTCGCGATGCAGGGCCTGGGTCGCCATCAGCAGGGGAATTTCCCTGCGGCAGGGGGCACACCAGGTGGCCCAGAAGTTGATCAGGATATTTTGGCCAGCCAGTTGGTCGGAAGAGAAGGATTCGCCGCTGCTAGTCGGCAATGAAAACGGTGTGAGGGTGTTCAGGGCATCCGGAGCCGGTTCCGGTTGAGACACCAGAACACCAGCGGTAAAGAATCCTATAGACGCTGCGGCGGCCCCGCCAAGCAGCCAGGCGAGCAGCCTGCGAACTGATACCACAGGACTTATTCGAGGTCGGTCAGAAGCGCGACCAGCGCATCGGCACCGACAAATCCGTAGCGGCGCTCTGTTTCCACTTCACGGCCGTCAGTATCGAAGAACAGGATTGCAGGAGGACCGAAAACGCCATAGCGCTTCTTAATGGCGGCGCCTTCTGGATCGTCCGGATCAGTCACGTCTACCTTCAGTGTCCGATAGGACGCAAGTGCTGCGACGACATCGGGATCCTGAAAAGTGGTTCGTTCCATTCGCATGCAGTCGGTACACCAGTCCGCAGAAAAGTCGAGCATCACTTTTTGACCGGCCTTCCCTGCCTGAGCAATCACCTTGTCCAATGCTTCAAGAGAATCCACGTTTTCAAACTTTACCGAAGTGCTTGGCCCAGGATCGCCCACGCTTGCGGTAAGACTGCTTAAAGAAACCGGTGCCATGATGCTCCGGTTCCCGCTGAATCCGCCGATCATCGCCAGTACGCCCCAGATAAGGAGCACCGTACCCAGACCCTTGAAAAATATCTTCCATCCGGAGGCGTCGGTCGAAAGGCTCCGCCCTGCCCCCAGAAAGACGCCGGTGATAATGAAAAGGGCCGCCCATAACAGGAGTACGGGCACTGCTGGGATGGCACCCAGAAGATAGATGGCAACCCCCAGCAGCATCACGCCGAATGACTGCTTAACCCGCTCCATCCATGCGCCGCTGCTCGGAATCAGCCAGGTGGCGCCTGCGCCCGCGACAATCAGGATCAGGCCCATGCCGAGCGCCATGGATGACATCAGCGCGGCGCCGATCCAGGGATCTGCATTGAGGATCGCGATGCTGAGAACGGAAATAAGCAGTGGTGAAACGCAGGCGCCCACAATGAGAGCTGATGCCGCGCCGAGGATAAAGACCATCCAGATGGAGCCGCCAAGTCCCTGGCTGCCCGATGTGAGCCGGGATTGAATCGCCGAAGGCATCTGAATTTCGTAGAGACCGAACATGGATAGCGCCATTAGACCGAGGACGATGGCAATCGCCCCAATGGCCCAGATATTCTGAAAGTACGCCTGCAGCTGCTCGCCGGTTGCTCCCGCCACCGCACCAATCACTGCGTAGGTCGCAACTGTTCCGAGCACATAGACCACCGAGAGTGCGGTTGCCCTGCCCCGGCCGGCACCCGACTGACCAACGATGGTTCCGAGCAGAATAGGAATGAGCGGCAGCACGCAGGGTGTAAAACTGAGCAACAGTCCCGTACCAAACGCGGCACCGAGATAGCCCACCAAAGCTCGGGTCGAAACGGCTTCTTTTTTGGCTGGATCGGGGTTGTTGCGAGCTTCGCCCGAAGCGGGAAGGTTGGGATTCTCGCTGGCCGCCGCATCACTGATGATACTGGGGAGCGAGATTGAAAGAGTCTTCTTTGCCGGTGGATAGCAGATACCCTGCTCGGCGCAGCCCTGAAAATGGGCAATGAGCCTCACTTCGCTGGCGCCAGCGTCAGCAACGATGGGCAGCTCGGCCGTAAAGTCAGCCGGAAAAATCGTGACTTCACCGAAATAGGGATCCTGTTTACTCACCCCTGGCGGGAGGGCGTGCTCCTCCAAGGTGGCGCCGGCCAGCATCTCGAAACGGAGTTTGTCCCGATACAGGTAATAGCCCGGGGCGACGGAAAAATGCGCAATCAGCGTATCGCGCCTGTCGGATCTCGCCTCGAGGCTAAAAGCCTTCTCAGCGGCGAGAAATTCGGGTCCCGAGGCCGCTACCCCAAGCAGCTGCTGCAGATCCGTCACACTATTGATCGCGCTGCTTTGGCCGGCAGTCGTCTCGGGCAGGTTCAGCGCGACCGTATGGGCGATGGGTGCGTAACAGACGCCAACAGGGTCGTTACAGCCCTGTCCGCGCGCGGTGAGTTGTAATTGCCCTGAATCTGGTGCGCCGCGGGAAAGGTTCAGGATGATTCTGGCCGAGCCCTCGAGTATCTGTACGTCTCCGAAAAACTCATCCTGCTTGGTCCGCGCCGGCGGATAGCTGATATCCGAGATTGCGATGCCTGCCGCATCGCTGTCAAAACTGAATTTGTCGAGGTACATGTAATACCCCGGCGCAATATTCCAGGTCACCGCAACTTTTTCGGGCGAGATGACCTGCGCAGAAAAAGCAAACGCCTGGTCAGGTTCGAGCAGGTCTTCACTGTCCTGGGCCCCCAGGGGGGTTGTGGCTGCGCCAATCACAAGCCCGCACAGCACAAGCCATCGTGCGAAGGATGATTTGAACCGATCCGCAGCCGAAAACAGGAAAGACTTTTGCTTCATGGTTGGTGAGGAAAATGTTGCTTGGCGAGGACGAAATGATGCGGGTGAACGCTTATTTTCGCACGTTCTTCCCGGGGCAGCGTGCAGAGCACGGCAGCCGCGTTTCGGACCGGTTTGCCGGGACATTCGGTAGAATGCGCTCCCCGATTTGTCGCCCTTGCTTATTGCTGATCAATGCCGCTGCTATTTCTGACATTCTTGCTGGTGCCACTGCTGGAGATCTACCTCCTGATTGAGATAGGCAGCGTCATCGGCGCAGTTTGGACGGTCGCTGGCGTGGTCGGAACCGCGGTCGTGGGGGCGGCGCTGGTGCGCCGGCAGGGCCTCGCCGCGCTCGGCCGCTTTCGCTCGGCAACCGAGGCCGGGGAGTTGCCCGCAATAACGATAATCGAAGGCCTGGCGCTGCTCGTTGCCGGAGCTTTGTTGCTGACCCCGGGGTTTTTTACGGACGCGATCGGGTTTGCCCTCCTGACGCCCTCGCTTCGCCAGATTTTAATCAGGCGTTGGTTTTCCGGCCGGGTAGAGGGCATGGGAAACGCGACCCAGCGCAAGCGTGATTCTGGTGTCGTTGAGGGCGAATTTCGGCGCCTTGACGACTGATTTTCCCCGCAAGTCTTGACTTTCCTCAGATAAGCCCTATTATTAGCACTCAAATAAGGTGAGTGCTAACCTATGTTGGGCTCACGAAATCCCTCCATTACTCAAATCCTTAGGAGATAAAGTAGATGAATATTCGACCGCTGCACGACCGTATTGTGGTGCGACGCCTCGACGAAGAGCGCACCAGCGCCGGCGGAATCGTCATTCCTGATTCAGCCACCGAAAAGCCCATGACGGGCGAGGTGCTGGCTGTCGGTAACGGCAAGCGTCAGGACAATGGCGAGCGTATGACCCCCGACGTCAGTGTCGGTGACAAGGTGCTTTTTGGAAAGTATTCCGGCACCGAGGTCAAAGTAGAAGGTGAAGAAGTCCTGGTGATGCGCGAAGACGACATCATGGGCGTCATTGAGGGTTGAGGGCGGCAAAGGTTTTCCCCTCACCGACACGCATAATTTTTTAAAGGAACAAAATAATGTCAGCTAAAGAAGTCAAATTCGGCGAGTCCGCTCGTGCAGCCAAACTGCGCGGCGTCAACGTGCTTGCAGACGCCGTAAAAGTTACGCTGGGCCCCAAGGGCCGAAATGTTGTGCTCGACAAGTCTTTTGGTGCGCCGACGGTGACCAAAGACGGCGTCTCTGTTGCAAAGGAAATCGAGCTCAAAGATAAATTCGAAAATATGGGCGCCCAGATGGTCAAGGAAGTTGCTTCCAAGACTTCCGACGTAGCGGGCGACGGCACCACCACCGCGACGGTACTGGCCCAGGCCATGCTGCGCGAGGGCCTGAAATCGGTTGCCGCCGGTATGAACCCGATGGATCTCAAGCGCGGAATCGACAAAGCCGTGGCCGCCGCTGTTGGCCAGTTGGCTGAGATCTCCAAGCCCTGCTCAGATCACAAGGAAATTGCCCAGGTCGGCACGGTGTCTGCCAACGCAGACGAATCCGTTGGCGGCATCATTGCTGAAGCGATGGAAAAAGTCGGCAAAGAAGGCGTGATTACGGTTGAAGAAGGCAAGAGCCTCGACAACGAACTGGACGTCGTAGAAGGCATGCAGTTCGACCGCGGCTATCTGTCTCCTTACTTCATCAACGACCAGGATGCCATGCAGGCAGATCTGGAAAATCCGTTGATCCTGATTCACGACAAGAAGATTTCGAACATCCGCGACATGCTGCCGGTGCTAGAGGCGACCGCCAAAGCAGGGCGTCCGTTGCTCGTGATTGCCGAGGACATCGAAGGCGAAGCGCTGGCCACCTTGGTGGTGAACAACATGCGCGGCATCGTTAAGGTGTGCGCAGTGAAAGCGCCTGGATTCGGTGACCGTCGTAAAGCCATGTTGCAGGACATCGCGATTCTGACCGGCGGCGAAGTGATCTCTGAAGAGGTCGGCATGAGCCTTGAAGGCGCGACGCTGGAGAATCTTGGTTCCGCGAAGCGTGTCCAGGTCAGCAAGGAAAACACCACAGTGATCGATGGTGCAGGTTCCGCCAGCGAGATCGAAGCACGGGTGAACCAGATCCGTGTGCAGATCGACGAAGCCACCTCTGATTACGACAAGGAAAAAATGCAGGAACGCGTTGCCAAGTTGGCCGGCGGTGTAGCGGTCATCAAGGTCGGTGCTGCAACCGAAGTCGAAATGAAAGAGAAAAAGGCCCGTGTTGAAGATGCGCTGCATGCTACCCGCGCTGCGGTGGAAGAAGGCGTCGTGCCCGGCGGCGGTGTCGCCCTGGTGCGTTGCATTGCTTCTGTCGGCAACGTGAAAGGTGCGAACCATGACCAGGATATGGGAGTGCAGATCGTACAGCGCGCCATTGAAGAGCCTCTGCGTCAGATCGTTGCCAATGCAGGGGGCGAAGGGTCAGTGGTTCTGAACAATGTGCTGAGCCAGGACGGTAACCATGGCTACAACGCCGGCTCCGGAGAGTATGGCGACATGATCAGCATGGGTATTCTTGACCCGACCAAGGTCACTCGCGTCGCTCTGCAGCACGCTGCGTCGATCGCCGGCATGATGGTCACGACCGAAGCGATGGTCGCAGAACTGCCGGAAGACAAGCCGGCTGCGCCGATGCCTGACATGGGCGGCATGGGCGGCATGGGCGGCATGATGTAATCTCGCCCGGCTTTGCCAAAGAGCCAACGAAAAGCCCCGCCACCCGGCGGGGCTTTTTT
>WTHR01000224.1:0-11837 GCA_011523045.1 Gammaproteobacteria bacterium | reverse complement strand
GCCCGGCTTTGCCAAAGAGCCAACGAAAAGCCCCGCCACCCGGCGGGGCTTTTTTTGTGTCCTGGCGAAGAGTCCTGTCGGCTAAAACGCTAGAATGGGGCAATGAACGCATGCTCCCGCCTTGAGGGGGAGTGCTTGGATCAAGACCAGCGGGCGAACCCCGCTGTCGACAAAAGAGAGAAAAAATGATGAACGGTACTAAGATTCTTAAGATTCTAAGGAGGGTACTTAGGCAGACTCGACAGCAATTTCGGGCCTCAGCCATTATTCCGATCATTATTGCGACGTTGGGTATTGGCCCGGTCTTTGCATTGTCTCCGGTGGATCCGGTAACGGGAGCGACGCCTTGGGCGCCACAACCGGAGGCGGGTGAGCTCCGCCCTGGTCTTGCGGTCACTTACTCCTACGGTCGTCAGGTGCATGTTGACGACATCGAAGTTCTGCGCAACCCGGTCATCGGCAAGCCGCTTGAGAATATCGCGCACCGGACAATCGATGGCAACGTGCTGACCTCAACCCAGGCCATGCTGGTCGCTGCCCATATTCGGGGGCTGATCCAGTTTGAGGCTGCCGGTACGTATGTGTTTCGTATCGAGTCAAACGATGGCGTCAAGGCCAAGATAGGCGGTCGCCAGATCTGGGTCGATCCCGAGATTCACCCCAACCGATGGTCAGCACCCATCCCCGTGGTGATTGATGCCCCGGGTTGGTACGAGTTGTGGATCAATTACTACCAGAAGAAGGGCACTTCCGCCTTGCAGCTCGTCTGGACAACGCCGGATTCCAGTGAGGAGACGCACGTGCCACCGAGCGCCTTTTCTCATCTTGAGTCTCAGGTCGGCCAATAGGGCAGCGGGGACTGCCCCAAGACGCCGGGGGCAGAAATCAGGTCTGCGGGTCTATGCCGTTGAGCGCGACAATGTGGGATTCCGTGAGCCGCTGACGGATGTCTCGAAAGGGCGCATAGGCCTCGCACCGATAAAACGCCTGGAGTTGATCCCAACTGGGAAACTCAATAATGACGAGGCGCTTGGGGTGCCATGTGCCCTCAAGGACTTCGGTGTTTCCACCTCTGGCACGGTAGACGCCGCCGTATTCAGCGGCGATCTTCGGGACGTTTTCAATGTAACCACTGTCCCGGTAGGCCTGCATGTCGGCCGGACTGACATCCGCAATCAGAAAGGCACTCATGGTTTTGGGTCCTGAAAGCCTTGGGGTTTATACGATGCTGATGAGGGCATCGAGCACCCCATTGGGACGTTCCATCATGAGCGAATGACCCGATCCGTCCAGCACGCAGACTTTGGCCGTTGGCACGGCGTCAATGAGTTTCTGCGCAGAGCGCGGCGGCGTCATGATGTCGCGTTCTCCCAGGATGAATAGGGCGGGGCATTGCACCGAAGCCGCGTGGGCAAGTCCCTGGTCGTATTTCTGACACGCATCGAGGTCGATGTGAATGATGTCGTCGTTGGCTTTTTCCAGCAGTCGCAAAGTGCCACCCGCCATCCACATTCCCGGATTTTCATTGCCGCCCAACTGTGCCGCCTTGCTGTAACCCCAATAGGTCAGCATGTCGATGACCCCGTGGTCATTCTCTGAAGCGTACTGCATCATGTCCGGATGAACGCCCATCGGTGCGGTGGAGCCGATCAGCGCCAGTGAGCGCGCGCGATCGGGATACCGTGCTGCCAGACTCAACGCCACCAGGGATCCCATGGAGTGTCCCACCAGCGCCGCGCTGTCTATTCCCGCTGCGGCCATGGCTTCAGTGACCGCATCAGCCATCGTGTCGATCGTGGGTGCGGGTTGACCTGTTGAGCGTCCGTGAGCGGGCAGATCAAGCGCCAGGACGTTGTAGCCGTGCCGCGCAAAGTATCGTGAGGGCAGTACCCACACCGTGTGATCCATCCCGGTGCCGTGAATGAACACGACAGCCTGCTGTCCTTCCTGATGGGCCCGTGCGCCGGTATAGGCGAAGAGGGTCGCGTCGGGTGTGTTGAGTTCCATCTTGGTCAGCCCTTCTGGGAGGCGCGCAGCGCCCGGTCAAGATCTTCAATCAGGTCCTCGGGATCTTCCAGTCCCACGGACAGGCGTATCAGGCCTTCCGAGATGCCGGCCGCAGCCAGAGCCTCGGCATCCATTCGATGGTGTGTTGTGCTGGCAGGATGAATCACCAGTGATTTGGCGTCTCCCACATTGGCAAGATGAGACAGTAGTTCGACGCGGCTGATAAAACGCTGACCCGCTTCGCGCCCGCCTTTGATACTGAAACTGAAAACCGCACCGCACCCCTTGGGCAGCAATTGCTTGGCAAGTTCGTGGTCCGGGTGATCCTCACGCTCTGGATAACTGACCCACTCCACCGCTTTATGCTCGGAGAGAAACGCGACAATCGCCCGGGTGTTTGAGACGTGCCGCTGCATCCGCAGCGGCAGGGTTTCCATCCCCTGCAGGACCTGGAACGCCGTGGTCGGACTCATGCAGGCCCCAAAATCCCGCGCGCCCTCTTTGCGGGCCCGGATGATAAACGCCGCAGGCCCGAATTCCTCAACGAAGTTCATGTTGTGAAAACCTTCGTAAGGTTCAGTCAGCGTGGGAAATTTGCCGGAGCCCGCCCAGTCAAAGGTGCCGCTATCGACTACCAGGCCGCCGATGATGACGCCATGACCGCTTAGGAACTTTGTTGCTGAATGAAAAATCAGGTCCGCGCCGAGAGAGAAGGGTTGGCAGAGATAGGGTGTTGTAAAAGTGGAATCGATCATCAGCGGCAGTCCGTGGGCATGCGCGACTTCGCTGATGGCAGGGATATTCAGCACCTCAAGACCTGGATTGCCCAAGGTCTCGCCGAAAAGCAGCCGTGTCTGCGGCGTGATCGCTGCAGCGAAAGCGTCCGGATCACGCGGGTCAACAAACGTTGTCGTGATGCCAAAGCGGGGCAACGTGTACTCGAGAAGGTTATGGGTGCCGCCGTAAAGTGAGCGCGAGGCGACAATGTGCTCACCTGCGCTGAGCAGTGTGGCGATGGCGAGGTGGCAGGCAGCCTGGCCGCTTGCCGTCGCGATGGCTCCGATACCGCCCTCAAGGGCCGCAATCCGTTCTTCGAGCACCGCCGTTGTCGGGTTGGTAATGCGTGAATAAACATGACCGGCCCGTTCGACATTGAAAAGTGACGCGGCGTGATCAGGGCTTTTAAAGACATAGGAAGCCGTCTGATAGATCGGTGTTGCGCGAGCACCGGTTGCGGGGTCCGGCTGCTGTCCCGCATGGAGGCTCAGGGTGTCAAAGCCGAAGGTTTTTACTTTGCTCATAGGTAGGGTGCGGCAGAATGATCCGGTGATGCGAAAGACATTCAAGTCTAAATCTGTCAGACGCCAATGAAAACCATTGGGTTGTCCTGCGGCAGCGGGGCGACAGAAGGGAAGCAGCCCACCCCGGCAGGCCAAAGGCAATCGGGTTTGGCCATCGCCAGTTCGCAGTTTCAGCGGCTTAAAGCGGACGGGGCCTTTCGAAAGAGATCACCTGATTGTTGAAATCATCGCTCCTGGCCGGCACCCTGAGCGGTCGATAAAACGCCGTCGAGCGGGACAGCATGGGAGAGTAAAAAGGATCTTTTCCGATGAGGTCATGATAGCGCTGAGAGAACGTCACCGTATCTTCGGGGTGGGGATCTTTCTCATCAATTAAGGTGAGATCAAGATGTGCCGGTCGAGGGGGCGCATGGTCTTGATCAGGGAGGCCGCGGGTTACCGACTCATGATGAAAAAGGACAGCCTCAGCGCTGCAGAGGGTTTTGTAGCCCTGGTTTTGCGCCCGCAGACAAAGGTCCACATCCTGATAGCCTACTGCCAGCGCATCATCAAAGCCGCCAAGCGTTTCGAAAACATCCCGCCTGGTTAACATGCAGGCCGCCGTGACCGCGCTGAATGTCCGGGTGACAAGGTGCGGTATCGCGGGATTCTGCGAATCGCCTTGCTGATAGGCATCACGGTAGCGCTCGCACTTCTGATAATGCTCGGCCAGCCCGACATTCAGCATCACTCCTGCGTGCTGAATCAGACAACTATCAGGTGAGATAGCGCCGGGCGCTCCGCTCGTGACATTCGCGTTCGGAACAGCAGGATCTTTCGGAGGATAGAGCAAAGTGGCGCCGACGATGCCGACGTCTTTTCGGCTCAGAAGATCCCGCATGGCTTCAAGCCACCCGTTTTGGATCGCTTCTATGTCGTTATTCAGAAAAAGAAAGCTGTCGATCTCTTCGTTAAAGCATTCGACGGCGACGTTGTTGATACGGGAGAAATTGAACATCCCCTCGTAGGAGATGACCCGGTGGCGCGAAGCGATGGTGTCAAGAAGGTCCAGGGTCGCTGGATCATCGGACTCGTGATCCACGATGACGAGATCATAAAGTGTTTTTGGAACTGTCTTCTCGAGGGATTGCACGGCCAGCTTCAGCAAGTCACCATTGTTTTTGGTGGGGATCACGATGCCAGTCTTTCCGGACGGGGCCTGGCGGTACCGGATCGAGTACAGGCCAGGGGTTGCGGTGGGCTCGACCGTTGCCTGAGGGAAGCCAAGACGTTTCAGAAATTCCAGAATTGATGACGCAGGCAGGCGTCTTGAATTAGGCGAGGTCTGTGCCTTGGGTCGTTCGAGCAGTATCCGCGGAACGTGCACAATTCTTCTAGCGCGGTGAAGTGCCTCGAGAATCAACTGTTCGTTTACCGCCTCGTCACTCTCGCACCAGGAAAAACTGCTCATCCCGCCAAGGAGATTCCTGCGGACCGCCGTCAACCTGCCGAGGGCCGGGTGGCCCAGAAAGTGATCCAGGCAGAAAGCGGATCTCAGGACCGTTTTGTGTATGCGGCCGCCGGAGTCTTCCATGATCACCTCGTCACCGTAGGCGATATCGGCATTGCTCTCGGCAAGGCCTGATGCGAGCGAATCAGCCGCATGTAACACCAGGCTGTCCCCCGCTTTTGTCAGTGAGATGAGATCACCCGTAGCGAGATTCAGCGCCTTTTCAAAATCCCGGTACTCGCAAACGGCGTACCGCACTGACCGTTGATTTTGCGCCAGCCGTTGGGCTGCAAGACAGGTTGCCTTGGGAGTTTTGCTGTTGGCCAGGATGATCAGTTCATCGATTTTGTGGGTTTGTGCAAGAGCGCTATCGACGGTTGATGCAAGGTCTTCAGGGCTGGCGGCATCGGCCGCAATAAACAGCGTCAAAGACGGCGGTGTCGAAGCGGCTGATGACCCTGAGGAGAGGCGTTCGCTGATATTTTCAGGCCGGCGTTTGAGGTTCTCGTACCAGGTTGTCGGTGAGAAAGGCGCCTGCAGGTTCAGGTGAGTCTCATGGGCCAGCCATCTCAGCGCCTCCTCAAGCCCTCTTTTTCGCAGCAGCATGAGCGTCTTGCCGATCACACGTTTGCGCCGGGGTTGGCCGTGGCGTTTCAGGACATGGCCTAGGCATAAAAGCAGAAAAGAAACTGACCCGTAATAGGTCAAGCAAAAGCCGCTCAGCTTAAATTTCCCTGAATAGTGAATTCGGGTTCTGGGGTAATCAAGTTCGAAAGGATCGAAGCGAAAACCCTCGGGATCAAAGTCGTAGTGGAAGAAGTGCGTCGTCTGTCCTGGAAAATGGGCCCGCAGCGCAATCAGTGAGCCGCTGGGGAAAGTCCTGAATGGGCTTGTTTCGCTGGAGGATTCGTCAAGCAGGTAGCCGGGGAAAATCTTCGGCACGAATAAATGATCATCACCCTCGTAGTCGGCCTCGTAAGTCAGCCTGTACCAGCCCGTCGACAACAGGGTTGTGGTTGGGGAGACCTTGAGTTGGGTGTCCTTGCCGGTCGCGACAAACCCGTCTTGCGTAGCTTCGGTGTCTTGGGCGGGCGTGACAGCGCAGGGTATCGAGCGAATCCGGAAAAGCCGGATATACCCGCTCCAGATCTGTCTGACAGAAGGGAAGATGCGCATCCCGCAATGATGGATTAAGCCTTGCGTGAAAGCAAAGCGCCAAAAGCCGCCACGATCAGCTCAAAGAAGGCCGGCGGGACACAATTGCCCCTGCGGCCGCGGGGTTTGGATTTAGCGGTTAAGGACGGCTAGGAGATCAGCCGCACTTGGAGTCGCCGCAGTTAAGGCAGGTCATGCAGCCATCCAGCATCACCACAGCTTTTGTCTGACACTTGAGGCATAGACGGGCCTCCGGAGGAAAAGCGGGCGCATCTTCCCCTGCGTCCCCTAAGCCCCCTGCGTCAGGCGCGGCCGTCGCTGACTGACTGTGATCTTCAAACTCGCGGCGTTTTTGGTCGATGAGTTTTTGTTGGTGCTCATCCAGACCCTCATCGCGGATCATGCCGATCATGCGCATATGGCTGTCGATCGCATCACCGATCTCGGCGACGAGAGAAGGTGTGTATTTCCCCCCGCGCTTGAAATATCCCCCCTGGGGATCAAAGACGCTGCGTAGCTCTTCCACGAGGAAGGTCACATCGCCCCCTTTGCGGAACACCGCCGAGATAATCCGGGTGAGCGCAACAATCCACTGGAAGTGATCCATATTCTTTGAGTTGATGAAGATCTCAAAGGGTCGGCGTTTCTCGTAGGGTGTCTGCGGATTCAGGACGATATCGTTGATCGTCACATAAAGCGCATGGTCTGAAAGCGGCGTTTTGATCTTGTAGGTGCTGCCGACCAGCATTTCCGGCCTTTCAACCTTTTCATGCATCTGGACGACATTGGTGGGGAGCCCGTCCGCTTCAGCCACCAGGTTGGCGGTTTGGGGCTGTTCAGCAGCGGGTTCCGGAGTATCGGGTGAGACCACCTCAAAATCAGAGATGGGCTTGGCGATTTTGATAGCCATGGGGAATTCCTGATTCAGCAGTTCGGCGCGGTGCGTCAGAACTTGCCGTAGTAACCTTCTTTAAGCGCATCGAAGAGATTGGCGGCGGTGTGGATTTCACCGTCGTACTCAATTTCTTCATTGCCCTTGACTTCAACCACTTCGCCGTCATCGAGAGTGAAGCGGTACGTGGTGTTTTCCAGATCCTCTTCCTTGACCAGTACGCCCTGGAACACTTCCGGGTTAAAGCGGAATGTGGTGCAGCCCTTGAGTCCTTTTTCGTAGGCGTACATGTAGATGTCCTTGAAGTCTTCAAAAGGGAAATCTGTCGGGACATTGGCTGTTTTGGAGATGGAGGAGTCGATCCACTTCTGTGCGGCTGCCTGAACATCAACATGTTGGCGGGGACTGATGTCATCCGCGCTGATGAAGTAGTCCGGCAGGGCGTTGGGGCCCTCAGCGCCCGGTGCTGCGTCTGGATTGACCAGAGCCCGATAGGCCAGCAGTTCGTATGACAGGACGTCCACCTTCTCTTTGGTTTTTCGGCCCTCACGAATGACGTTCCGGCTATAAAGATGGGCGAATGAAGGCTCAATACCGTTGCTGGCATTGTTTGCGAGCGACAGGCTGATGGTTCCAGTGGGAGCGATCGAGGTGTGGTGGCTATAGCGGGCCCCATGCTCCGCGATCTGGTCAGTTAGTTCCGAATCGAATTGCTGCATGTAGCGGCTGTATTTGGCAATGAGGACAGAGCCGCGGACCTGGTCTCCGACTTTATAGCCGTCCTTCACCATCTCCGGGCGCTGGGCCAGCATTTGCGGCGTTACCTCGAAGGTATCGATCATGATGGGTGCCGGGCCTTTTTCCCGGGCGAGTTCAAGGCCCGTCTCCCAGCCGACTTGCGCCATCTCGCGGGCCACACGCTCGGTGAATTCCAGCGAGGGTGCATCGCCGTATTTCATCTGCAGCATGGTGAGTGTGGAACCGAGGCCCAGAAAGCCCATGCCGTGCCGACGCTTGTAGCGGATTTCGTTGCCTTGCTGGTCGAGAGGCAGTCCGTGAATCTCAACGACGTTATCAAGCATGCGCGAGAAGACACCGACCACCTTCCTGAAGCGCTCCCAATCGAAGCTCGCCTCATCACTGAAGGGGGCGTCGACAAATCGTGTCAGATTGACCGATCCCAGAAGACAACTGCCATAGGGCGGCAGGGGCTGTTCACCACAGGGGTTCGTCGCACGGATGTCCTCACAGAACCAGTTATTGTTCATCTCGTTAATGCGATCAATCAGGATGAAGCCTGGCTCGGCATAGTCATACGTCGATGCCATGATCAGATTCCACAGCCGGCGCGCCGGGATCGACCGATACACCTTGCACGCGACCTCGCCGGTCTCGTTGGTCTGATAGCCTTCGGTGACGGGCCAGTGGCGCCAGACAAGATGGACCCCTTCTTCAGCGAGTTCAGATTCATTGGCCGGAAAGGCCAGTTCCCAGTCTTCATCTTTCTGTACCGCCTGCATGAAACCGTCGGTAATCAGACAGGACAGATTGAACTGGCGCAGCCGCCCGTCCTCGCGTTTTGCGCGAATAAAGTCGGTGATATCAGGGTGGGCGATGTCAAAAGTACCCATCTGGGCGCCCCGGCGCCCCCCGGCCGAAGAGACGGTAAAGCACATCGCGTCGTAGATATCCATGAAGGAGAGCGGTCCCGAGGTATAGGCACCGGCACCGCTCACGAATGCTCCCTTGGGGCGCAGGGTTGAGAACTCATAACCAATGCCACAGCCTGCCTTCAGGGTGAGACCCGCTTCATGGGTACGTCCGAGAATCCCGTTCATTGAGTCCGGGATCGTCCCCGAGACAGTGCAGTTAATCGTGCTGGTAGCAGGCTTATGCGCCTGTGCTCCGGCGTTTGAAACAATCCGTCCTGCCGGGATTGCCCCATTGCGAAGCGCCCACAAAAACGCTTCGAACCATTCCTGCTGCTTTTCGGGGGTTTCAGTTTCTGCCAGTGCTTTCGCGATGCGCTGGTAGGTGTCGTCGATGTCCTGGTCGAGGGCGTCGCCCGATTTCGTTTTCAGTCGGTACTTTTTATCCCAGATATCAACTGAAGCGCTTTGTAAGGAAATGTCTTCGACCGGGCCTTCTGGATTGGGAGAGACGGCTGTTTTCATTAGGGTTTATGTTTTCTGTTGCCGGTTGTTTATACAGGCGTAAATCACCCTCGGGCTCGATGCAAATCTACTGCCCCGAACCGATGATATTTACGTCAAATACGTCTACGTCTTTTGCGTTGAAAAATGGTAACGCCACATTAATTTTGGAAGGCCTGGTCGGAAACACTATATGTTGTGGCGTGGGCGAGAGAATACGCCCAACATATAGGGAGGTCAAATTTTTTTGGGCAGAGTGCTAAAACTGGTTAGAAAAAGCATGCTTCCTAAACCGTGAGTTGACGGTAGACGCTCGAGACCCTGATCGGCAGCTGTCGAACGTCGTCAATGAGGGTGTAGTTGACGGCTCCGTACATGTGCGGAAGGTACTCGCGGGCTTGCTGATCGATGGTAATGCAGAAGGGATGAATGCCCGCCCGCTTGGCTTCCGCCAGCGCCTGCCGGGTGTCTTCAATTCCGTATTCCCCACGGTAGCCGTCATAGTCATCGGGCTTTCCATCGGACAGCGTGATCAGAAGGCGTGTTCTCGCGGATACGTCATTCAGCAGTTTGGTCAGATGCCGAATGGTGACGCCCATGCGCGTGTAGTCTCGCGGTTCGATGCCCGCAATGCGGGACCTGACCTCGTCCGAGTAGGGCTCATCCATCTGTTTGATGCGGTAAAGCTCACAGCGTTTACGGGTCATGCCTGAAAAGCCGTAAATGGCGTAGCGATCACCCAGGATCTGGAGCGCTTCACACAACAGCACCAGGCACTCCCGTTCCGCGTCGTTGATCCACCCCTTGGTGGAGCCGCTCACGTCGACCATGAAGACAACAGCGATATCCCGCTCACGTCGTTCAAGGCGCGACAGGATCCACTCACTCATTTCCTCGCCGTTGAGGGCGTCAATCCGGGCGCGAACCAACGCATCGAGATCAATCTCGTCACCCATCGGTTGTTGGCGCACTCTTTGAATCCGGGCCCGAAGGGCTTCAAAGCCACGGCGCAAGGTAAATACAGAACCTCTATATTTTTCAATGGTTTGGGCATAAAAAGCGGGTTCTCCAGCGGGCATATCCCGCTCACGCAGGAGGCACCAGTCCTTACGGTAGTGGCGGCGGCGAAAATCCCACTCATCGTAGACGTAAACGGCCTCCTCGGGTCCGGGCTCTGTATTTTCCACCTCGTCAGTGGCATCCGGCTGAGCGCTGGGATCGTAGCTTTGGCTTCCGGTCGTCGGACTGGATGCGGGGATTGAAAGTGCCTCAAAGTCGAGATGCATTGAGCCCAACAGCTCATTTAATTCTTTCGGCGCCTCAAAAGCCTGACTGCCAGCAGTAATAACGAAAGACTCGGTTTCTCCGGGTCGGGAACTATCGCCCGAGATTTTTTCCAGTGTGATTTCTTCTGTTGTGTCGTTTGGGTCGGCGGGAGAGGCAAGCAACTCTGAGATGGCTTTTGCCAATTGTTCGGCCTCCCGCTCAGCACGCGCCTGGCTGATTTTTTCTGCACGAGCAATATCGATCTGTCCTGCCCAGGGCGGCAGGGCAGACAGTTGCGGAGGATCGTCATAAAGCGCATCCAGCAGGGCCAGGGTATCGTGCACCGTGGCATTGGGGTCAAGCAATGATGAGGCCAAGTCCAGGGTTTTTACCCTATCGGCATCGGCGGGTGGGCGAATTTCATCCATCTGTCGGGCAAGCCCCGGGAACGCCCGGCGGACACAGGCTTCGAGCCTTACCTGCTCAAGACCGTGGAAGAGTTCGCGGGCGTGCTCGGGATCGTCATAACCATCCAGCGTCTCTGATAACGTGGGCGCCTTGGGGTTTTCGCGCCGGAAGGTTCCATAGTGAACCTGCGCCCACAATTGCGTAGCTGTCAGGCGATAGAGGATTGCGTTTTTTTCAGGGTCTTCAAATTCGTTGAGGAACGCAGGAAGATAAACGGTTTCCGTATCGGTCCAGGCAGCCTCTGCCGTCTTCACCCGTAGCGGCCTTGCTGAAAGCCCGCGCAGGTAGTGACTCAGTATGGAGGTGGTGGGGTCGTCCAGGTGCGCAGCACATTCGTTCTGGTCCTGCTGCGCCAGAAAGTCGTCAACCGCAGCAAGCGCCTGACTGCCCGGGTAAAGGCCCTGCTGGTCATAAACATCCATGGCGTTGATCAGCCATTTTTCGACTTGCTCAAGATCCAGTTTGGCGAGCGCATGAGGAACATGGGTGACGAACTGAAATCCAAGTTCCGAATTTGTACGGACAATCACATCGAGCCAGTGCAATACGAATGCCTGCTGCGCAGCATCGCAAAGGGCCAGCTGCTCTGCAGATCGGGCCGTGTTGCGTCCAGAAGACAATACGGCATCAAGCATCTCATCGAGGCGCTCTTGGATGAGATCGGCCGTTAACTGGAATTCAAGAGCTTGCATGGTGGGAGGTGCGTCTGTCTGAGCGTGCCAGTATAGTCTGATGCCCGGGGCTTACCGACTCCGGGTCTATCGTTGCTCAAAATCTTTAGACGCATTCACCGAGATCAGTCATGCTTTCTCAGACACTGGATTGGATAGCAGCACACCCTGTTGTGACTGGGGCAGCGCTGGTGGTTTCGTTGGCGCTGGCGCTGATTTACGGGGCGATTATTTACGTCGCCATCGGGCGGATGCGCCCCGATTATTTCGTCCGAGACGAAACGTCCCCGAGCGCCTGGCGTCAACGCTATCCTCTGCTGGGTGTGGTTGCCTTGTTGCTCAAGAACGCGTTCGGGGTAGTTCTGGTGTTAATGGGTCTTGCGATGCTGGTTTTGCCGGGCCAAGGGGTATTGACGCTTCTCATCGGTATCGGCC
>WTHR01000130.1 GCA_011523045.1 Gammaproteobacteria bacterium | reverse complement strand
GGCTGGTGCTCGAAGCCTGTGACCTGGATCCGAGCGGCGACGACATTCCCTGGGATCAGTCGCTGACTCCCGCCCAGCAGGCGGCTGTTGCGGCATTGCTCAAGCGGCGGATTGAAAGCGGTGAGCCGCTGGCCTATCTGGTGAACCGCGCCTGGTTTGCCGGCCATGATTTTTTTATTGATCATCGGGCCATTGTGCCGCGTTCCCACATCGGCGAATGGATTGCGGACCGTTTCTTTCCCTGGCGGGCGGATCGTCCTGCGGCAGCCGTCCTGGATCTATGTACCGGCAGCGGCTGCATCGCCGTTGCTCTCGCGCTCGCTTTTCCCGAGGCCACGGTTGACGCCAGCGACATCAGCGACAGCGCGTTGGAAGTCGCCGAAATAAATGTGGCACGCTATGCTGTCCAGGACCGCGTCCGGCTCAAGCGCGGAGACCTTTTCGAGGGACTCGGTGAGGCTCGGTATGATCTGATCGTCTGCAACCCGCCCTACGTCAGTGACGAGATCATGGATGGCCTGCCCGGCGAATACCGACACGAGCCGGCGCTGGCGTTCGCCGGAGGAGCGAGCGGTCTGGACTTCATCAACCGGTTGATGGATCAGGCACGCAAGCACCTGACGGAAGATGGACTTTTGGTGGTTGAGGCGGGCAGTGCGCGCGAATCGCTTGAGGCAGCTTGGCCGCGAACCCCCTTTTCATGGCTGATGTCAGAAAATGGCGAAGCAGTGGTGTTCGCCCTGGAAGCGGCGGAACTCGACCCGTCGCCCCGAATGCCGGCCTGAGCCGGGAGGGCCGGATGAGTCAGATTTCAATCATCTCAAAGTCGACTTTTGTGGCATCGCAGTCCGGGCACTGCCAATCGTCGGGGATGTCTTCCCAGCGGGTTCCGGGTGCGATACCTTCTTCGGGAAGCCCTTCGGCTTCGTCGTAGACAAAACCACAGATAATGCACATGAAAGTTCGATTAGCCATCACAAGTTTTAGGAAGAAGCAGAGACAGGCCCGCGATTCTAGCCTAAGGATCGCGAGCAGGGCGTCCTGCCGCCGCCGGTATTTTTGTCTCATTTCAGACAGGGAGTTTTTTGCATGAGTAACGACGACCATCTTTTTGAAAATGCGTGCGCAGTTATCCCGGGCGGAGTGAATTCCCCCGTGCGGGCATTCAAGTCCGTAGGCGGCACCCCGGTATTCATTGATCACGCGAAGGGGCCGTTTCTGTTCGGCGCAAATGGTCAGCGCTACATTGACTATGTGGGCTCGTGGGGCCCGATGATCCTGGGTCATGCAGACCCCGACGTCGTCGAGGCAGTGCAGTCGGCTGCTGCTGAGGGCCTTAGTTACGGCGCGCCCACAGAACTCGAAACCGAGCTCGCCCACCTTGTGTGTCAGGCGGTGCCGTCGATGGACCAGGTGCGTATGGTGAATTCAGGCACCGAGGCGACCATGAGCGCCATCCGCCTTGCCCGGGGTTATACCGGCCGCGACACCTTGATCAAGTTCGAGGGCTGCTACCACGGGCATGCCGATAGCCTTCTGGTGAAGGCGGGTTCCGGGGCTCTCACACTTGGCATTCCGACCTCTCCCGGGGTACCTAAGGATGCGGCCCGGCACACCCTGACGCTTGAGTACAATAACAGCGAAGAGGTGCGGCAGGTGTTTGCCGAATCAGGCGACGATATCGCCGCCGTGATCGTGGAGCCCGTTACCGGGAACATGAACTGTATCGCTCCTGCGCCGGGTTTTCTGGAAACCTTGCGCGAGGTCTGTGATCAAAGCGGTGCGGTGCTGATTTTTGACGAGGTCATGACGGGGTTTCGCGTGGGACCGGGCGGGGCGCAGGAACTCTATGGTATCCGGCCGGATCTCACGACCCTGGGCAAGGTCCTGGGCGGTGGATTGCCGGTGGGCGCTTTCGGCGGCCGCGCCGAGATCATGGCGCATCTCGCGCCGCTCGGGCCGGTCTATCAGGCGGGCACCCTATCGGGAAATCCCCTCGCCATGAGTGCGGGGATCGCAACACTGAAAAAAGTCGGGGCACCGGGATTCTTTGATGCCCTGACCGAAACCACCCGCTCACTTGTCACCGGTATGGCCCAGGCTGCTGCCAACGCGGGCGTTCCCTTGGCGACAGAATCTGTCGGCGGAATGTTTGGACTCTTCTTCACTGAGAACGATCGCGTCAGTTCTTTTGCGCAAGTGATGGCCTGCGACAGTGAGCGTTTCTCAACGTTTTTCCATGGCATGCTCAAGCGGGGTGTCTACCTTGCGCCCTCGGCGTTTGAGGCAGGCTTTGTCTCGGTGACCCATTCCGAAGCGGAAATCAGCGAAACGCTGACGGCGGCCGCTGAGGTCTTTGCCGAGCTTAACTGAGAAAGTTGATGGTCAGGGGATAATGCGCGGGGAGATTGACAGAAGTCCGCCAGCCGTTTCGGATCAGCACGATGATGTGAAACGCCATGAGGATGCCGAGCAGTAAAAATCCGACAAAGAAGAAAACCAGGATGAGCGCGCTGACATAGAAGATGCTGATGGTCAGGGCAAAGTTCAGCGCGGCTCGACCGTTGACATCCAGCGCATGGCCGTGCCGTCGCCAGAAAAGCCAGAGGATCCAGGGTCCGAGCAGATGCCCCAGAGGGAACCCGGCGTAGGTCGACAGCCCTGCTAGGTGCAGGACAACAATTCTCCAGTCCGGCGCGTGCGTCTGATCTTGTGACGACTCAGGGGTGACGGGTTGTGATCTCGCGAGTCCGATGATGCCCGTCATGGCGGCCAAAGACGCAAAGGTCAGGGCCAGGATCACCGCAGAGAAGGACACGACCGGCAACCCCGGTAGCGACAACAACACCCCAGCCAGTCCGGCGGACGCGAGCAGGCCCAAACCCGCACCCAGAGCCAGAAAGCTGATGCAGACGAACTTCAGCATCATACCGGTGAGTGGTTAGGACTCACGGGCAAAACGAGAAGTGATGGTCTCGGGCTGCCTTGGGCGGCCCGTCGACGCGAGATTACTCGAGGGGTGAAACGTCTTCCGCGGCGGGACCCTTGTCACGGGTCGTAAGAGTGAATTCAACACGCTGTCCTTCATTCAGAGTCTTGAACCCTTCTCCTCGGATTTCACGGTAATGGACAAATACATCGTCCCCACCTTCCTGCTCAATAAAACCAAAGCCTTTTCTTTCGTTGAACCATTTAACGGTTCCGGTATGTCGTTCCGACATGAACTCCTCCACTAAGGTGACTACAAACAATCCGGGGTCTTCGGTTCAATAGTCCTCGTCCCCCACGCGCATTGTAGCCGTGTTGCGACTGGGCGCAACACTTTAAAAAAATTCAATTACGTTCTTTTGGCACACCGTGTGTAGGGTAAAAGGCGCCTCGTCATCGAACCAGTCTTCAATGAGTCGGTAAGAAATAGAAATCGAAGGTGGAGGAACAAACAGACCCTGCTCGATTCGCGAGGCAAGTGTCTCACGGCTGAGCCATATCGCATCTTCAAGTTCCTGGTCATTCAGACTGATGCGTTCGCTGCCAGCCTGCGCGTGGTAGCCCAGCATCAGCGAGCCCGGAAAAGGCCAGGGTTGTGACGAGTGATAACGCACGGCAGTCACATCGATCCCGGTTTCTTCCTCGACTTCGCGCACCACGGCCTGTTCCGCGCTTTCGCCTGGCTCAACAAAACCGGCAATAGTCGAATACCGATTCGGCGGCCACTCGGGTTTGCGCCCAAAAAGGGCGTGGTCTTCGCGTTGCACCAGCACAATGATCGCGGGATCAGTACGCGGATAGTGGGTTGCTCCGCATTGGACCTCAGAGCACCGACGAATATGTCCGCCTTGATCAAGGTGTGTGGCGCCGCCGCAGCGTCCGCAGAAACGGTAGCGGTGATGCCAGGCAGCCATCGCCTGGGCGTAGCTCAGTAACGTGGCCTCCGAGTTGCTGACCTTCCCGGCCAGTGAACGCAAACCGGAAAACCCCTCGCCCGGTTCAGGCAGGTGGTGGTCAAGGAGCAGGGCAAAGTAGGGAGTTTGGTCTTCTTGTCCCAGGTAAACCCGAGGCTCACAATCGCCGAATCGGTTTTTGGCTTCATCCGCGGTCAGCCATGCCGGGCGCGCAGGATCCCTCGAGTCGACCGCGATACGCATGCCATGAATACCGATGAAGCGCGCGCGCTGATCAGCGGCCTGCTCAGCGATCATCGCCGGATCCAGCCGCAGTAACGCGCCGCGATCGAGCATGTGACTGGTGAGCAGGTTAAGTCGGCTACGTTGCAGATGGTCCATCAGGAAGAGCGGTCATGGCAATCAAGCCCAAAGGGTACTACAGCCGGCTTTGGCGGATGTGAGGCTTTGGTTAAAATCACGCTTCATCACATCCTGGGTTTATCCGCGGGTATCGCCGCGCCTTGGACTCTATTTCGGCGGCTGGGTTTTACATATGCGTAATGAGGTCTGTCAGTTGCTTCGTGATGCGTTGACATCACTGGTTGAGGAAGGCGTATTGCCAGATGGGCTTGAGGTGGATATCCAGGTTGAACGATCCCGTGGCCCGGAACATGGTGACTTCGCAAGCAACCTGGCAATGGTGCTTGCAAAACGCGCGGGCCTGAAGCCGCGCGATCTCGCCGAGCAGCTCTGCAACGCGTTGCCGGCTTCCGATCTTTTGTCGCGTGCAGAGGTGGCCGGACCGGGATTCATTAATCTCTTTTTGTCGCCGGGGTGTTATCAGTCGTTACCGGGAGAGATCCGCTCACGCGGCGCCGCTTACGGCACCAGTGTCGTCGGCGCCGGCGAAAAGGTCATGGTCGAGTTTGTCTCGGCTAATCCGACAGGGCCGCTGCATGTCGGGCACGGCCGCGGCGCTGCTTATGGTGATGCGCTTGCCCGGGTGCTGCGGGCCGCAGGTTATGACGCGATCAGCGAGTACTACATCAATGACGCCGGGCGGCAGATGGATATCCTCGCACTCAGTGTCTGGCTGCGATATCTGGAACTATGCGGCGAAACGGTTCTTTTCCCGCGGGCTGCCTATCAGGGTGACTATATCTTTGATATTGCTGCGACCCTGCATCGAGAGGATGACGATCGGTATCGCACCGAGGCGCAGCCGCTTTTCGCGGACGTGCCCGAAGAAGATGATCCCCTGCTGGATGCGCTGATCTCACGGGCCAAAACGATCCTCGGCGATGAGGGTTTCGGGCGTATCCATGGCCTCGCCCGCGACACGCTGGTCGAGGACATCCGTTCAGACCTTGAGCGGTTTGGTGTGTCCTACCAGACCTGGTTCTCGGAGCAGAGCCTGATCGACAGCGAAGCCGTCAGCCGCGCCATTGAGTCGCTCAAGGAGACCGAGTTTCTTTATGAACGCGAAGGCGCCTGGTGGTTTCGCAGTACCGAGTTTGGAGATGAAAAAGACCGCGTAGTGCTTCGCGCCAACGGCAACCACACCTATTTTGCGACCGACATCGCCTACCACCGAGACAAGATCCAGCGCGGGTTCTCGCACGTCATCAATATCTGGGGTGCCGACCACCACGGCTACATCAAGCGTGTCAAAGCATCGATGTCGGCGCTGGGGCTGAATCCGGATGATCTCAGCGTACTGCTGGTCCAATTCGCCGTGCTGTACCGGGGTGGTGCCAAAGTGTCGATGTCCACACGCAGCGGGGAGTTTGTCACCCTGCGCGAGTTGCGCGAGGAAGTCGGCCGGGACGCCGCGCGTTTTTTCTATGCGCTGAGAAAGCCGGATCAGCACATGGACTTTGACCTGGATCTTGCCAAGTCGCAGTCCAGTGACAACCCTGTGTATTACGTACAGTATGCGCATGCGCGCATCTGCAGCGTGTTTCGACAACTGGCAGAAAAAGGCATCGACGCAGATCTTGCTTCGGCAGATCATGGTCTGCTCACCGAACCGCGTGAGGCTGATCTGTTGCAGAAGTTGTCGCGTTATCCGGAGGTAGTGGAATCGGCAGCGCGAGCCTATGAGCCCCACCAGGTGGCGTACTATCTGCGCGATCTGGCAAACGACTTTCATACCTACTACAACGCCCACCCATTTATTGCTGCTGAGGCGGATCTTCGCCTGGCCCGGCTGTCTCTGATCGACGCCACACGCCAGGTCATTGCCAACGCGCTTGATCTACTGGGTGTTACCGCACCAGAGCGCATGTAGGCAATGGCTCGAAACAGCCGGACCCGAAAAGCGGATGGAGGCTCTCGCCTTACCTACGATGTCGTACTGATGGTGCTGGGGATTGCAGTCGGGGTGGTTGCTGTTGTGTTGTATCAGGGCGCAATGAGCGGGGATCCGGATCGCATGGGCGCAGGCATCAGCCAACTGCTGCGATCATCGGATGCCCCAGACCCGGAATCAGCCCCCGAGGCCGTCAGTGCGGGTGTGGAAACGCCTGCCCGGGCGAGTTTCGACTTCTACACAGTGCTCCCCGAGATTGAGCATGTCATCCCGGAGACTGATCTGCCCGATCCGGCTGGCGCAGCCACGGCGGCGGCGGAGTCTGCTCAGACGCCGGAAGATGCCACGCCGCAGGGAAGTTTCTATATGTTGCAGGCCGCTTCTTACGACAACCGCCGCGAGGCGGAGCGCATGAAGGCACGGCTTGCGATTACCGGTTTCGAGCCCAGCATTCAGCACATCTCGGTGCAGGGTCAGGGCGACTTTTTCCGTGTGCGGGTAGGGCCCTTTCCATCCATGGCAACGATGGAAAGTGCCAACCGTGTCCTTGCGGACATGAACATCAGGGCGCTGCGACTCAAAGTGTCCCGCAAGCCTTAGATCACCGCGGATCAGGACCTCGCTTGCAGCCAGCCGGCAATAGCTGGCGGCACTTTCTGCTGCGCGCTGCGGCTGACATAAATCCCAATGTGGCCCCCCTCAAATTCGAGTTCGCTGTAATCGGAACTTGCCACATGATCTGCAAGGGGTCGCGAGGCTGATGCCGGCACCAGGTGATCGTTTTGGGCATACACGTTGAACACCGGGCAGCGGATGGCACCGAGATCAACGATCCGGCCATCAAGCACCAATTCACCGCGAACCAGGGCATTGCGCTGGAAGAGGTCTCCGACAAATTCGCGAAAAGCCCGTCCTGCCTGGTCAGGGCTGTCTGCTATCCATCTTTCCATCCGGGCAAAGGTGCGAAGGCCTTGGGGGTTGTCGGCGAGATCAACAAGATCGATATATTTTTTTGATCCAAGGCGAAACGGCTGCAGGGAGACGAACAGCCCATTGAGGAGCGTGCCCGGCACATTGCCATAGCAGCCCACCAGAGCATCCAGATCGACCTTGCGGACCCACTGGGACAGGGTGTTGTCGTCGGTATGAAAATCCACCGGCGTCACCATGGTGATGAGATTGCGCACTTTTTTGCTGTGAAGTGCCGTGTAGCAAAGACTGAATGTGCCGCCCTGACACACGCCCAGCAGGTTCACCGCGTTCTCGTTGCGAAGCGAACCGACAGCCTCTACGCATTCATCCAGCATCGTGCATGCGTAATCAGAAAACCCCCGATGCTGGTCCTGCTCGGAAGGGTCCTCCCATTCCACCAGAAAAACATCCATCTGTGACGCGAGCAGGCCTTCGATCATGGAGCGGCCAGGTTCCAGATCCAGCACCCAGGGGCGGTTTACCAACGCATACACAATAAGCACCGCGCATTGATCGGTCCGTTCTTCACCCTCACCGTATCGCAGCAACCGAAAGCCCTCACCCGCCAGCACGGTTTCATGGGGCGTGGCACCGATTTTTGGCAAACCCATCCCGGCCAGTTGGCTCGCGCTTTGGGTCAGCTGCCGGGTGAGCTCGGCAAGCTCCAGACCGAATGACTCAGGCGCTTTCACTTGTCGGACCTTTCTTTTGTCTTGGTTTTTTCCGCTGCGTTTTTTTGGTTTTCTGGGAAGGTCCGGTCGACCCTGCTTTTTTCTTTACGGCTTTCGCGTTGGCGCTGGCCCCGGGTTTTTTACTGGCCCGTTTTTTTGCCGGGGAGGGTGCAGTGCTGTCGGCCTGACGGAGCGCCTCAAGATCCGCTCTCAGCCTTGCCTCCCTGGCAGCCGCGGCAGCGAGGGCTTCTTTGAGTTGGGCCGGGTCATCGGGCGCAGGGGCCGAGCCGATACCCGCGGTGAGCTGAAGCGCTACCTGCGAATTAATGAGTTCGCTCACGAGATTTGCGTAGTCCTCGGTGAGGCTTTGTCGGGCAAAGACTGCTTCTGCGCAATTGACCCAAAGATCATAGATGCCCCGCAGGTCCTGCGGTGCGTGATCTTCATCGAGCGCTTCACGCAGATCAGCCAGGGCATCGGAACTGATCTGTAGCCATGCGCCCTGCAGGGCCAACGCCGCCTCGCGATAGCGCCTTGCCGCCGATTCCCATGTCGCACCCTCGTCAGAAGGGGCGGGCGGCAGGTGAAATCCTGGCGAACCCGCAAGACTGTTGGCTGGGTTCATCCCGGCCAGGCTCTGCAGCCAGTCGGTGGCATGGGGCATGTTCATGGGAGCCACGCCGGGGCTGGCCTTATCGAGCTGCTCCCTTAACAGCTGGTGCAGTCCGAGGAGGGCGCTGGCCCAGTCGGCAGAAACCTCTTTATTCATTGCCTGATTCTAGTTCAGAAGACCCCAATATCCCGGTTGCTCCACTCCCAAGATCAATAACCATTGCTGCTTTGCAATCGCCAAATACTGGCCTCTATAAAGAATAGAAATCTCACAAAAAGGAAATTAGGAGATATTTAAACTACTGTTTTATCTGATAAAAATCACTTTTCCCAAAAATTGTTGCACTGCATCAATAGTTCTGTTATTGTGCACTGCAACAAAATTATTACAGCCCTGTTTCAAACGAGGACAAAACCATGAATGCCAACATGACCGAAACCTATGAGACTGCCGCAAAAACCGCTGTCAACGCGGCCAACAGCGCCGGCCAACTGATGGTCAAGAATATCGAGAAGATGATTGAACTGCAGATGGGTTCTGCCAAGGTTTACGCCGATGCCCTTTTGAACAACGCGCGCGAAGCGCTCGAAGTCAAAGACGCGCAGTCCGCCCGGTCCTACTTTGAAAAGCAGCCCGAAGTGGTTCGGGGCCTGGTGCAGAAGATGGCCAAAGACTCCGGTGAGATCATGGAGCTCAGCCGGGCTTACGTTGACGAGGCGCAGGCGCTTTTCACCCAGTCAGCTGCCGATCTCGGCACGGTGATGGAAAAAGACACCAAGACGCGCGGCAAAGCCGCTTAGTGAATGACGCGTCTTCAGGCGCTGTCACATTAAGATGACGTTCTGGACAGGGAAGACCGGCCACCGCGGGTCTTCCCTGTTTTGATTGAATCGCAAGAAGAGCGAGAAGAGATAGAAGAGATAAAGGCAAGCCAACAGGATCGCCAAGACCCGCCGCTGTGACACAATGATCAAGCCGGTATTCTCCAACGCGATCCGAGTGCCTTTTCCGGGTCTTCGCGCCCGGCCTTTAGAAATCGACAAGACGAGGTAGACCTCCCATGACATCTGAAAAGGATGTAGTGATTGCAAGTGCCGCCAGAACTCCCGTCGGCGCCTTCAACGGTGGACTCTCCACATTGCCAGCGAGTGAACTTGGCAAGGCGGCGATCGTCGCCGCACTCGAGCGTGCCGGCGTTTCGGCCAACGAAGTTAATGAAGTCGTTATGGGTCAGATCCTGACTGCAGGCACGGGGCAAAACCCGGCGCGCCAGGCAGCGATCGGGGCCGGGGTGCCTGTGGAAAGTACGGCGCTCGTGCTGAACCAGTTGTGCGGTTCAGGCCTTCGCGCCGTAGCGGCAGGCTATCAGTCTATCCGCAACGAAGACGCCGACATCGTGGTGGCCGGCGGGCAGGAGAGCATGAGTCAGGCACCGCACTGCGCCCATCTTCGCGACGGCCAGAAGCTCGGTGGACTGGAGATGATCGACACCATGCTGGTTGACGGCCTGCTGGATGTATTTAACGGATACCACATGGGCAATACTGCCGAGAACGTTGCCTCTCAATTTGGCATTTCCCGCGAGATGCAGGATGCCTTTGCGGCCTCGTCTCAGCAAAAAGCCGAGGCGGCTCAACAGGCCAGCCGTTTTAGTGATGAGATTGTTCCGGTCACGATCAAGGGCCGCAAGGGCGATACGATCGTAGATACCGATGAGCATCCGCGTCACGGCACCACGGTGGAGAGCCTCTCTGGTTTGCGACCCGCCTTTGATAAAGAAGGCAGTGTGACCGCCGGCAATGCGTCGGGGCTCAATGACGGGGCGGCAGCGACCGTTTTGATGAGCGCGGCTGCAGCCGCCGAGCGCGGGATCACGCCGCTTGCCCGAATCGTTTCCTGGGCCACAGCCGGGGTTGACCCCAGCATCATGGGAACGGGCCCGATCCCGGCCAGCACTGCCGCGCTCAGAAAAGCGGGCTGGACGATAGACGACCTTGAACTTGTGGAAGCCAACGAAGCCTTTGCCGCGCAAGCCTGTGCGGTCAACCAGGAGATGGCGTGGAACCCTGACTTGGTCAATGTGAACGGCGGCGCGATTGCGCTCGGCCATCCCATTGGTGCGTCAGGCGCTCGGGTGCTGACAACACTCCTTTATGAGATGCAGCGTCGTGAGGTGCATCGGGGTCTTGCCACCCTGTGTATCGGCGGCGGCATGGGTATCGCAATGTGTGTCGAGCGAAACTGACGCCGCTTGGCATTCAGATAGGGGCAGAGCGCGACTCCAGCAATCCGTTAACCATTTTTGACGAAACTCAAGCAATTTAAAGTTTCAAGTTTAAAGAACGAGGACTCAAAAGATGTCACACACAGCAATCGTGACCGGTGGAACCCGCGGCATCGGTGCCGCCATATCTGTGGCCCTGAGTGAAGATGGCCACAAGGTCGCGGCGACCTACGCCGGCAATGATGAAGCCGCCGAAGCCTTCAAGACACAGACCGGAATCAGCGTGTACCGTTTTGATGTGGCCGATTTCGATCAGTGCGCCGACAGTGTCTCCCGAATCGAGACCGATCTCGGTCCGGTCGGCATCCTGGTCAACAACGCGGGCATCACCCGAGACGGCACTTTGCACCGGATGGACTTTGAGCAGTGGAACGCGGTTTTGCAGACCAACCTTTCTTCCTGCTACAACATGTGCCGTAACGTCATAGACGGCATGCGCGAGCGGGGTTTCGGCCGCATCGTCAATATCGGGTCCGTCAACGGCCAGGCAGGCCAGTACGGTCAGGTGAACTATGCGGCTGCCAAGTCCGGCATCCATGGCTTTACCAAGGCACTGGCTCTGGAAGGCGCGGCCAAAGGGGTTACGGTCAACGCCATTGCGCCGGGTTATGTGGATACGGATATGGTGCGCGCGGTGCCAGAAAAGGTGCTTGAAAAGATCATCGCCACCATCCCGGTCGGCAGGCTGGGTTACGCAAGCGATATCGCCCGGGCGGTGCAGTTCCTGGTAGCGGACGACGCGACCTTTATTACGGGGTCCACGCTGTCGATCAACGGCGGCCAGCATATGTACTGATCCGGATGGCTGTCGCGCGCGGCTTTCTGTCCGGGGGTGGTATTATTGCACCGCACAATAGCAGGGGCCGGACGTCACCATGCGTACCATCAAGAAGTACCCCAACCGGCGGCTTTACGATACCGAAGTCAGCCGCTACATCACGATTTCGGATCTTCGCCAGCTCATCATAGAGGGCGAAGAGTTCGAGGTCGTTGACGTCGCCAGCGGCGATGACCTGACTCGCACGGTGCTACTGCAGATCATCAACGAACAGGAGAGCGGCGGCCAGCCGCTTTTCACGACAGAAATCCTGACGCACCTGATCCGTTTTTACGGCGGCAGTACGCAGAAGATGTTCACCGATTACTTAAACCGCAGTCTGGAGCTCTTCGTTGATCAGCAGCAGGTATACCAGGATCGGCTGACTGAATTTCTCGGCCAGACCTCGGTAGGCATGATGTCCGAGATGGCCAAACGCAATCTTGAAGCGTGGCAGGATGTCCAGCAGAACTTCCTGCGGTCGGCCGGTCTCGTCAAGGAAGAGGCGGGCGACTCCAAGCGCCGCACTGACAAACCTGCCAAGAAGTCTGCCGACGACTGAACATGCCTTCACCCAACCCGTCTGACGGCCGCAGCGGCGGCCGTATCCTGGTGGATGCGTTGGTTGCACAGAAGGTAAAGCATGTCTTTTGTGTCCCTGGTGAGAGCTATCTGGCAGCGCTTGATGCGTTGCAGGATGCGCCCGGTATCCGCACCGTGGTCTGCCGGCAGGAAGGCGGTGCCGCCATGATGGCTGAGGCCAGCGCGAAATTGACCGGACAGCCCGGCGTGTGTTTTGTAACGAGGGGCCCCGGTGCCACCAATGCGGCTTCGGGGATCCACGTGGCGGCCCAGGATTCCACACCGGTGGTGCTGCTGATTGGTCAGGTCAGCCGCGACACGCTTTGTCGTGAGGCCTTTCAGGAAATCGACTACAGCCACTTTTACGGCCCGATCACCAAGCATGTCGAGCAGGTCCACGAAGCATCGCGCCTGCCCGAAGTGATGAGCCGCGCTTTTCACACTGCGTGCAACGGGCGGCCGGGACCGGTCGCTGTGGTGTTGCCCGAGGATATGTTGCAGGAGTGTGCGGAGGTTGAGGACCTTCCCGCCCGTCAGGAACTCAAACTGTCGCCTGATGCGTCGGATATGGCGCGATTTACAGAACTCCTTTCTCAGGCCAGGCGCCCAATGCTGCTCGCCGGGGGCCGCAACTGGGATGCATCGGCCCGTGCTGCGCTGCACGAATTCGCGGCGTGCTGGCACCTGCCGGTAGCAGCCTCCTGGCGCTACCAGGATGTTTTTAATCATAGCGATCCCCACTACATTGGTGACGTGGGAATCGGCATCAATCCGCGTTTGGCAGAGGCATTGATGCAGTCGGATTTGGTGATTGCGTTGGGGATACGCCTCGGGGAAATCACCACCCAGGGTTACAGCCGACTCAAGGTCCCGATGCCGGATCAACAGCTGGTGCACATTTATCCGGGCGCGGAAGAACTTGGGCGTGTCTACTACCCCACGCTTGCGATCACGGCACAGGCGCCGGCGTTTGCACTCGCGCTCCGAGAGATCGCGCCGCCGGCCGAATTGCCCTGGGCGCAAGAGACGATCCAGCTTCATGAAAGCTATCTTGAGTGGAGCACCCCGGGGAAGGCACCGGGTGACGTGAGCCTCGCATCCGTGGTGAGTGAGCTCAGTGACATGGTTGATGACAATGCCATCATCTGCAATGGGGCGGGCAACAACACGGGCTGGCTGCACCGTTTCTTTCGATTCCGAGAGGGCGGCCGGCAACTCGCCTCCACCAGCGGTTCGATGGGTTACGGGATTCCGGCCGCGATAGCGGCAGCCCTGGAACATCCGAACCGCCAGGTGATCGCCATGACGGGGGACGGCGATATCCAGATGACGAGCCAGGAGCTGGCGACAATCGCGCAGGAGGGTTTGTCGATCGTTGTGATCGTCGTCAATAACGCGATGCTGGGCACCATCCGTATGCATCAGGAGATGCATTTCCCGGGCCGGACCGAGAACACCGATCTGGTGAACCCGGACTTTCTGACGCTGGCCAAGGCCTATGGCTTTGCGGCAGAGCGGGTAATGCGCACAGCAGACTTCGGTCCGGCTCTGCGACGGGCATTGGATGCTTCTTCCAGCACGCTGATCGAGGTCGTGACAGATGCCCAGGCGATTGCGCACACGACGACGCTGAGCGAGATTCGCGCTCGAGCCAATGCTTAGGCATGCCCGATAGCGTGCGCCGCCATGACTGATCATTTCACCCAGGCGCTGACCGATGCGGTTGACGAGTTCGCCAGGGAACGGGACTGGGAGCAGTTTCATGCTCCCAAGAACCTGTCAATGGCGCTGATGGTGGAAGCCGCTGAACTCGCTGAGCACTTTCAGTGGCTGACGGAGCGTCAGAGTGCCGATCTCGCGCCAGAGCAGCTCGATGAGGTCTCAGAAGAAATCGCGGACGTGCTCATTTATACGCTGCGTCTCGCTTCACGCCTCGGCGTGAATATCGAAGCGGCCGCGTGGGCCAAGCTCGAAAAAAACCGCCGCAAGTACCCGGTCGATAAAGCCCGGGGCAACGCAAAAAAGTACAGCGAGCTTTAGCCGAGTGCGTTAAGACGAAAAAGTCTGCGTATAGCGTTCGCGCAGCACGTTCTTCTGCACCTTCCCCATCGCGTTTCGCGGCAGCGTCTCTACGGTAATGATCTGCCGGGGGACCTTGAATCCCGCGAGTTGGGTTTTTAGCTGAGTGATCACGCTGTCAGAGTCAATGACCGCCCCGGGTAGCGGACAGATCACGGCGACCAGTCCTTCGCCGAGATCTGCGTGGGGCACGCCGATGACTGCCGATTCGTTGACACCCTCAATGACATCAATGGCGTCTTCGATTTCCTTGGGGTATACGTTCAGCCCGCCGCTGATGACAAGATCCTTTTCGCGCCCCACGATGCGCACCCGCCCGTCGTCATCCATCGTTGCCATATCTCCCGAGACAAAGAACCCGTCCTCGGTGAATTCGCTGGCCGTTTTTTCAGGCATCTGCCAGTAGCCCTTGAAGACATTCGGGCCGCGCATCTGCAGCACCCCGGTCTGTCCGGCCGCCACCGGAGTGTGTTCGGCATCGCAGACCCTGAGTGTGACGCCGGGGAGCGCATAACCTACGGTGCCGGCGATCCTTTCACCGTCCAGAGGGTTCGAGGCGACCATGTTCGCCTCAGACATGCCGTACCGTTCCAGGATCCGGTGACCGGTATGCGAAAAGAACGCTTCAAACGTCTGCGCCAGCAACGGCGCCGAGCCGCTGATGAAAAGCCGGATAGACGCACAGAGTTCCCGGGTGAAGTCCGCGTTATCCATCAGCCTTGTATAAAAGGTAGGGACCCCCATCATGACTGTGACCGATGGCAGGTGTCGGATGATCTCCTGTGCATCGAAGCGCGGCAGGAAGTGCATCGGAATACCGCGCAGCATTGCGCAATGGACCGCCACGAACAGGCCATGCACGTGGTAGATCGGCAGGGCGTGGAGCAGCACGTCGTTTTCGACGAAGCCCCAAAGATCAACAAGCGTGAGGGCATTGCTGGCGAGATTGTCATGGCTCAGCATGGCGCCCTTGGAGCGCCCGGTCGTGCCAGAGGTATAGATGATCGACGCGATGTCGTCCGGGCCGCGCTCGGCAATCCCGCTTTGCGGTTCGGCGGCCTTCACCGCGTCCATCAGTGTTCCTTCGCCGTCGTGTCCAAGGGTCAGCAGCAACGCGCCAATCGCGTCAGCACTTTCCTTAAGACCCTTTGCGCAGTCAGGCCTTGCGATAAAAAGTCTGGGCGTCGCGTCTTGCAGAAAATAGGCGAGCTCCGAAGCGGTGTAAGCGGTGTTGAGGGGCACAAAGATCGCACCCAGGCGCAGTGTGGCGAGATACAGCAACAGCGCTTCGGGAGACTTGTCGATCTGGGCAAGCAGGCGGTCTCCGGGACTTAGGCCGAGCGCCTGCAGTGCTCCGGCGTAACGGGCCGTGGTATCGTCGATGTCACCGTAGCAGCAGGTCTCTCCTGCTGGTGTCACCAGCCAGGGCGCTTTGGGGTCATCGGGAAAACGGCTGCGCAGCAGCGAATAGAGGTTGTGATTCAAGTCCGACTGGGCGAGATTATTCAAAGCGCTAATTTTAGCGGGATCGACCTGATACCGCTTCAAAACGCCAAAAGTTTGACGCTTGGGATCTTATCGTTGTTGCCGATGCCTTAGTCAGAACACATAAACGATCACATACACACAGTTAAAGATGAAAAAAGAACTCGCTTGCCTGGTGATTCACGGCATCGGCCGTCAGGAGCCGGACTTTGCGAATGATCTGATCACAGGTGTCTCAAGGCAGTTGCAGAAGTCTGGTCGTGACCCCGAGGCAGTGGCATGGCAGTCTGTTTACTGGGATGACATCCTGAGGCCCGCCCAGGACGCCTATCTGCAGGCCGCCTACGCAGAGGCGGACCTTAATGCACACGGCCTGCGTACCTTGTTGCTTAATGCGCTCGGTGATGCGGCGAGTTATCGGCAGTTGCCATCAGGTCGAAGCCGAGGCGGCGAGGAAACACTCACCTACCGGCGTATTCATGAACGGGTCAAGGACGCGCTCGGAACTTTGTATCACGGCCCGCTGCAGGACCGCCCGGTGCCGTTGGTGGCACTGGCCCATTCTTTCGGCGGACACATCCTCTCGAACTACATCTGGGACCGCCAGCAGCACCCGGACAAGCGCCTGTCTTCGTTTGAGCGGATGAATTGGCTGAGCGGCTTCATCACTTTCGGCTGCAACATCCCCCTTTTTACGTTTGCTTGTACGGAAGTGGTGCCGATCCGGTTTCCTCCACCGCGCCTGCCGGCGCGTCTCAAGCCAAACGCACGCTGGTTGAACTTTTTTGATCCTGATGATGTGCTCGCCTGGCCCTTGAGGCCGATCAACGGCGCCTATGCTGACGTAGTCGACAGTGATGAGCGTATTCATGTTGGCGGTCCCGTAACCGGATGGACCCCTGCCTCTCATTTCGCCTACTGGAGTGACAAAAGGTTCGCGAAACAGATCGCAAAGTTTCTGGATTCCCTGCTTTAGGCTGCCAGCCCCGATGCTCCGATCGGGGGGCTTTTGCTCCTATTCGTGTGATGGCTGTCACTGAGATGTGCGCCCGGTTTTCGCATGATGTCGCTCACCAGACACGGTAAACACGCGAGGGAGATCAAAAAATGGAATTGATACAACATCAGGCGACCGAGGAAGGGCAGAAGGTATTTGCCATGATTACGGAATTGATTGAGATCGGTGTGCCGGTTGAGAAACTGCACCAGCAGGGCATCGCTGAGTTTGATATCGAATATGTCGACATGCACCCGGATGACGGTCTGTGGCCGGAGTTTTTCGATTGAGCAGCTTCTATCGCTCGTTTTGGCCAAAGCCCTTGCGTTTTGTCTGAATCAGGTGGATTTTTCTGCCCTTTGGTTCTCGCCTTGATGCAAAATGCATCCATTGATGTCATCCGGGGATAGCGAGGCTTAAAGGGGCCAAAGGAAGTATGACGACAGAATTGTTAGCGCAGGCGCAGTCGCTGCAGGACCGTACCGTGGCCCTTCGGCGTGAGATTCACCAGCATCCGGAACTCGGCCTGCACCTGCCGAGGACACAGAAAGCCGTCCTGGATTCCCTGCAGGGTCTGGATCTCGATATCCGGCTGTCGAAAGATACCAGCGGTATCGTGGCAACACTGCATGGTGCGAAGCCCGGTCCGGCAGTTCTGCTGCGCGGAGATATGGATGCCTTGCCGATGCCAGAAGAAACCGGCCTGCCGTTTGCATCAGCTGACGAGGGCTGCATGCATGCCTGCGGACATGATGCCCATACCGCCATGCTGGCAAGCGCCGCGCATCTGCTGCACCAGCATCGCGAGCGGATCAACGGCAGTGTGCGCTTTATGTTTCAGCCGGGCGAAGAGGGTCCGGGCGGGGCCAAGCCCATGCTGGATGAAGGCCTGCTCGACGCAGACGGGGCGCCGCAGGCGATTTTTGCCCTGCATGTTGAACCGGAACTGCCGGCCGGAAAGATCGCCTGTCGTACGGGGCCGATCCTGGCAGCGGTTGACACCGTGTTTGCCCGTCTCATCGGCAAAGGAGGTCATGGCTCGATGCCCCACAGCGCGCTTGATCCAACGCCGGTCGCCTGTGAAGTAGTGCAGGCAATTCAGACCATGGTCACCCGGCGCTTTGATGTCTTCGATCCGGTCGTGGCCACCGTTGGTCGCATTCAGTCGGGCACCACCAGCAACGTGATTCCCGAATTCGCCGAGATGGAGATCACGCTGCGGTCGTTGTCCGTCGAGGCGCGCGCTCGTCTCGCAGAGGCCGTAGAGAAACTGGTTCGTGAGATTCCCGCGGCGCATGGACTTGAAGTCAGTTTCGATATCGAGAAAGGTTACCCGCCGACGGTGAACCACCAGAGCGGTGCGCAGGCCGTAGCCCGGGCGACTAAAGCCGTGCTCGGCGAGGATCAGTATATGGAGATGGCCACACCCTGGATGGGGGCTGAGGATTTCTCCTATCTGCTCGAGTGCTTTCCGGGGGCGTTTGTTTTCCTGGGTGCAGCACCGACTGATGGGGAGCTCCAGCCCTGCCACTCATCAAGGATGCGCCTGAATGAGGCAGCGTTTCCTGCGGGGGTGGCAATGTATGCAGCGCTCGCCCTGCAGGAGCTCGCGGACAAGCCCCACTAAAGCCGCTTTGTTAATTTGGCGTTGCGCTGGGTGATGCCTGAATTCCATTTGATGAACGCGCTCTGCTGGCCGTCGAGGGTTGATTGCCAACGAGGCTACGCCTCAAGTTGTGAAAATTTGATCAGACTCCACGCCGGTACATGTTGGTATGATTTCGCCGCGATTATTTTTTTACGGTGTTTATTTTTTACAGACGAGCTTTAGATGAAAGATCTCAAACACATTTTCAAGAACTTCGAGAAGAACCTCCGAGCTTCGGCTTGGTTCGACGAAAGTTGGGAAATCTATAACCGGGGGGTTTATCTCCAGCTTTACAAACGCAACTGGTTTAACGATAACCAGGGCGGAGTCCATTTCGAAACTTACATAGAAGCACCACAGATCAAAAAGAAGAGCTTCCCAATCTGTTTTCACGCTGAGGAAGAGTGCCCAGAGCAGCAGACCTTCATCAGCCGGTTTCTTGAGTCCCACGGTCAAGAGATTCGGGGCTGGAAAGGTTACCGGGTACAGGGAGACGGCTATCGTGTTTGCCAGCGTGATTTGCCGCTGAATACCAAGAATCTCGAGCAGCGCCTCTTCGAAGAGTTCAATCGGCTCCGTCAGCTTGAAAGCGGAATAGACGAGACTCTTGCCCGAATCCACGATTGAGCGCTAAGGGTTGTCTCACTAAATTAAAACCTTCAACCGGGCGAATTCGTGGGATCCCAAAAAAGCCCCTGCATCAATATCTGCGATTTTCGTGGCCCCAAAGGCTGGTGCCTCGGCTGTGGGCGGACCCGAGAGGAGTGCCGCAAGTGGAAATCAATGAAACCCTACGCGCAGACCCTGCTGATCAAGGAGCTCAGTAGAAGAAAAAAGAAGATGACCAGGCAATAGTAATAGTTCTGCCATTTCGGCCCTGTCAGTCGATACCGGGCTAATCCATCTCTTCCAAAAAGGTTTTGTCTCATACCAGCCTTTTTCTTCCACAAATCAATACTTTAAGGGCCAAATTATCTTGCTGGATAAGCCAATTGATTTTTCTTATCTGATGGATAACGAGATAGTCTTGGAGAATTCTTTACGCCAAGAGTATGTTGTTTCGACTCATTAATTAAGAGGCGTACAACTAATGTCTAACCGCGAAAAAATCATGCGGCACCTCAATATCGTCGGCCAGTTGCAGCCGGCGCTACATCAGCCGCAGCACGCCCCCACCGGCGATTTGATCGATAACGCCCATTTCCGCGCTTACACCCGCGCGTCCCACGATGTCGGAGGTGAGGCAGACGTTCCGATTACCTGGGAAGAGAAAGAGGAAGAGATCTGGGAACACAACACCTTTGTGACTTGCGAGGTGCTTGCCTGGCGAGGGGTTTGGAATGCTGAGGAGCGCCGCCGCCGCCAGAATGTCGACGTCGGACAGACAATCTATCTTGGCTTGCCTTACTACGGCCGCTGGTTGATGACGATCGCGCTGATCCTCGTGGATAAGCAGCACGTCAAACTGACCGAACTGATCGACAAGATCGAAGAGGTCAAACAGCGCGCCCACAAACAGGACGGTCTTCTTTACGATGCAAAGGGTCATGACTTATGAGCAGCAGCCACCATGTAGAAAAAGCAACGAACGTTGGGGATCCGCAGTGCTTCAAAGGTGAGGCACCTCCCGCGAAATTTAAGGTGGGGGACCGGGTTCGGATCCGCAATCTGCCCGATATCTTCTATACCCGCTCGCAGATGTATCTTCGTGAGGCGGAAGCGACAGTTGTAAAACTCGTATACGAAAGCCCGCCGGCAGAAGACGAAGCGTGGGATAACACCGACAGCCCAGAATGGTTCTACAGCCTGCTCTTCAAGCAGACTGACCTGTGGCCAGATTATCCCAAGAAGTTCGAGGCCGATACGCTTGAAACAGAACTCTCCGAGCGTTGGCTCGAGGCGCTCTGAGTCAATCCGAAGGTATTTCACACTCACGACATGAAAAGAGGAAAACGGCATGTCAAATTCACATGATCATGATCACAAAGCCGCGCCCATGGTGGATGAGGTCAGCGACTTTGAGGCGCTGGAAGTCGCAGTCCGCGAGTTATGCATTGAGAAAGGACTGTTTACACAAGCCGATCACAACGAGTGGACGGAATATATGCACACATTGGGTCCTACCCCTGCTGCAAGACTCGTCGCCAAAGCCTGGCTAGATGAAGATTACAAGCAGTTGTGTATTGATGACCCCGTCAAAGCGAGTTTGGAGGTAGGTATCAACTGGATTACCAGCATGCCCTCGAACTTTGGCACCCCCAGTGACTACTGCAACCCACGGATTTTGGTTGATACGCCCAAGTTGAAGCATGTCGTGGTCTGCACGCTGTGTTCCTGCTATCCGAGGCCGATTCTGGGTCAATCTCCCGAGTGGTACCGTACGCCCAACTATCGACGCCGGATGGTGCGCTGGCCGCGGCAGGTGTTGTCTGAATTCGGCCTGCAGTTGCCTGAAGACGTTGAGATTCGCGTGGCTGATTCGAATCAGAAGACCCGTTACGTGGTTATGCCGGTGCGGCCAGAAGGCACCGACGGCTGGACCGAGGATCAGCTTGCCGAAATTGTTACCCGCGACTGTCTGATTGGCGTGGCGATGCCCCGCGCGGATCGTAAGGCGGATGACAAGAGACCGGTGATCCCCGCAATCCATCCTTACGGCCATTAGGAACCCCTTGTGACCAAGTCCATCCCTTTACTGGAAAAGATCGGCAAAGAAGGCAGGGTCTGGAGCGACCTCTGTGAGCAGTACGGGGTCGAAAACCCGGATCCGCCCTGGCGCGTTTTTCTGGAAAGCACCTGTGAGGTGCTTAACGAGGGATCGTGCGTTTTGCCATCTCTCGAACGACGGGATGAAGAGGACGAGTTGGTGGATGAGCTTTATAAGCACATCCCCCATCCAGAGCGGCAGGTGTTGGCTCTCGCGCACTCAATGATCCTTCGGGGCATCATTACTGAAGAAGACCTTGAGAAACACCTGAAGACCGTTACCGAGAGGCTCAACGCGGCGTAGTGAGAGCACAGTTCTTTGAGCCCTGGGGGCCAGCAGGCAAGATTGCCAGCAACAAGTATCAGTAAACATTTGTAAGGAGTTAAGGAGATTTGTACAGACATTTAAAGGGTTAAAGCTCTGCAGACAAAATGGAGGAGGAAAGCGAAGACATGAAAAAACAGTTAACGCAGGAAGAAAAACTGCTGGCCGCGAAAACAAAGTCGCAGGCAATCGCAGATGATATTCTCGATGAGGAAGAAGCTCAGTTCATAGACGGGGGCCCAGTCGATGAGAACGGCCTGCCGCTGAACGCCAAAAGTTTCGGAGATCAGATTGACGATCCGTTTCTCAAGATTAATTCGGACCCTCTGTTTGGTGGGTTTCTCGGGACAGGGATAAGCCGACGGTCGGTGCTGCAGACGGGCGCAGCCCTGGCCGGTGCCGGCCTTGGGCTGGGCAGCATGCCGGCTTTCGGTAAAAAAGCATTCGATCCCGTTGTCAACATCTGCTACATCCCAATTACTGATGCGGCAGCCCTGTTGGTCGCGCATGAGCTTGGCTTCTTCAAGGAAGAGGGAATTGAATCCAAACGCCCGACACTGATTCGGGGTTGGTCACCACTGGTGGAGGCATTCGCCGCCCACAAGTTCAATCTGACGCACATGCTCATCCCGATTCCAGTCTGGATGCGGTACAACAATAAATTCCCCGTGAAGATCACGGCCTGGGACCACAGCAATGGTTCGGCAATCGTGGTGAACCCGGAGATCAAAACGCCCGCAGACTTCGGCGGAAAGCAGTTTGCGGTTCCGTATTGGTATTCAATCCATAACATTGTCTCCCAGAAGATCATGAAGGAGGCAGGAATCACCCCGGTGATCCGAGCGCAGGACGCGGCTCTGGCGCCTAATGAATGTAACTTCCAAGTGCTCGCGCCGCCTGATATGCCGCCTGCACTGGCCGCTAAGAAGATCGATGGCTACTGTGTTGCTGAGCCTTTCAATGCGCTCGGTGAGATCAAAGCCGGCGGCAAAGTGCTCCGATTTACCGGTGACGTGTGGAAGGGGCATCCCTGCTGTGTTGTGGTGATGCATGAAGACGACGCAATGGATCCGGAACGGGCCGCGTGGGCACAGGGTGTACACAATGCCGTAGTCAAGGCACAGCTTTACACCGGATCCAACCGAAAAGAGGTTGCCCAGCTGCTGTCGCGTGAAGGTAAGAAGTACTACCCCTTCCCGAGCAAAGTGGTTGAGCGTGCCATGATGTTCTACGATCCGGCGTATTACAACAATCCTGCTGCGATCCGTCATACCGAGTGGGGTCAGAATCGCATCGACTTCCAAGCATGGCCTTATCCGTCGGCCACCCGACTGGTGGTCAATGAACTGAAGAATGAGACATTGGTGACCGGCGACAGGACCTTCCTGGATACCCTGGATCCGGAGTTCGTGATCAATGATCTCGTACAGTATGAGTATGTCAAGAACGCACTCATGGCCAATCCGTCATGGAAAAATGATCCAAGCGTGCCCCAGGGAGGCAATCCTTTCGAGCGCGAAGAGATTCTGGAGATCTAAATCCCTTAGAAAATGAGATACCCGGGTCGTTCGACCCGGGGACACTCACAGATAAATTTGCAACTTAGGAGAGAAAAGTTATGTCAAACCAAGCAATTCAAGAACAAATCCAGTCCACACCTATTCTGGCCAGCAAGGGGCTGCAGCTGATCGCGGCGTTCGCGCTGGGTGCAACGATTCTGTTCGCCGCGGCTTTCGCGCAGTCTTCCGCCGTACACAACGCGGCACATGATATGCGCCATTCTCAGGGCTTTCCTTGCCACTAAAGCTGCTAGTACTAAGGCTAAATCAAAAGTAGGCGGCGATCCCGTTAATGTTGTTTCGCCGAATTGTTGTTATTGCGCTGCTCGCTGGTCTGGCTGGGGGCCTTGCCCTCAGCCTGGTTCAGCGCTGGCAGGTCATACCGATCATCACGGCAGCAGAGCAGCTTGAGAGCCAGAAAGTCGAAGTAGCAGGGTCTGAGGAATCAGATCATTCGGGACACAGCCACGATCACGATCATGATCATGAAGAGTGGGGTCCTGAGGACGGACTTGAGAGGATACTCTTTACGATGCTGTCCAATGTGCTCACTGCAATAGGCTATGCTCTGCTTTTGGTGGCTTTTGGGGCCGCGGCCTCAATAAAGTTTGGCAAGGCCAGGATGAGTTTCGCCTCAGGCCTTGTTTGGGGGCTGGGCGGATTTATCGCGTTTTTTGCAGCACCCTCTCTCGGGATCCTTCCCCAGTTGCCCGGAGTCGCCGGGGCAGCGCTTGAATCTCGCCAGTTTTGGTGGACCTCAACAGTCTTGTGCACGGGGATAGGGCTTTTCCTCGCTCACACACTAAAGACAAACTGGCGCTGGGTAGGCGCAGCTGTGTTACTTGTGGTGCCGCATATTGTCGGAGCGCCTCAAGCCGATGATCTGTATGCGGGCCATACCGCTGAAGTGGCGACGCAGCTGTCTGAGCTGTCTGGTGCGTTTCTTGTCGCTACGGGGATCAGCTCGCTCATCATGTGGCTGGTCATCGGTGGCTGCACTGGCTTAGGATTGCATCGGTTTTTACCGAAAGACGCCTAGAGACCAAAATCCATTTCTGCGCGGCCTTAGACCCCTTAGCTCGTGCTTCTCTTGTGGTAACAAAGTCCGGGAGACGACCCATTCGGTATTAGGGAAACGTGTGCAGCCCCGAATTGCGATTGATTTTTCCTATACCGCTTATCGGTTTTTCGTCTCGCAATCGCACGCCCGAATCGCCTCGGGTCTCGTAGACTGTGTTCTGCAAGCACTCCGTCCGTGGTGGGCTTAAGACAGCGGGAAGTACGTGAATTTCACTGGCCCAACGTATGCTCTGTTTTAAATAATTAGGTAACGTAATGTCCAACAAGCTTTCGATAGTCTGTGTTTCGGGTACGCTCGAGAAACTTCAAATGGCTTCCATGGTTGCATCGGTTGCGGCAGCGAGCGGGGATGACGTCACCGTTTTCTTTTCCATGAACGCACTCCAGTATTTCACCAAGGACAATGCCGAGCTCGCGGCGCCTGAAGAGGGTGAGTTTGGTCGTCTGATCGAGACAGAAGGAGTGCCTGCTTTCAGAAAGCTGTTTGAGCAAGCCGCTGATCTGGGTGACGCCAAGCTGCTGGCCTGTTCCATGGCCTTGGACCTGATGAAGATCACCCCGGATGATCTGACGCTTGAGTTTGGCCCAGCAACCGGACTCACCGCTTTTCTGTCTGACGCCGAGGATGGCAGGCTGCTGTCCTTTTAACCTTGTTGAGACCGCGCTCTACAAAACAGGAGATTGTTGATGTCCGAAATGAAAGTTGTTGATGCAAGAAACACGTTTTGCCCAGGCCCGTTGATGGAGTTGATCTCCTTTATGAAGCGGGCAGAGGTTGGCGATGAGATGGAACTGCTGTCTACTGATGACGGTTCTGCCAACGACGTACCGCAATGGATCGCCAAGGTAGGGCATGAACTGGTCAGCAATGAAAAGATTGATGACGTGTGGCATATCGTTGTCAAAAAACTCAAGTAAGGCGCAAGAGGCGCCTGAGCGCTTTTTAGCGTTTTGATTGTGGAGTCAGGTTAATGAAGATCTTATTTGTTGGTGGGGGCATGGGCGGCACGATCGTGGCCAATAACGTGGCGAGGCGGCTTGCTCGAGAGGTAAGAGACGGAAAGGTCGAAATCACCATGCTTTCGGCGACCGATCAGCACTGGTATCAACCCGGGCTGCTTTATGTCGCATTCGGCAAGATGGCAATGAACGACATCGTTCGCGATCAGGCCAGTTTGCTGGAACCGGGCATCCGGTTTTTTGTAGATCCGGTTGAGGAATTTGAACTGGCCCAGAATAAAGTCAGGACGAAAGGCGGCGTGGTCCATGACTACGACATGTTGGTGATCGCCACGGGGTGTGAGGCGGTCTACGATGAGGTGCCGGGCCTTGCCGAGGCGTCAGAAACGCCTTATACGCGCGAAGGCGCAACCCGAATGTTCAAACGCCTGCGCGATTTTGAAGGCGGTAAGGTGGCGGTTGTGGTGGGGGTTCCGCATAAGTGTCCGATTGCCCCGATCGAGATCACATTCATGCTGCACGAATTTTTTGAAAAGCGAGGAATCAGAGACAAGGTGGAGTTGAAATACACCTATCCGATCGCCCGTATCCATAATATTGAGAACATTGCCACCTGGGCGGTTCCCGAATTTGAAAGAATGGAAGTCGACTATGAAACCTTCTTTAACATGAAGGAGGTGGACGTTGAGAATCGAATTGTGCACAGTGAAGAGGGCACAGAAAAAGAGTTTGATCTTCTCGTTGCCGTTCCTCCGCATCGGGGCATGAAAGTGATCGAGGAGAACAATCTTGGAGAGGGCGGGTGGATTCCGACCGACCGCTATTCGTTGCAGATGGAAGGACACGACAACGTCTACGTAGTGGGTGATACCAGCAATTTGCCGATCAGCAAGACGGGTTCTACGGCCCACTTTCAGAGCGAAGTGGTCGGCGAGAATATCGCGTCGATCTTTCGGACAGGGTCCGCAACCCGCGAATATGATGGCAAGGTTTATTGCTTTATTGAGGCGGATCAGGATCGTGCAACGAATGCCTGCTTCAATTACATTGATCCTCCAGAGATCAAGGCTCCGACCAAGTCCATGCACATGCTGAAAATGTCCTATAACCAGTGGTATTGGTCATCTGCGCGCGGCCTGCTCTGATCGCGGCCGGGACGTTCTGAACGCACTCTAAATCTGAAAATCAACATGACTAGTCCAGAAACACCGGTCTCTGAGGGTCAACCCCAGGACCTTGCAAAACTGATCGAACTCGCCGCGGCGATCTCTGCCGCACAAGACGCGATGACCGATGACATTGTCACTCGTCTTGCCAGCGCGATGGGCGAAGGCATGATCCTGATGGATCGCTTAACGCGTAATCAGGGCCTGATGTCCCTGCTCCAGGCTTTGAATCAACCGGCGGCGCAGGACAGTCTCGAGTGTCTTGCGGACGCGCTTCGTTCGGGTTCGATGATGGACGCTGTAAACGCGAAGAATCCAAAGACGGGCGGATACGGTGGACTGCTGAGAATGGCCAAGGATCCTGATGTTCAGGATGCTATCTATTTGCTCGCCAGACTCGTCAAGGGAATGAATCCGGAAGGCGCATCAAAAAACTGACGCACGTTGAGTGAGGTCGCTCGGGCAGACCCCTATTCAGGAGACGGTATCAGCCCCGGATGATCGTCAGGGCGATGTCCGGGAGCTGTCCACAGAAACCGCCGATCATTCTCGCTGATGCTGATGTCATTGATACTGGCCTCGCGTCTTCGCATCAGGCCCTCGTCAGAGAATTCCCAGAGTTCATTTCCGTACGATCGATTCCACTGTCCATTTTCATCATGCCACTCATACTGAAAACGGACCCCGATCCGGTTATCGGAAAAAGCCCAAAGTTCCTTGATTAACCGGTAATCCAGTTCCCGTTGCCACTTGCGGGTGAGAAATTCAACGATGGCTGCTCGACCCTGAAAATGCTCGGACCGATTCCGCCAGACACTGTTTTCTGTGTAGGCCAGGCTGACTTTCTCAGGATCTCGCGTATTCCAGGCGTTCTCTGCCATCCTTACTTTTTGGGTCGCTATCGCAAGATCAAATGGCGGCTTGAGATCCGTCGGTTTCATGATGATGGCTCCCTCGGGGTTCAATGTGATAAGCAGAAAATAGAGTATCACGGAGAGTATCGCGAGAGATTGCCAAGACCTGAACTCCCAATACGATTTGATTATCGATGGGGTAAGAAAATCGGATCCCCGATCCGCAACGCCTCGATAAAAGTCGTTCTCAGTTGAGATGTCTATGCAACGCACGCTCATTGAAAACAAGAATCTCACTGATCTGACCTGGTTTCATTCCGGCGGATCAGCGAAGGTATTCTTTCAGCCAGCACATATGGCAGACCTGGGGGATTATCTTCGTGACCTGCCTGAGAGGACTCCGGTCGAGGTTCTTGGAAGTGGATCAAATACGTGCTTCAGCCGCGATCGCTTCGATGGCGTGCTGGTTTATCTTGGGGCCCGGTTTGGGGGCTTTGAGGCGCTGTCGGAGCGCACCGTTCGTGTCGGCGCCGGCGCCTTGACAGGCGATGTGGTAAGAAAAGCCATGAAGCTTGGCCTAGATCTTACATTTCTGGGAGCAGTCCCCGGAACCATCGGCGGCGCGATTGCATCCAATGCAAGTTTTTCTGGGAGGCGTCTTTGTGAACGAATTCTGCGCGCGACAGTCGTGTTGCGGGATGGACGCATCCAGACCCTCAAGCGAGATGTCTTTGAGCGTCCCGACCGACGCGCCGCTGCGCTTAGAAACGCGGTAATCGTTCAAGCTGTGCTCGATCTGCCTCAGCAAGTTCCCGAAAAACTCAACGCGGCATGGGCTGATGTGAAGCACCAGCATGAAGAAATGTTTCCTGCGGCGCCGCTCTGCACCGGCCACGTCTTTTCCCAAAAAAACGAAAATGCTGATGAGGCAGGGCGAAAAAGCCCGAAGGAGCAAGCGGCGCAGATATTAAGCCGCTTGGGAGAGATCCGCTTGCCGGGGACAGGTCTTTGTCTCGACCGATCTTTTCCTAACATCATTTTTTCGAACGAGTCTTCCGATGGGTCAAGACTCGCCGAGTTCGCACAACTCATTGCGAACCGATGTCGACAGGAATTTGCCGAAGATCTGGAGTGCAACCTGAATATCGTTGGCGATCTGCGCTGAGTTCGCGGGTTCTGGCCAGAAATTAATTTTATTTTCCGGGTAGTTGTCTATCCAAAAAAATCGTCGTAAGTCACCCGGACTTATCGACAGTGCTCAAAGGACTAAAAAATGAAGAAAGAAGAGATGAAGGATCACATTAGAACGGCAAAACTCGAGAAGGGTCTGTCCTGGCGGGAAATTGCCGAAACGACATCGATGTCGACGGAGTTCGTGGTGTCAGCCTGTCTTGGCATGAACCATCTTGAAAAATCGGATGCGGACGCGGTTGCCTCCTGCCTGGGTTTGCCGGGCACTGTATCAACAGCACTGCAGCAGTACCCCAATAAGCAGTGGGAGCAAACGGTGCCGACCGACCCCGCAATTTACCGGCTATACGAGATGGTCGGAGTCTATGGGGAAACGATCAAGGAACTTATCCACGAGGAGTTCGGTGATGGGATCATGTCAGCCGTCGATTTCAATATGACCGTTTCCCGTGAGAAAAGCGAAAAAGGAGATCGTGTCCACTTGAGTTTGAGCGGCAAGTACCTGCAATACAGCGCCTGGTAACTTAGGGTACGCTAGAGGACTATGGCGGTAAAGCCGAGCAACATCTTTGTCGATTCGATCCTTTACGTGGTCGTCGGTGTAACGATCGGTTCGGTGATGGCTTTTGCGGCGGGTTCGTTTCTCTGGGCCGCCGCTTCCATCAATACGTTTTCCAAAACTGCGGAGACGTTTATCGATGGGGAGTTGCCGCGCCTGGTGCCGGCATTTTTTCTGCTCGGATCCGCGGGACTCATCCTGATCTTGAGGCGGGCGCTTGGGATCAAGCGTTTTCACTCACCCCGCGAGACCATCGCGGCTGTGCAATCAGAAAAGCCGTTAGATATCAAAGGCGGCCTCGGTTCTACCTTGGCCGCGTTGATAGCAGTCGGTGGAGGGGCTTCCGTTGGACAGTACGGTCCGCTGGTGCACTTCGGCGGAACGGTAGGGGCTGCCGTTGCAAAAGCCATCAAAACTCGAATCCCCGGAGAGACGTGGATTGGTTGCGGCGTGGCGGGTGCCATCGCTGCGGGTTTCGGAGTTCCCCTCGCCGCCATCGTCTTCAGTCATGAAGTGGTTCTGCGCCGCTTTTCCGTACCAGCCATTGCACCGATATCGATCTGTGCCATTACGGCCGCGATGCTCTCGGATCAATTTCAGGTTGGCGGCAGACCCTATTTCGATGGATTGGTCCATAGCCTCACGATGGAATTCATTCCATTGCTCATCGTGAGTGCGCCCGTGTTTGCGATAACCGCGGTGCTGTTTATGGCCTTGCTCGGAAAACTGACAGATAAAGTGGATCAGTTGCCCAACCTGCCTGCATGGCCGTTAATCCTTGCTGCTCTCTTATGCGCATGCGTAGGGCTTTGGGTCCCCGGCGCACTTGGCCTGGGGATTGATGTGGTTCAGGACTTTTTGAGCGACAGCCTGCCGGCGGCGGCGGTGCTGATCCTGATAGCCGCAAAACTTGTGCTGACCGTGGCTTGTGTGGGTGCGGGTCTGCACGGCGGTATCTATCTCCCCTCGTTGTTTGTGGGCGCAGGCGTGGGGTGCTTGTTGGGTAAAGTGGCCACGACCTTGGGGATTGCGAGTGGTGCGGGTCTCAGTATTGCCGGCATGGCTGCTGTAGCTGCTGCAGTGTTTGGAGCCCCGATCTCCACGGTGCTCATCATCTTTGAGTTCACGCGCTCTTACGAAGCGGCGCTTGTTTCAATTATTGCGGTGACCATTTGTACGCTGATCTCCCACCAGCTCTACGCCCCTTCGTTTTTCGACAGAGATACCGGCTAAGCATCAAGAGACACTTGGATAACCAAAGTGGATCTAGGATCCGCGCCGGTGCCCCAATACACTCGGCAAATCCCAGAGCAGGGCGAGGCGCAAAAACGCATCAGTGGCTCGGCTGCGGTACGCTGCCTTGCGGATAATCATCGTAGCAGTGTGGGCGGGTAGAGCAGGTTCTACGGGGATAGAAATCAGATCCTCCATTGATGCGACGATGGATTCGGGGAGTATGGTGCGAAGCCCCCCGTACTTGACCATCTCGATCAGGAATCCCAGGGAGTTGGCTTCCAGAGTGACTCTCGGGTCTAGATTGTGAGTGGTGAAGTAGGCGTCGATCTGCCGTCGCATCTCAAAGCGGTTGTTCAGCAGCGCCAGAGGTTGTTTCATCAACTCCGTCGACGAGTTCTGATCGAGATCAGTTTTTTCTGGAGCGGCATTTTTGCTCGACGCGAGGACCAGCGCGTCAGCATTCAGCGTCATGGCCTCAAGCTCATCACGCCCCGTGGTGAGCAACGTTTCGTTACTGAACATGACGCCCACGCTAACTTGATCTTGAAGCACAGCTTCCTCGACCTCGTGTTGGGTCATCTCTTTGATGTCGATCGAGATATTCGGATGTTGACTGACAAACTCCTGGATCAGACTCGCTGTGAGGTAGTCAGTGATGGGTGTCATAGCAAGGGACACGTGACCTCGCGAAAGGTCGCTGAGATCATCGAGTGCGGCTGAGGCAGCATTGATCTCTGCAAGTGCCCGCTCGACATGCCGGACGTAGAGATCACCCGCATCAGTGAGGTGCACGTTACGGCCGGAGCGCTCCAGCAGTTGTACCCCGACCTGCTCCTCCAGTTGTTTAATCTGTTGGGATAGAGCCGGCTGAGAGACAAACAGAGACTCTGCGGCCCGGGTAAAGCTCGAATACTCTGCGACCGCGAGGAGGTACTTAAGGGACCTTGGAAAAATAGTATTGCGGTTCATCGGCTTATGCGTCTTCGGTCAGATTCCTCGCGATTCCCGAACCCCAAAACCAATAGGAAATTCCTATTCATCGGATAACGAGATCGTCTCAACCATAAACAGAAGATAGTTTAATGTGTGGCTTTTCTTATTGAATGCACTATCCAAACAAGTTACTTCTTATACTAGTTTTTGAGAAGAAAAAACGCTTAATAGTTAATACTTATTGGATCTAATTTTTCTATAAAGTAAACATTAGTCAAAATATAAAGCAAATAAGCCCATTCAGTTGAAGTTCTGCCACTATTTGGTCAGCACTGAAGCGCGGCCGTTGTTTTACTGTTTTAAAGCAAAGCGCAGAACAAACAGCAGAACAAACAGAAGCAGAAGCATAAGAAGCATCAGAGAGAGGAGGAAGGATGGACAGAAGCGGTGTGCAGATCTCCGTACAGGATCTAACCCATAGCTATTCATCTCGAGGACCGGTGACCTTTGACAAGGTCAATCTTGAGTCCAAACCGGGAGAAGTGTTGGCAATCATTGGCCGTTCCGGTTGCGGGAAGTCTACGCTGCTCCATATCATGGCCGGATTGCTCGCTCCCACAGCCGGCAGTATCCGACTCAATAACGTTGAAGTAAAAGAGCCTTCACCCAAGTGGGTCATGATGTTTCAGGCGCCCCACCTTTTCCCGTGGATGCAGGTCAGTCAGAACGTGGGCATTGGACTCAAGTTTGCCAATTTTGCCGAAGACAAGATCCGCGAACGTGTCGAAAAGACAATCAAGCTGGTGGATCTGGAAGAATATGCGGAGTCCAACGTGCAGGATCTGTCCGGCGGGCAGCAGCAGCGAGTGGCGCTGGCGAGATCTCTCGTTATGGAGCCCGAGATGTTACTTCTCGACGAGCCCTTCTCCGCGCTTGACGCATTTACCCGGGCCTCTTTGCAAAAAGACGTGCGGTCGATTGCCAAAAGCATGGGTATCAACCTTGTGATTGTGACTCACAGTATTGACGAGGCGGTACTGATGGCCGATCGAGCGGTAATTATGGCGGGATCTCCCGGCAAGATTAAAGAAGAGATCATGGTCGATTTGCCGGAAGAAAGAACTGCGCAGGATCCAGAGGTTCAGAAGATTCGCGGACATCTTATGGAGACCTTCCGACAGGCCTCCGCCGCGACCCACTAATCGCGCCCGTATTTTCTTGATTTGTAGCGTTACTTACGATGGCTGCTGAAATCGGTACTCCTCAGAGATCCTCAGTGGCGGTCGATTTGATCGTCATGGTCCTGCGCCGAGTGCTCTTCAGCGCGATCGGTCTTGGAATCTTGTTTGCCCTGTGGTGGTTTGGCGGGTGGTTGTTGGAGAGCAACCCGGCCACCATGAGCTTCGCGGATTTCGGTCCGTTCCCCACCATTGATGCAGTGCCTTACATGGTTCAGTCAGGCACCTTGCTCGACGCCAGCCAGGCGAGTGGGTATCGCCTGGGCATAGGTTTGCTGCTCGCGATCGTTACGGGTATCCCCGTGGGTATTCTGATGGGGAGAAGCAACGTATTTCGCAAACTCAGCAATACCCCGTTTCAGTTCCTGCGCATGGTGAGCCCGTTGTCTTGGGAGCCGATCGCGGTGATTGCGATGCCAACTTGGGATCAGGCAATTATCTTCCTGATCTCGATGGCTGCGGTCTGGCCGGTGGCCTTCGCTACCGCAGCAGGCCTCGCCAAGTTGGATCGGGCCTGGTTTAAGGTGGCTCGAAACCTTGGGGCAAGTTGGTGGGATATCCTCAAGGAAATTATCCTCCCGGCGATCGCCTTCGATGTGATGACGGGTATCCGTCTCGCGCTGGGTGTCGCGTGGATTGTTATCGTCCCTGCAGAATTTCTCGGCATCACATCAGGTCTGGGTTACACCATTCAAGACTCACGAGAGAACTTGATGTATGCCGACCTTGCGGTCACGATTCTTGCTATCGGCATCATCGGCTTTTTGATGGACGGCATCTGCCAGGCCCTGATTAAACGCTTCAGCTGGCACCGTAACTGATTTCATTCAGAAGAACCAATGATCGAAAACGCCCAAGAATCTCAAAGCTTCGTTAAGACCTGGCTGATCGATCGTATTGCGTATCCGGCGGTGGGTTTTGCGATTCTCATCGGCCTGTGGGCAATAGGCGGTTGGTTCCTGGAAGCCAATCCAGCCACGAGCAGCTTTGTGAAGTTCGGACTTGTTCCGACACTCAAAGCGGTGCCAGGTTTGATAGAAACTGGCTACATAGCTGAGCACGTTATTGCGAGCGGTTATCGGCTTCTGATCGGACTTTTCCTTGCTATTCTCATTGGGGTGCCAATCGGAATAGCAATTGGTCTCAGCAAGATCACCGAGCAGGTGACCAACGAGCCGTTCCAGTTGTTGCGGATGGTGAGCCCTCTATCGTGGATGCCCATCGTCGTGTTCGTATTTCCTAAATGGGATCAGGCGATCATCTTCCTCATCGCTGTAGCCGCCATATGGCCGGTGATCTATGCGACGGCAGCGGGACTCAAAAAAGTGGATCCTGCCTGGTTCAAGGTGTCTAAAAACCTCGGCGCCAACTTTCACAAAATGCTCGCGCAGGTCATATTTCCAGCGATTGCTTTTGATATTTTCACCGGCATTCGTCTCGCGTTGGGAATCGCCTGGGTGGTGCTTGTGCCCGCAGAGTTGCTTGGGGTGAGCTCTGGCTTGGGATATGCGATCAAGGACGCACGCGAAACACTGGCCTATGACCACCTTACCGCGATGGTGGTCGTTATCGGCATCATCGGGTTCACTTTAGACACGATCGTTGGGGTTCTGGTTAAAAAGTACAGCTGGCAAAAAGATGTATGACCCGAGCCTAAACCTAAAGAAGCAAAGCCAGGTGGTGTGCATTGAACTGAAGTCGAGAAACAAGGGATGAGAGGCGATCATGCCTTAATGCTCGCGATGGCGGCTTTCGTGATCTGGACTCTTCTCGGTTTCCCCGGTCGAGGATTAGTGGTTTCCGAATCGCCGATGGGTGAGGTCACCGGCAGTCCCAAAGACCATTCAGGCCATGATCACAGCGGACACAGTCATGAACCCCTCGAAGTTTCGAAGAGCGATCAGATCCCGACAGTTACCCTGACTGTCCTAAAGGATCCAATGTCAGGCTGGAATGCAAAAGTGGTTGTTGAGCATTTTCGTTTTGCTCCCGAAAACGCGAGTCAGGATCACGTCGCAGGAGAGGGGCATGGGCATCTGTACGTCGATGGCGTAAAAATCAACAGGCTTTATGGTGACTGGTACCACCTCGGAAAGCTTAGTGCCGGAAGCCATACCGTAATGGTCTCTCTCAGCAGCAACGATCACCGCGACCTGACCCATAACGGACAGGTCATCGCGGACAGCGTCAGCATTCAGGTCGACTGAAACAGGCGACTTCCACTTGGGGGAGATCTCTGATCTCGCCACACTCTAGAAGAATTGCCGGCGCGGCAGATCCCGGCGCCGGCATTACGGAAGCACTATGGTGCCTCCAAATACGGACGATCAGTATCGACCGCCGCCACCCCCGTGACGAGGCCTTTCTTCCCGGGGCCGTGCTTCGTTGACCCGAAGCGCCCGACCGCTCACTTCGCGGCCATTGAGTTCGTCGATCGCTTTGTTTGCGGCATCATTGCTCGACATCTCAACAAAACCGAATCCCTTCGACCGGTTGGTCTCGCGATCGATAATCAGTTTGGCGCTGCTGACATCACCGAATTCGGCGAAAAGTGCACGGAGGTCTTCCTCGGTAATGCCGTAGGAAAGATTGCCAACATAAATATTCATAAAAAGTCTCTTGTCATTTCATCGGGAGTTACTTTTGGCACCGCCACTACTGATTTCGTAGCGGGCAAAGGCAGGGAATGAATGGAATAAAACGGGAGTCGGAAGAACTGGGTGACGTCTTTGCGGGCGTTGTGCAGGTCGACAGGCAACCGCCTGTGCCATTCGGTTAGCGGGCCACGGGCCCTGAGACCGAGACAGTAACCGAGTAAAAACCATAAATCAAATAATATTTTTATAGATTTTTGCCCGTTTTTGACAGATTCACGCCCGATTCGACCGCTTTGGCGATAATGAAGCGCAAAAACAGGGAAAGACCAATGACTCGTGTGACAGATGAAAGCACCTTCCGGCGCCGGCGTTTTATCGCAGGCGCGCTGGGATTGGGGGCAATCGGCGCTTTTTCGGGGCTGCGTTATGGCGACGGCGTGTCTGTTGCGAAAGAGACGCAGCCGCAGCAGGTCGCCAGCGCGGACAACGGTGTGTTCGTCTCACAAGAGTCAGGTGAGCGGCTCACCACCAAGTACGCGGCGACGCATTACAACAATGCTTATGAGTTCGGCTGGGACAAGACTGATCCTTACCAGAAGTCGGGGGCGTTCGAGCTCAAACCCTGGCAGGTGACATTTGACGGACTGTGCGCAAAGCCCGGCACCTTCGATCTGGATGATTTGATGGGGATGCCGTTCAGTCATCTGGAAGAACGGATCTATGATTTCCGCTGCGTCGAAGCTTGGTCGATGGTGATTCCTTACAACGGCCGCCCCTTGGGCGATATCCTCAAGGTCGTCGAGCCGCTTGGGTCAGCACGTTATGTTTCCTTCACCAGTGTCCTGCGGCCTGAGCAGATGCCGGGCCAGGCTTCGGCCTTCAGCACATTAGACTGGCCTTATGTAGAGGCCCTGACCATCGAAGAAGCTATGCATCCGCTGACCTTTGCCACGTTCGGGGTGTACGGTGATCAGGTTCTGCCGCAAAACGGCATGCCATTTCGGATCACGGTGCCTTGGAAGTACGGATTCAAGTCGCCCAAGTTCGTCGTGCGTGTGACGTTTACAGAAACCCGCCCAGACGCCACCTGGCATATTGAGAATCCGCGCGAATATGGCTGGTACAGCAACGTCTATCCTGATATCTCACACCCACGCTGGAGTCAGGCAACCGAAAGACGGATCTGGAACGAGGGCGACATCGAGCGGATTCCCTCACGCCTCTACAACGGTTATGCCGAAGAGGTGGCACACCTTTATCCCGGTGACCGCCAGCAGTACCGTTGATTCGTACACTGGTGCATCTGGCGCTGGCTGCGCCGCTTTGTGTTCTGGGTCTCGCCTGGCAGCGTCACGCGCTAGGCGTTGATCCGCAGAAAGCCCTGATTCTCGAAAGCGGAATCTGGACCTTCAATTTACTGGTACTGGTGCTGCTGTTGCCGATCGGGGCACGTTGGGCGGGGTGGCCGCAATTGCTGAGATACCGCCGCGCTGTGGGGCTTTGGGTCTTCACTTATGCAACCGCTCACTTCACGTTCTTTTTGTCTTTTTATCTTGGCTGGGATTTTGCCCGCCTTGCCGAAGAGATCGCCGAGCGTCCTTATGTGCTGCTGGGGTTTGCCGCCTGGCTGGTGCTGCTACTGCTTGCTGCCACCTCAACCCGTCAGGCGATGCGGTGGCTGGGGCGCAACTGGAAGCGCCTGCATGCAGGAGTGTATTTCGCGCTGGCGTTTGCCGGCGTGCATTACCTTCTCATGATCCGCAGCGAGTGGGCATGGCCCGTCAGTTACGCCGCGATCGCACTGGTGCTGCTCACATTGCGGTTGCGCCGTGCGAGGCGCGCTCAGAGCTGACGTCAGCCGAGGCGATCACGCGCCCGTTCGGCTGATTCAGGATCCAGAAAACCCCGCAGGGTGGCTTCGGTTTCAATTGCCATTGCGCCCTCAAGGTCGGTGCCGGCCGATTCGCGAAGCGCCTGCTTGAGGTCGCGCACCGGTCCTTGCGGCAAGGCGGCAATGTTGGCGGCAAGCGCGTGTGCCTGCGCCGTCATGTCATCGGCCGAGACGACCTGCCAGTCGAAGCCCAGCATCGGCACGTCTTTGGCGCTGTATCGTTCTCCCAGCAAAATCATGCGCCGGGCTTTTGCGGTGCCGATCTGCTGAGGCAGAAGACGGGTCACACCGCCGGTGACAAAGATCCCTAGAGAGACTTCAGGAAAGAAAAACCGGGCGTTGTCGGCCATCACGACAAAATCGCAGTTGATCACCCACTCCAGCCCGCCGCCAACAGCCCACCCATGAATGCCCCCCACGACCATCTTGCGGTTAAGGCAAAGCGCCCGGGTCACGTCCTGGATTTTTTCAATGTACGCCCGGGTTTGGGTTGGAGTACCGACCTGGCTTTCAAATTCCTTGAGGTCATCGCCCGCACAAAATGCACGCCCGGCTCCCGTCAGCACGATAACGTGGACCGCAGGGTCGGCGTTGGCCTGACGGAGCGCGACAAGCAGATCCGAAAGCAGTTCGGGGTTGATGGCGTTAAGGCGGTCGGGGCGGTTCAGCGTAACGGTGGCGACGGCATCGCTCACCTCATAGAGCACGGTATCGGTCATTGGCGGTAGTCCTTGATCAGCCGGCGGGTTTTGCCCTCGGTACGCTCAAGAGTACCGTAAGGCAGCAGCGTGAGTGCCACTCCCAGGCGAAGCGTGTCAGCAAGACGCTGACGAATCGTCTCACACAGATCGTCGTTGGGCGCTTGGTCCTGCAAGAGTTCCACCTCAAGCGGCAGTCGGTCGTAGGGTGGGGGATGAGAAAGGCGAATGCGGTATTCGCCATTGAGCTCGGGGCAGGCATTGACGGCGGCGGCCACCACCGAGGGAAAGGCATTCACCCCACGGACCACGATCATCTCGTCAGTACGACCAATGACCCGAAAACGCGGCGCTCCCCGTCCGCAGGGGCAGCGGTCGGTCGCGGTCAGTTGGATGAGGTCTCCTGTGCGAAAGCGCACCAGCGGCTGGCACTCCCGATCAAGATGGGTCAGCACCAGTTCGCCTTCGCTGCCCGCTTCCCATGGCACCACCGTCTCCTCGCCGGGCACCACAAGTTCCGTCAGTGCGACGTCGGTCGCCATAAAGTGCAGATCGTTCTGTTCAGTGCATTGGCCGGCAAAGTTACACAGAAAATCACTGACCCCGTAGTTGGAGTTCATGGCCCGCATGCCCCAGGTCTCATAAAGGCGCGCACGAAACGCAGGATCATCCAGACCCGGCTCGCCGCCCATAAAGGCTTTGCGAAGCCCCAGAGATCTGGGCTCAATATCGGGAAAGTGTTCCCGCAGCACGTCAGCCAGACGCGCCGGGTAAGAGGGGGTACACGAGATGGCGTTGATGCCGAGTTCCCGGATCGTGCGGATCAAAAGTTCGGTCCCGCCTGTGCCAAAGGGCACCACCATCGCCCCTGTTTCTTCAAGGCCAAGGTGATCTGTGACTCCGCCCATCCACAGTTGGTAGTTGAGGCAGTGGACTACGGTATCGTCAGGTCCGAGTCCCGCCGCCGACTGGGCCCGGCCCGCGATCTCGGCCTGCAGTTTGGCATCATGCGCTGAGAGCGCGAGGTTCATCGCCTGTCCGGTGGTGCCCGAGGTGCGATGCAGTCGCGTCACGCTGTCGGGCGAAGCCGCCAGGTAACTGCCAAAGGGGGGATATGTCGCCTGGTCTTTGCGCAGGTCTTCTTTGTCTGTAAACGGCAACTCGGCGATGCCTTCGAGCGTAGCCGGCAGTCGCAGTGGTGCGTCGCGATGGTGGCGCTGATAAAAAGCAGACGCAGCAAGACGCTCGCGCTGAATCTGCCATCTCGCTTCTCTTTGGGCCGCCAGGTCTTGCGGCAGGGCAAACTCAGCACCGGGCGTGCAGGGCATCTGGTTTAGCAGGCGTCAGTGTTTATCGAGCCAGAAGCCGTCAGGGTCTTCTGCAAAGCGGCCAAGGTACGGCCCATGACCCCGGTAGCCCATGAGGTTTTGTACCGTGCGGGAAAATTGTTCGGCGCGCTCGCGGGGTACGGTCAGGTAATGGTTGACCTCCTGGCGCAACCAGCCGAGCGCATAGGTCGTGATGATGCCGACCCGCGGCTTTGTGGAATGATTGGCACCGCCGCCATGCCAGGTCGAGCCCAGATAAAAAAGGGCGCTGCCCTTTGACATTGCCGCCTGCACGGAGGCGCCATGCTCACCGTCCGTGTAATCGGCTCGGTGACTGCCCGGTACCACATGGGTGGCACCATTCTCAGTGGTGAAGTCCGTCAGTGACCACATGACGCCCACCTGCCATTCAACGCCGTCAATGCGCATTGGATAGATGACATCATCCTGGTGCAGTATCTGGGCATCCTCCCCGGGGAGGATTTCAATGCCGGTACTGCTGCCGATACGGTAGTTGGTGCAGTGGGGCAGCAGCACGGCGTCCAGTACAGAGAGGACGTGCGGGTTGGCGATGAGGTCCGCCGCGCGCATCGAGTAAGCCAGCGTGCTGGCAAGGCGGTGCGTGGCATAACCGTTGAAGTCGTCTTCAAACTGCCGGCCGATCGAATCAAAGTGCGGCTGCAGTTCATCTGCGACTTCGGTCACCAGTCCGGCAGGCGCAAGATCAGTTACGAGGATAACGCCGTCTTCGCAAAGCGCTTTGGCCTGTGCCGCCACGGGATCGGATGGGGAAAAGGTCTGAATGCTCATGAGAGTTAAAGTGGCTTTGCAACTGACGTTATCATTGTTGAATTCGCCGCACCCTGATATCAGTCAATAACTCTACCCCGGCTTTAACGATGATGGCTACTACTCTGCACCTGGCGGCGCATGTCCTGTTGCCGGGCCTTGTGGCTTGGCTGTGTTTTCGATCACGCTGGCGCGTTGCCTGGCTGATCATGCTGGCGACGATGGTGGTCGATCTTGATCATCTGCTGGCAGATCCCATTTTTGATCCTGAGCGCTGCGGCATCGGTTTTCATCCGCTGCACAGTTATCCGGCAATTGCTCTTTATGCCGCAGCACTCGCCGTGAAGCCGCTGCGCATAGCGGCCGCCGGTCTTTTGATTCATATGCTGGTGGATGGCAGCGACTGCATCAGGATGTCATTGGGCCTCTAAGCGAAGAGCAAACTGGCCCAGAAAATCCTTTTTCGCCGAAAAATATAAGAAAACGGTGCGAAAGGGCCAAGAGCCATAAAGCCGTCCTTATTAACAGTACAAATAAAAGTGAATATCGCCCGCAGGGCCCCCAATGCTATTCTGCGAACGCCTGGATAGCTTTTCTCCTTTGGTATCCAGACTCCGCCCTGCGCTGGTATCTCCTCCCCCCAATAAGATCCAGCGCGGGGCATTTTTTTGCCTGCGCCGCCCCAAGCGGGCGACTATCTCCTAGAGCCCTCTTGCCAGCGGTGACCGCCACCCTCGGCCTCGGCGCCGACGTCTTGGCCCATGGACTGATTCGAGCGGTTTGGTAAGCCGCCACAGCAGCCTCGCCTCTCTTTGAAAGAGCGCCTGTTCTGCGGGATTCAGTCCCAGCTTCGGGTGGTCCGGGGGCATGCCGTTGGCACAGCCCTCGTCGGCAATGCGCATGATTTCCTTGATAGGTCTTGTCTTCATGGATGGGTTGATCGATGGCGGTGCAGGCGAAGTATGCGGGACAGCCAGGCTCACCATGTGAACCTCCCCCAAAGCCAGAATCACCGCTATGACATAGTTGGCCGGCCTGCGCCCGTGCGTGGATAATGCAGGGGCCATGAGGGTATTGGAGAAGCCCCACACATGAACACCGATCTGCTGCTCGTACTGGTGATTGTGCTCGCCGTTGCCAATCTGGCGCTTATCGTGCGCCTGATGGTACGCGCGTCATCAAACAACGCCGAACAGGCGGTGCGCGCTGAGCTGCGCGATGGGCGCGAGGAAGCCGCCAAGCGCAGTCATGAACTTCGCGAGGAAGTTTCGGGCAGCCTCGACAAAACTGCCCAGACGCTCTCCACCACCGTTGGCCAGTTAGGCAATGTTCAGAAACAGCAGCTCGAGAGTGTCACCACACAGGTACAGGCCCTGGTCGAGACCAACCAGCAGCGCCTTGAAGGGCTGCGCGCCACCATCAGCGAGCAACTCGGCGAGATGCGTGAGGCCAACGAGAAAAAGCTCGAGGAGATGCGCCGCACGGTCGACGAAAAACTGCAGGGCACGCTCGAAAAACGCCTTGGGGAATCCTTTCAGCAGGTGCGCGAACAACTCGACGCGGTGCATAAGGGTCTCGGCCAGATGCAAAGCCTCGCCACCGGCGTGGGTGACCTTAAAAATGTGTTGACCAACGTCAAGGCCCGCGGCACCTGGGCGGAGTATCAACTCGAAGCCATCCTTGAACAGGTGCTGACGCCCGAACAGTTCGATCGCAACGTGGCCACCCGCGAAAACTCCAGCGAACGGGTCGAGTTTGCCATCCGCCTGCCCGGCAGAAGCGATGATCCCAACGACTGTGTCTGGCTGCCGATCGACTCAAAATTTCCCCAGGAGGATTACATCCGCCTGACTGAGGCGGCCCAAAGCGCCGATACTGAAGCCGTCGCCCAGTCGACCCGTGAACTCATGCGTTCGGTAAAGCAGTCCGCTAAAACCATCGCCGATAAGTACCTCAACCCACCGCACACCACAGACTTTGCGGTGCTCTACCTGCCGACGGAGGGGCTCTACGCCGAGGTGTTGCGCCAGCCGGGCATGGTCAGCCAGTTGCAGCAGGATTACCGGGTTGTGGTAAGTGGCCCGACCACCATTGCGGCGCTCCTTAACAGTCTGCGCCTTGGGTTTAGATCGCTGGCGATTGAGCAGCAGGCGAGCGAGGTCTGGCAGGTGCTGGCGGCAGTCAAAACGGAGTTTGGCAAGTTTGGTGAAGTTCTCGACAAGGTCAAAAAGCAGCTTGCGACCGCCAGCAACACCATCGACCAGACGCAGACCCGCACCCGGGCCATGGCCCGCCAACTGCGTAAGGTCGAGCAGCTGCCCTCGGGCGAGAGCGATGAACTGCTCGACTTTCTCCCCGAAGATGAATACGAAGATTGAACCCAATGCGCTTTAAAGGAAAATCGGCCCTTGTCTGCGGCGCCGGCGGTGGCATTGGGCTCGCCACGGCCCGCGGGTTGCTGAGCGCCGGACTCAATGTTGCGCTCGCCGATATCAAAGATGAGCCCAAAGGGCTTGCCGACGGCCCCGGCCAAGCGAGCTACTATCAGGGAGATCTCAGCAACGAAAATTTTGTCCGTTCGGTGGTCGAGCAAACCGCCTCTTCCCAGGGCGGCATCGATTATCTGGTGAACACTACCGGCGTGCTGTGGTTCGGGCGCGATGCTTCTGTGACCGAGATGGATATGGATCTTTGGGACCAGGTGTTTGCGGTCAATCTCAAATCCTTTGCCCTGAGTGCGCGCCACGTGGTGCCGCACATGCAGGCCGGCAACGGCGGGGCGATGGTGCACATCGCGTCCATTGATGCATTGCGTGGTGATGGCAAACCCCAGGATGCCTATGGCGCGGCCAAGGCCGGCGTCATCCGGCTTTCCAAATCGCTGGCGATTCAGTTTGCCGCTGACGGCATCCGCTCCAACAGCATTCTGCCGGGGCCGGTGCGCTCACCGATGCAGTCGCGTTGGGAAACCAACCCCGAGTCCTTGAGCGCATTGAGCGCGCATGTGCCGCTCGGCAGGGTCGGCGAGCCTGAAGACATCTCAGCGGCCTGCCTCTTTTTGCTCTCGGACGATGCCGCCTTTATCACCGGCACCGAACTCGTGGCGGACGGCGGCTGCACCGCGTTGCCCTGACCCGACGCGTGGATACCGAAATCACGGATGAGTTCCAGCAGGTGCTGGATCTCTTAAGCGTCGCGACCCCGCCGGTAGTATTTGTCACAGGCTCTGCCGGCACCGGCAAATCCACCCTGATCGATGTGCTGCGCTACGAGCTCGACAAGAACCTCGTCGTGGTCGCGCCCACCGGGGTGGCAGCCCTTAACGTACAAGGGCAGACGATCCATTCGCTTTTTCAGCTGCCCCCCGGACCCCAGCCGCGTGCCAAGCGCATCGCCGGGGCGGCCAAGGACGTCGTCGAAAAAATGGAAGTCCTCGTGATCGACGAAGTCTCGATGGTCAGGGCAGACCTTCTGGACGCCATTGACGATTCGCTTCGCCTGAATACCGGCAGGGCAGGCGCCCCCTTTGGCGGCAAGACCTTAGTGCTGGTCGGTGACATGCATCAGCTGCCGCCGGTGGTGGCGGGCGCCGAGGAGCAGCGCCTCTTTGAAGAAGCCTATGAGTCGCCGTATTTTTTCAGCGCGATGTCCTTGCGCGAACTGCCG
>WTHR01000148.1 GCA_011523045.1 Gammaproteobacteria bacterium | reverse complement strand
CGCCGTATCATTCCGCATTAAAGTATCGACGATCAACTCCTCCAGCAGACCGGACGCCAAAACGTCACGGGGCGGCAAAGCCTGGCCGGCAGAGCGCAACTCCATCTCGGCGAGGGAAATCTCCCGGTTGAGATCAGCTTCAGTGATGACGCCGTCGTTGACGACCACCATGACACGATTAAGCGACTGGTCGGCTTGTACAATGGAACCCAACGCCAAGGCAAAAGCTGCCGCTGCCAGCAAACACCTCTTGGGGTGTGATACGGCACCAGAAAAATATTGGACTACCTGCCTGAGATCCACCAAGACGCGGGTTAATTCCATGAGGGCGAAGCCGTTTGGATGCCCTCTGCCAATTGGTTACTGGAAATGCGCCCCAGACTCTTGAGGCTGAAAGTCGCGAGGAACTGCACACCACCGTTGTCATCGCTCTGACTCGGACGATCCTCCAGAGCGACCTGTAGCGCCCAGCAACAGGCATCGTAGCCCACGCTGACCCGACTATAGGAGCCCGAGCTGTCGGTATCGGACTGGCCAATCAGCGCTGCTGCTCCGAGTTGCCACCGGGGCGCCAAAGGCCAGGTCAAATCCAGCTCAAGATTACTCTCGGACTCCTCCCAGCGGTACGCCGCTCCGAATTCACGGCGAAAATCCAAACTGTAGCGGCCGCCCAAGCGCCACCTGCCGATCTCGCTCTCTTCCCAATTCCAGTTGGCGAATCCATTCGTGCTGATATGCTTGGTCAGCTGAAAGGTCGCATCAGCCAGCAAAGGGGAAAAGTCACTGGAGTCAGCCCCCGCCCCATCCAGCGTAACCTCACGCTCGGCAAAATAGATCTGCTGGGCAAGTTGCCACTTGAGCAGATCTTTTCCGGAGCCTTCCGCATAGGTCTCACTGGATAGTCCCAGCGTAAAACCCTGGAAATTCTGAATACGGTCTGCCCCCCAGAATCCGTTATCGAGAAAAGCGTCAGCGATATTTTCAAAACCGACGGTACCGGAATCGAACACCGGCAGATCATCCTGATCCTCGTAAGGGACATACCGGTACGTCAGGCTCGGTACAAGCGTCTGTGTGTGATCGCTGCCCCGCCAGGTCACATCGCGCTCAAGAAACAGCTTCGATCCGATTTCGAAAAGGTAAATTCCCCGGGTCGGATCGGAGGATTGTCCTGCCGGCTGGTTTTCGACGCTATAGGCCGTGTGCGCATAGGTTATCTTTGGAGTGATCTCACCGTAGGTGCGCTCCATAGGTACCGCCAGCGACACCTGGTTATCCCATCTGATCCCGGTCGTTTTTGTGGCGGAACTGTGATCGAAATTTATCAACTCGGAAACCAGCTGGGGTTTGATTGAAAAGCGTGTGCTATTGTCCTGCAGCCAGCCATTGGGGTCGCTGGCATTCAGCGCAAAAGCCTTGTCCCAGGACGCCCTGACGCCGGGAAGTCGGCTATAGGGCTCGTCTGCTTCAGAAACACTGCTGTCCAGAGTCTGGTATGCCGTGGCATCGGCATTGATCTGGAAATTTTCATCCTCAAGGAAGATATCCATCGGATCGATGGATAGATCCACCCGCTGGGGAATGTGGGATGCACTGCTGACCTGAAGTTTGTCCGATAAATCCTCCAAATAGGACTTGTCGGATACTTCACCGATATCTGCACCAAAAGAAAAACTTGAACCCGCCTTTCGCAGGTTCTGGCGGTGCTCGTAACTCCATCCGTATCGACTGGAACCGTACTTGCTATCATCGGGCATGAATTCGCCGCGAACGATCCCCCGAAAATCTCCTCCGGCGGCTTCGCCCATATAGCGGTACTCTCCGGATCCAAGAAGGCCGCGGTTGGTCATGAGTCGTCCGGAAAACGTCGCGTCATGCTGAGGGGCGATATTCCAGTAATACGGCACCTCGATATTAAAGCCCCAATTCTGGCCATAGCCGATCGTGGGGAACAGCAGCCCGCTCTTGCGTTCATCGGTAATCGGAAAACTGAGCTTTGGCGCATAGGCAATCGGTACACCGTAGAACTTCAGCTTCAGATGCTCTCCCGTCCCGATTCCTGAGGCATGATCCAGGGTAATCTCGCTGGCCTCGATCAATACTGAGTCGTCACCCGCCACACACCGCGAATACACCACGCCCTCAAAGCGCTCGCGGTCGTGCCCTTCCAGGAAAAGCATACTGGCGGTGGCCCGCGCCTTTGCCCGCACTTGAAACGGTTCATCACCCTCAGTCGACGCAGCCGACACGGAGTCCTTCCCAACGTCTCCAAAATCGAGTTTCAGGATCTCGCCTGATGGCAGCCGGATCACATCGGGTGTCTTTGCTGCCGGGCCCTTGATGCTTCCGAGGGCTCCAGCTGTTGCAACCGTAAATCCTGATGGGTCAAATGTCGTATTGGAAAAATCTGCAACTTTGCGTTTGGGGATGGGGTCCCGACGAGCGAACTGCACCGTGACATCGCGTGCACTGCCGATACGTGTTTCCATCTCAAGGGCCAGCCCCTCAGCCGTGATGCGATCCCCGTTTTCAGAGTAAAGAACCGCATTGGTGGCCTCAAGAGATAGCGTCTTTTTATCGAAGCGGATTTCATCGGCGTAGATGCCGCGAGCACCCTGCGTCGCAAGCGCACCCCCTTTGAGTTCCAACTGTTCTGCGGATGGAAGATCGATCTGATCCGCTTCGAGATTGATAGGCAGCCTTGCCGGATCTCTGGAGATGTATGGCAGAAGATTTTCAGGAACCGCAATCACATCTGCCGGGCAGGTCGTCTCATCTGCAAAGACGATCGGCGTATCGGCAGAGATAGAGGCAGGGCCCGCCAACCCACCCAGCGCGAGGAGTGCCCCGGCGCCGAAGCGGGCGCTGCCGGAACAAATGCGGGATACCGCCGAGAAGGATCGTCTCATCTGGGCAATTCTGGTAACAGCATGGATCAAGCGCTCTTGCTGGTGATCATCGCGAAACGCTTTGTCGCGACACCAGTTAATTCGAGACAGTATTATAGGCAAGCCTTTGGATCACAGGAACTCTGCCGAAGGTTCACATCCGGAACATCCAGCCCAACTATGACTGCAAAATCAGCAATGATTCTGGCCGCCGGGCGGGGCGAGCGCCTTGCGCCCCTGACCGATGTCACGCCAAAACCACTGATTACGCTTGGGGGCAAAACACTGATCGAGCATCACCTGCTCGCCCTGGAGCGAGCCAGCGTCGCCCAAGTGACCGTAAATGTGGCGCACCTTGCAGAACAAATAGTCGACCATCTTGGCCGATTCAACTCCCATGCGCTTGAGATCATCTTTTCTCATGAGCCGCCCGGGGCGCTTGAAACGGCCGGCGGCATCCATAAAGCACTCGAGCTCATCCAAAGCGATCCATTCATTGTGGTGAATGCCGATGTGTGGACCGATTTTGCCTTTTCAACACTGCCAGACACCATCAACAGCGATGCCCATCTGGTTCTGGTGCCTAACCCGCCCCACCACCCGGACGGAGATTTTGCGCTTCAT
>WTHR01000162.1:8947-12921 GCA_011523045.1 Gammaproteobacteria bacterium | reverse complement strand
CTTATGCGCTGACGACGATTGCCCGACAGAATAGCCTGACCTTGCCCCAATTGGAGGCCGCGATCGTGGGAGCAGGAGTCGCAATTGAAGACTACGAGGCAGATTTGCGAAAGCAGCTCACGATCCGAAAGCTGATTGATCGGCAGATCCGTCGCCAAGTCGACGTTAGCGATCAGGAAATTGATGAGTATTTGGCGCAAAATCCGCAGGAGGACAAACCCGACGAAGTCGAGTTTGATCTGGCCCATATCCTGCTTAAATCACCCTCGGGGGCTTCAGAAGCACAAATCTCTGAGCTTCGAGACCGGCTTGAAAAAATTCGCCAGGAGGTGATCGGCGGTCTGGCGTTTAGCGAAGCGGCAAGGCAGTACTCAGACGGAACCAAGGCGTCAGAAGGGGGAATGCTGGGAGTTAGGACGGCGGCGCAGTTACCGCAACTGTTTCTTGATGCGCTAGCAGAGGTTCCGCCAGGCGGATTATCACCCGTTTTTCAGAGTTCCAACGGATGGCATCTTCTGAAAGTATTAGGACGCAAGTCTCAGCGAGAGACCGTCGTACTGCAGCAGGAGGTTCGGCACATCCTGATCAGGGCCAGCGCGCTTTTGCCCGATGAACAGTTAAGAGCGCGCCTGGAGCGTATTCGGGAGCGGATTGTGGCGGGCGAGGATTTTGGTGCAGTCGCCCGGCTGCAATCTGAAGATGCCAATACCCGTGCGCTTGGCGGAAATATCGGTTGGCTAAGCCCGGGAGAACTGCCAGGGGAGTTTGAACAAGCGCTGGATCCCTTGTCAGTCAACGAGGTGAGCCCTGTTTTTCAGACAACCGCTGGCTGGCACATTGCCCAGATCACCGCAGAACGGGAGAAAGATGTAGGCAATACCTTGCGCCGACGCCAGGCAGAACGCATCCTCAGTGCGCGCAAGACTGAAGAGGCCTTCGAGCAGTGGGCGCAGTTTTTACGAGAGGAGGCATTTATCCGCTACCGGGTCAGGCCCGGCGAGTAGACAACGCCCCAGCACTGGGGCGTTGTCATTGGGTTGCGGACCTCTCCCGTCAAACAACATTAAGCCTATTTGGTGCCGGACGTGAATTCAGGGTATGCCTCAAGCCCGCACTCGGCAACATCGACCCCGCGATACTCGTCTTCTTCGGTGACACGAAGTCCCCCGATTCCCCTGATGATGCCCCAGGTGGCAATACTCGCCAGAAAGACAAAGCCAAAGATTACTCCCGCACCGATCAATTGAGAGGAAAGTGCAGCGTCGGCGTTGGTGACGGGCACCACCAGCAAGCCCCAGATACCCACGGTGCCGTGAACCGAGATGGCGCCGACAGGATCATCAATCTTGAGTCGGTCCAGTCCCAGCACGGATAAGACGACAATTGCTCCACCGACTGCTCCGATGAGGGTGGCTACCAGAGGCGAGGGGGTGAGTGGCTCTGCCGTAATCGCGACAAGGCCGGCCAAAGCTCCGTTGAGCACCATGGTCAGATCAGCGCGGCCTAGAATGAACTTTGCTGCAAGCAAGGCGGCAACCACGCCGCCCGCAGCGGCCGCGTTGGTGTTGACGAAGACCGCGGCCACGGCGTTGGCTTCACCGACGTTTGATACCACCAGTTCAGAGCCGCCATTGAACCCGAACCATCCCATCCAGAGAATGAATGTTCCCAACGTGGCCAACGGCAGGTTGGCGCCCGGAAGCGCGTTGATTTTTCCGTCCTTGCGGTACTTTCCTTTTCGCGCCCCCACAAGCATGACACCTGCGAGTGCCGCGGTGGCGCCGGTCAAGTGCACAACACCAGAGCCGGCAAAGTCAGAAAACCCGAGCCCGTCCAGGAAGCCACCACCCCATTTCCAGAATCCCTGGATGGGGTAGATGAATCCGGTCAGAACGACACAAAAGACAAGAAACGGCCAAAGCTTCATCCGCTCAGCTACGGCTCCTGACACGATCGACATCGCGGTAGCCACAAAAACAACCTGGAAAAAGAAGTCGGATCGTCCTGAATAATATGTGCCGTCGTACCAATCGGCGCCCGACGTACTGAGGACGCTTGCGGGATCGTGATCCGAGCCAAGCAGGAAACCCAATCCAGGCCAGAAACTGTTGACGGCTTCGCCGGGATACATGAGGTTATAGCCCACCAGCATGTACATGACGCAGGCAATCGCATAGAGCGCGACGTTTTTTGTGAGGATTTCTGTCGTGTTTTTGGCGCGAACCAGTCCCGCCTCCAGCATAGTAAACCCAGCAGCCATCCACATCACGAACGCGCCCATGACAAGAAAATAAAAAGTATCCAGGGCATAGCGCAGGTTAAGAATTTCTTCCACTGTAAGTCTCTCCAATAAAAAATTGTTAGGTCAGCGATGCAGTCTGTTGTCAGAGTGCGTCCGGTCCGGTCTCTCCGGTACGGATCCGGATGACTTGCTCAATGCCGTAGACAAATATTTTTCCGTCGCCAATCTTTCCCGTTTTTGCCGCGTCGCTGATGGCCTCCAGCGCTTGATCCACCAACTCTTCAGAAATCGCAACTTCGAGTTTCACCTTGGGAAGAAAATCCACAACATATTCGGCTCCCCGGTAGAGTTCGGTGTGGCCTTTTTGTCGACCAAAACCTTTGACTTCGGTAACGGTCATCCCCTGTATTCCGATTCGGGCAAGGGCATCCCGAACATCATCCAGCCGAAACGGCTTGATAATGGCAGTGACAAGTTTCATTCATGTTCTCCTATGGCAAGGGTCTGTCCGGCAATCAGGCAATCAAAGCGTCCAAAAGCCGGTTAGTTCCTTCTTACAAGCAATTTGTGTGCCAACTTTGATAACCCTCTTCGCCGGTAAAATTCATGCGCTTTTTGCCAAGTGGCGCACACAATGCACTGTCAAGTGGCACGATTGTGAAGATTTGCACTTAACGGGAGCACACGCTGCGGACTCTGCGACTGGTAGAATGAACCGACATTTTTAGGACACTTGAGATATGACGGTACCGTTTAAGAAGATTGCTGAATCCCTGTCAGAGGTATTGCCTGGTGACCTTGCCGATGACGTTAAAAAGAACGTGCGCGCGATGGTCCAGTCTTCTCTTGAGAAAATGGATCTCGTCACCCGGGAAGAGCTCGAGGTTCAGGAAAAAGTCCTGGCACGGACCCGAAGCCAGTTGGAATCTTTGCAGCAACGGGTTGCCGAACTTGAGGATGCGCTCAAACGCAGCGCTGGTCCTTAGCCGTTTTCACCCCAAGGATTGGGAAATCATGACAAGGAGCTGTCAATATGTCCCTCGCGAGACTGCAAAGTCGGGCGCCGAATGGCCTTGATGCGCCGCCGGTTTCCGTAGAGATTCATCTTTCGGGCGGATTGCCCTCATTCGCCATTGTGGGGCTTCCCGAAGCCGCCGTGCGGGAAAGCAGAGAGCGCGTACGCAGCGCGCTGATCAATTCCGGTTTTGATTTCCCGGCTCGGCGAATTACCGCAAATCTTGCGCCGGCCGACATCCCCAAGCAGGGGGGCCGCTTTGATCTGCCGATTGCGCTCGGCATTCTGGCCGCGTCCGGCCAAATCAAGCCTGCGGTCACCGATTTGCCGGGGGAATACCTCGGCGAACTGGGTCTTGGAGGCGAGCTCCGTTCGGTGACGGGCGTGCTGCCCTCGGTACTCGCCGCGAAAGCGTCGAACCGCACCGTCATGCTGCCGGAAGCCAACTTTGCAGAAGCGAGCCTTGTCGAGGGCGCAAGCCTGCTGGCAACCGAGAGCCTGATCCAGGCGGCCGCGCATCTTTCAGGCAGCATCCCGATTGCCGAACAGACAGGGGGTCAGTCGCCGCTACAGCGTCAGGAGCGATCTTTCGGGCGAGATCTGGGCGATGTCTATGGACAGCCCTTCGGCGTGCGCTCGCTTGAGATTGCTGCCGCTGGAGGCCACTCGCTCATGATGGTGGGCCCTCCCGGGTGCGGCAAAACCATGCTGGCCGAG
>WTHR01000162.1:0-8847 GCA_011523045.1 Gammaproteobacteria bacterium | reverse complement strand
CATGTTCTCGATCAGCTGCGCGAGCCATTGGAGTCGGGATCGGTCACGCTAGCCCGGGCAGAGCGCACCGTTCGATATCCCAGTCGTTTTCAGTGGGTGAGCGCAATGAATCCATGTGCCTGCGGCTACAACGGCGACCGCTCGGGTCGTTGCAGGTGTACGAGTGAACAGGTCAGGCGGTATCAGTCCAGATTGTCCGGCCCATTGATCGACCGGGTGGATCTCCACGTTAGGCTGCAATCAGTCGACCCCATTACCCTGCAAGCAGACAAGCCTCCCTCACAGAGTACTACCGAGGTGAAACATCGGGTCCATAGCGCCCGCGAGCGTCAGTTAGCGCGTACCGGATGCATCAATGCGTGCCTTACGCAAAAAGACCTGGGTCATGCAGCCCGGCTAGATTCGACGTCACAGCGTTTTCTTGAAGCCGCGGTACGGCAGTTAGGGCTTTCACTTCGTGGTCATTACCGAATCTTAAAAGTGGCGCGGACCATCGCCGATCTTGAAGGGGTCGATACCCTTGGAGAGGAGCACCTTGCCGAGGCGCTTCAATACCGCGCAATGGATCAGATGAATCCGGGATCCCTGAATTAAAGGGTTATTTCCAGCGCGGGTCACGCTTTTCAATAAACGCGTCGACACCTTCCAATGTATCGGGGAAAAGCATGTTGTCGGCCATCGCCTGACCGGCCGCCTGATAGGCCTCGGACAGAGGCATGTTCAGTTGCCGATAAAACAGTGCTTTACCCAGACGCAGGGCATCAGCGGGCTTGCCCGCAATCGTCCGGGCGAGGGCGTCGACGGTATCGTCAAGCTTTTCGGCGGAGACTACCCGGTTGACGAGGCCGTATACCTCAGCCGTATGGGCATCAATAAATTCACCCGTGGTCAGCATCTCGAAAGCCCGCTTGCGCGATACGGCGCGGCTTAAGGGCACACTGGGGGTAGAACAAAAAAGCCCAAGATTGATACCGGAGACTGCAAATCGTGCGGTGTCCACGGTGACGGCGAGGTCAGCATTGGCGACGAGTTGGCATCCTGCAGCAGTCGCCATGCCCTGGACCTGAGCAATGACAATCTGCGGCATGCGGGCCAGGGTCAGCATCATGTGACTGCATCTTGAGAAGAGATCCTCGTAGTACTGCTGATCGGGCCGTGCCCGCATCTCCTTAAGATCATGACCAGCACAAAATGCCTTGCCGGTTGCAGCCAGGATCAGCACTTTGATCTCGTTATCCGCGGCGACCTCGTCAATCTCGCGCTGAAGCGACGAGAGCATTTGCTCAGACAAGGGGTTATACTGATCCGGCCGATTCAGAGTCAGTTTTACAACGCCCGGCGCAAGGTTCGCTTTAAGGACGATGGGCGAAGTATCCAAAGAGCCGGCAGACGCTGTCATAGCGATATCCTGTTGCAAATTCGCGCCATAACTTACACCTGGTTGCCTGCAAAAGTAAACTGCAATGTCCCGAATTTCGATTGCCCAGATGGACGCCCTCATTGAGGAGCAGTTTCCGTTTGCCAGGGAATTCGGTTTTGTCCTGGAGTCGCTGGGTGACGGTGTTGTGGTGGTTCGGGCCCCCTATAAAAGTGCATTCCTGAGACCCGGCGGGACGATTGCCGGGCCGGTGATCATGGGTCTTGCGGACTATGCGATTTATGTTGCGCTGCTGACCCGTATCGGCATGGTTGAGCTTGCTGTGACCACCAGTTTCAATATCAATTTTCTCTCTCGCCCCGGAGAAGCAGATCTTCTCGCCAACGCCAGCATCATCAAACTCGGCAAGCGTTTGGCGGTGGGTGAGGTCGAACTGATCAGCGTTGGTGCGGATAATCTGGTGGCGCATGTTACGGCAACCTATTCGATTCCCCCGGGCGCAGTCTGAGATAGGACCGCAAGGGGACACTCGGTGAGCGCCGATCCATTCGAAGGAATTCGGGCATGTGTGTTTGATGCCTATGGCACCCTGTTTGACGTGCACTCTGCCGTCGGACGACATGCGGATCGACTTCCTGACGCCCCGGCGGTGTCCCTGTTGTGGCGAACCAAGCAACTTGAATACACCTGGCTTCGATCCCTGATGGGCCGTTATGTGGATTTTTGGCATATCACGAAAGATGCCCTGGCCTTTGCGCTGGATACGTATCAAGTGAGCGATGCGGCATTGAGCGATGATCTCATGCAGGCATATCTTGAGTTGTCCTGTTACCCGGAGGTGCCGTCAGTCCTTAATGGGCTCAAAGACAGGGGCTTTCGCTGTGCGGTGCTGTCCAATGGCTCTCCTGAGATGCTCAGTTCTGCGGTAAAAAACAGTGGGCTTGACGAACTGTTCGATGCAGTCATTTCAATTGACGCTATTGGTATCTATAAGCCGGATCCGCGTGTTTACCAGATGGCTGTGGATCAACTGGGCGTCAGTTCATCGGAAATTGCCTTCCAGTCATCCAATGCGTGGGATGCCGCAGGCGCAGCAGCGTTCGGATTTAAAGTCGCCTGGATTAATCGTTTCGGCCAGCAACCTGAGCGCCTGGGCATCGTCGCGGATGCAGAGCTCAAAGACCTTACGGCGCTGCCAGAATTGCTTTGATCCGATTCCGAGCCCTGATGGGTTGAAAAGGATTAAGCGCGTTTGGCGAGCTGAGCCCGGGCGACACGGGAGGCCGGAGGATGCCCCAGCCGGCGGCTGAGTGACTCCGTTATCGTGACAAGCTGCTCGAGATCAAGTGAACAGTTAACGCCGAGACCCTCCAGAAGGTAAACCACGTCCTCGGTCGCGACATTGCCGGCAGAACCTGATGCATAGGGGCAGCCACCCAGGCCGCCCACGGCAGCGTCTACTGAGGTTACACCGATCTCTATGCATGCCAGGATGTTGGCAAGCGCCTGGCCATAGGTATCGTGGAAATGCACGGAAAGATTATCCAAGCCCACTTCGCTGGCGCAGGCTTTGGTCAGGGCGCGTGCCTTGTCGGGTGTTCCTACGCCGATCGTGTCGCCCAAGGAAATCTCCGAGCAGCCCATTTCCGCGAGTTGGGCCGCCAGGCGGGCGACCTGCGCAATATCCACGTCGCCTTCGTAGGGGCAGCCCAGCACGCAGGAGATATAACCGCGGATCACAACACCGTCTGCTTTGGCCAGGGCGCAGACTTCACCAAAACGCACAAGACTGTCAGCAATGCTGCAGTTGATGTTGCGCTGCGAGAAGGTTTCAGAAGCCGCTCCAAAGACGGCAATTTCGCGTGCGCCCGCGCCGCGGGACAACTCGTACCCTTTTTTGTTGGGAACCAGAACGGGCAGCCGAAGATCTTTTCGCTCCGCGAGGGCTATCAGGACCTCGTCGCTGCCGGCCATCTGCGGGACCCAGCGCGGTGAGACAAAAGATCCGGCTTCGATATCGCCCAGTCCTGCGTCAGCCAGTTGTTCGATCAAGGCGACCCGTTCCTGGGGCGTGAGCGGTTGGGCCTCGTTCTGAAGCCCGTCACGAGGGCCCACTTCAACAATACGGATCTGGTCAGGTCTCATTCATTATCCTGTTGTATCAGGCGGCTGACACCGCAATGTGATAGTAGATGCAGATATCAGGCTCTATGCCGTCTTGGTAATCTTTTTCGATTATATGAACTGCGCGGGCGCCAAGCGAGGTGTTGAGTTGCCACATGGCATTTGCGAGCCCCACCCGATTGCGTCCGTAGACAGACTTAAAGCCCTCTGAGCAGGCAGCCTCGATCTGGCGAACTTTAAGTTCCCGGCCGATCCCCCGGCCCCGGTAATGCGCGTCCACCAGCGTGTCTGCTGCGTAAAGTGCAGTATTGCTCCCCCTCGCCGGATCTTCTGCGGGGCCGCGAACATGGGCAAAATTCTCAAGCGGAGCACCAAGGCAAAATCCCGCCAGCCTCTGGCCCTCGACGGCTGCGAGACTGATGCCACGCTCATTACAAATGATGCGTTCCAACGTTTCCGGGGTGTCCTGTCGGGACGGCTCATAGATCTGTGCCTCAAGCAGCAGAATCGCCTCGCGCCACTGAGTCCAGTTATGAGTGCCGAGCCGTTGGTACTGCATGAGTCGATCGCTGGAGTCGACTGACACTCAGTCCGCATCTCCGTTGGCCGACGTCTGTTGTCGTGTTTCCTTGGAACGGAGGATGCTTTCGTGTCGAGCGCTGCAGACGTTGCACTCCGAAGACGCCACAGCTCGCCACTTCCGAGGCGGTAGAAAGCCATTGCGCCAGATGCCGAGGGCCTCTTGCTGCGCCTGTGCTTCTTCTTCCTGAAACGGCGCGGCAAGGCTGTCGTCCGCAAGCGCCCAGCCATAGCGCACCAGCCAGGCATTCAGGCTGTCGCCATTCAGAGTGCACTCTGCTTGAAGACTATCCATGGTCGATGTTGAGGCAGATAAAGAGACCAAAGGCCTGCAGTCAATTCTGCCGCTCGTCACATGGTTCTGCAGAGCCGTCCAGGCAGCCTCTCCACAGCGCCAGGTGTCGCTGTTCGTTTGGCAAAGCGCGTCCGGTTGAGGAAGGGAAGCGCCATCAAGGCGATAGGCCGTGTCGTCAAGAACCAGCACGCCTCTTGCTGGATGTACGGCCACTGCGGTTTCTCCAGAGGCAGGTATTGTTAATGCCATGCCTGCGCACAGGCTGGCCGCACCGATGACTGATCGAAACCGCATCTAGGCGCCTCGGCCGCGGCGTCAGTTTAGTCCCGCGGGAGCACTACCACGGCGTCACTGGCCCACTGCAGCCAGACCGGCTGATTGGGTTTATGGAGTTGCGCCATTGAGCGCTCGAGATTCTGCAGCGCAACCAGCACAGGATCTTCGCGTTGCGGCAAGTGGACGTAGAAGTGGCTCCGGTCACCCAGATAGGCTGAGGGCCCCATCGTGCCGCTTGTCGTGTTGGCACGCTCTCCCGGATCGGAAAACACCGGCTGCATTTTCTCTGGTCGGATCGCGACCCAGGCTTTCTGTCCAGCGGTCATCTGGGCATCGGAGTCTGTGACATTGACAGTCCCCAGAGCGCTGGTCTGGACCGTTATCGCGCTATCCGTTGAGGAGAGGATCTCGCCTTCAAAGAAATTCATGCTGCCGATGAAATCTGCGACGAACGGCGACCCGGGTGACTCATAGAGTTGTCCGGGCGAGGCTATTTCCATGACAGCGCCTTCCGACATCACCGCAATCCGGTCAGAGAGGGTCAGGGCCTCTTCCTGGTCGTGGGTTACGAACAGGAAAGTAATGCCAATCTGTTGCTGCAGTTGGCGCAATTCGATCTGCATCTGTTCACGCAGTTTCTTGTCGAGCGCGCCTAAGGGCTCATCCAGCAGCAGTACTTTGGGCTGCTTGATGAGCGCTCTGGCCAGCGCGACACGTTGGCGTTGTCCGCCGGAGAGTTCATCTGCGCCGCGGCTGCCGTAGCCGGGCAGCTTGATGAGTTCCAGTGCTTCGTCGATCCGTTTGTCAAGCTCGGCGCGTGTGAGTCCCGCTTTGCGCATGCCGAACGCAATGTTGTTGCGCACGTTCAGGTGGGGAAAAATTGCGTAGTTCTGAAAAACCATGTTGACCGGCCGATGGTTCGGCGGGGTCGCTGACATGGGCTGGCCATCGATCATGATTTCGCCCGCACTCGGAACTTCAAAGCCTGCAACCATTCTCAACAGGGTTGTCTTACCGCAGCCAGACGGCCCTAACAGCGAGAAGAATTCGCCTCTTTGAATATCGAAAGAGGTGTTATCGACCGCCGTGACTTGACCAAAGCGTTTGCTGACAGCTTGGAATGAAATTATTGGGTCACTCATGATCAGATTCCTGAACTGCTTTCAAGTTTGACACCCCGGCGCCTGATCCATTCGGCAAAAGACACCACAACAAAGGAAAGAACAAAGATAGTAGCGCCCAATGCGAGGACCGGGGGAATTTTGGTCGGGAAACGAAGCGAGCTCCAAATATAAATGGGCAGTGTCGGATCCGTGCTAGTGAGGAAGAATGCCAATACAAATTCGTCGAAAGAGATCGTAAAGGTGAGCAGCAGGCTGGCGATGATGCCCGGCAACACAATAGGAAACGTCACTCGCCAAAATGTCATCCAGGCGCTTTCGCCAAGATCAAGCGCTGCTTCCTCAAGACTCTTATCGAAGCCTTCCATTCGGGAGATCAGCACCAGCATCGCGAAAGGGGTGCATAACAGCATGTGGGCAAAACCCACCGTCCACAGCGACAGAGGAATGTCGAGTTGAGTGATCAGGATCAACAGCGCAATCGCCAGAATAATCCCCGGAATCACCAGAGGCACCATGATAAAGCCCATGACAGGCCCTTGGCCCGGTATCCGGTAGCGGGTAACCGCTTTGGCGGCAAGCAGACCAAACATTGTGCTTAAAACAGCTACCGCGACGCCGACTTTTACGCTGTTCATCAACGCTTCCAGCAAGTCGGGTGTATTGATCATTTTTTCGTACCACTGGAGCGTAAAACCTTTCAGCGGAAACGCGATGTACTTGGATTTATTGAACGAGAACAGCGGCAGGAACAACACCGGGAGATAGATAAAGGTCAGGTAGATCACCGCGTAGACGGCAAAGCCGTCGGGGCGCCACCAGGGCCGATTTGCGTTCATGCGACCCTCCTTCGGAATTGGTGCGTGCCCCAGAGAAATACGCAGACCATCGCCGTTATCGTGAGCATCACCATAACGGAGATGGCAGCACCCAGCGGCCAGTTGAAGGCTTTGCCGAACATCGACTGGATGATGTTGCCGATCATGATTCCGCTTGGCCCTCCGACCAGCGACGGCGTGACGTAGTCGCCAACCGTCGGAATGAAAACCAGCAGGCTCGCGGCGATAACCCCCGGCAGGGAAAGCGGCAGTGTGACTCGGACAAAAGTCATAAACGCGTTCTCACCCAGATCACGCGCCGCCTCAAGCAGGGAGCGATCAATTTTCTCCAGCGACACATAAATCGGCAGGATCGCGAAAGCTGCCCAGGCGTGAGCCAGAGTGATCGTGACAGCCGTGGGGTTGTACAAAAGGAATTCAAGCGGTTCGCTAATGACTCCAATGGACTTGAGCCCGGAATTCACTACTCCGTTATAGCCCAGCATCAGTTTCCACGCGAAGACGCGCAGCAGGTAACTTGTCCAAAAGGGTACTGTGATCAGGATCAGCCAGACCAGCTTATTGGTTTTGATCCGAAAAGCGATGAAATACGCCATCGGATAAGCCAGCAGGACGGTCGCCAGGGTTACCATGCCGGAGATCTTGATCGATTTGAACAGGATCATTCCGTATATCGGCTTGGCAAAAAAGTCGGCGTAGTTTTTCCATGAAAAGGTCTTAATGAAATCAACGTAGTCCTGCAGCCAGAAACTCAAGGTGAACAGGACCAGCAAGGGCATGGCGAGGCCGAACACCATCGCTAACAGCGTCGGCGACAGTAGGCTGAACCCGCGAAGGGCTTCGCTCTCAAGGAAGCGCCGGCGCAGGCGTAAACCGATACCCGACGAAGAGGTGGCTGATCTGCTCATGAACGAGATATCTTAATAGCGGCGGGCCCTGCAGACAGCAAGGTAATCGTGAGCCAAAAGCATGATGCCGGACGGGGAGGCCCCGCCCGGCATCTTCTACTCAACGTTTGTGAAAAGCCGCCTACATTCCGGCTTTGACTTCCTCGAACATGGCCTGAAGCGCCGGCTCGTTGCCCATTGGGGCCTGGAAGATACCCGCGTTCAATGTCTCATCAACGTTGACCGAGTAGCCGAGCTCTTTCAACAGCCCAGGGCTATCTTGCTCGACTTTGGCAAAGGCATTGATGTTGCCGTGTCCGTAGCCATACTCAGTAAGCGCAAAGACACCGGACTCGACACTGGCATAAGCATCCAGGTAGTCATAGATCCGGTCGAGTTTGGCGGGATCATGGTCGCTCATCAGGCAGAAACCGCAGACCCAGGTCATGGCGCCTTCTTTCGGGCTGGTGTAGCGCACATCCAATCCTTCCTTCTTGAGCGCGGCATAAGAGGAGTTCCACGCAGAAGTTGCAACCAGTTCGCCAGAGGCGAGTGCCTGCTCGATGTCGGCCGGGCTGGTCCAGTAATAGCGCATTAGCGGCAGTTGCTCTTTGAGCGCTGCCCGGGTTTTGGCCATTTCGTCATCAGTCATGTTGAAGGGGTCTTTGGCGCCGATATAAATGGCGGCCACCATGACACCGTCGATCAGACTGTCTGCCATCGAGAGACGGCCCTTGTACTTGGGATCCCACAGAATGCCCCAACTTTCGTTATCAACATACTCGGGTGCGAGATCGGCACGGTACAGTACCGACGTCAGTCCCCAATCGGTCGGGAAGAAGTACTGGTTGTTGCCTTCATAGGTGCCCGGAATGGTTTTCAGGCTAGGAATAATGTCATCCCAGGTGCTGAGCCGGCTGGTGTCAATCGGATCAAGAATGCCGGCATCTTTCCATATCGGCACTTTGTAAGTACAAGGTTGTGTGAGATCAACCTTGAATCCCGCGCGCATTTTTGCGAAGGCTTCTTCTTCATCACCGAAAATGGCCATGTTGGGAGATTCGCCGTGTTTGGCGAGGTACGGCTGATGCAGTTCCGGCACATCCCAGCCTTCCCAGGTGAAGACCGTGGGGTGATCATCGCTGGCTGCAAACGCAGAGCGACTGCCCGCCGGCATCATGACCATTGTCGCGCCGAGCGCCATCAGGCTCTGATTGAACTGCCGGCGGCTCATCTGGCCTGTGGCGAGTTGTTCTACGATATCGTCCTTCTTCAACTTCTTCATCGTTGTTGTTCCTCCTTATGTTCTGGATGTTCTGTGAGTAATTGCTCTACGTTCTAGGGATTA
>WTHR01000214.1:1156-3517 GCA_011523045.1 Gammaproteobacteria bacterium | reverse complement strand
GATAGTGCGGCGCGACTCATGGGCGAAGGCCAGGCGCATATGGTCAAGATTGAAGGCGGTGCAGTCATGGCCGAGACGGTCGCTTTTTTGGTGGATCGCGGTGTGCCAGTATGTGGTCATCTCGGATTAACCCCTCAATCGGTGAATCAGTTGGGAGGTTTTCGTGTGCAGGGGCGTCAAGAGTCCGTAGCTGACCGGCTTCGACAGGACGCGCAGAGTCTGCAGAATGCGGGGGCCTCGGTGCTGGTTCTTGAGGCAGTGCCCTCGGGTCTGGCCAAGGAGATTACCCAAAACCTCACGATCCCCACCATCGGAATCGGTGCCGGGCCGGATACCGACGGCCAGGTTCTCGTACTCTATGATCTTCTTGGTATCTATCCCCAAAAGAGTCCAAAATTCAGCAAGAATTTTTTGGACGGCGCGGGGTCTGTCTCAGGCGCGGTCCAGGCATTTATCGAGGACGTCAGATCGGGTCAGTTTCCAGGCCCTGAACACAGTTTTTGATTGTGGTTATCGGACAACCTCTCCGTTGGTTTTGGGGTATTGTCCTTTCTTTGCCCTGCATCTAACAGGTACCTCCTTCATATGGAAAACTCCAACAGTTCCAAAAAAGCTGCGCTTCAGAAGTTCGGCCAGGCGCTAAATAGTTATGACCTGGCGGGCGGAAGCGTCGCGGTCACCGAAGACTTCGTATGGAGTTACTATGAGGGGCCGGACGCCCCCGACGGCCGACTGCTTCACGGGTTTGAAGCGGCATGCCGCATGGTGGCCGAAAGGGCGGCACGACTTAAAGCGCCGATTGAGTGGAGCGAATCCGAAGAACACTTTTGTGGGGATAAAGTGTTGTGCACCTCTCGGGCGACCGGTTGTTTCCACGATTCCGGAGCATTTGATGTACGCCTGATTGACATCTTTACGTTCCGGGGTGATCGGATCTGCTCCAAAGACACCTACTGGAAAATCATCACGACTTGATGCCGGGATCGCTTTGCAAGTTTCCGGAATAACTTTCAGCAGCGACTAACCGGCTGTGTTTCATTCGATGGCCGATACCCCAAAGAAGCGGTTTGACTACATCATCGTGGGAGCGGGAGCGGCCGGCTGCGTTCTGGCGAACCGTCTTTCAGCGGATCCCAATAGTTCGGTTCTGCTCCTGGAAGCCGGGGCCCTCAGCAACCATTGGCGTTTGCGGATGCCTATGGCCGCGATGGACCGGCTGAGCCAGTCGGATAAATTCTGCTGGAAAAACTGGTCCGAGCCGGAGGCACGACTTGATGGCCGCCGGATTTATGTTCCCAGTGGGAGAGTGATTGGGGGATCCTCCAGCATCAACGGCATGGTTCACATCAGGGGGAATCCAGCAGAATTCGATAGGTGGGCCGAACAGGGTTGTGATGGCTGGAGCTATCAGGATGTTCTTCCTTATTTTAGGAAATCAGAAACCTATCACGGTCCACCGAGTTCCCTTCGGGGCAGTGAAGGGCCTCTCAGTATCTGTAAAACGACGCCCGTGAATCCGTTAGACGTGGCATTTATAGATTCCGGAGTCGAAGCGGGATTCGGATTGTCTCAGGATTTCAATGGGGCTTCCCAGGAGGGGTTCGGCTCTTACGACCATAGTATCGATGGTGGTCAGCGGGTCAGCGCCGCAACAGCCTATCTCTATCCTGCGCAAGGCCGATCGAATCTCACGGTCATATCAAATGCTAGAGTGGAAAGGATCCGGATTGAGTCTGGACGAGCGGTTGCGGTGGCCTATCAGCAAAACTCTGAAAGCCACTGGGCTTTTGCGGAGTCTGAAGTAATCGTATGTGCGGGTGCAATCTGGACACCCCACCTGCTGCAGAGGTCCGGGATCGGGCATGCAGACAGGCTTCGCGAGGCCGGAGTGAAGCCTAATCATCATATACCGGCCGTCGGTCATGGTCTTCAGAATCACATTGATGTGGTGCTCCAATATGCGTGTAAAGAGCCAGTCAGCATCCTCAATATGACGAAACCCTGGAACCAGATTGCGCAGGGACTACGCTGGTTTCAGGGAGGCGGAGGATATTACGGTACTTGTCCGTTTGTCGCAGGAGCCCTGTTTAAAAGCAGTGACACCCAGCCCTACCCCGATATTCAGGTCATCTTCACTCCTTGCGCGACAGAGCCGGTCAGTCAGAAACCGAGGCGCTATCATGGTTTTCAAGCGCATATCGGACTTCAGAAATATTCAACGAAGGGTAGAGTGCAGTTAAAGAGCGCGGATCCGAGCATCGGCCCAGAGATACGCTTCAACCTCTTCGAAGAGCCAGACGATCAGCAACGCTTGGTCTACGCGATCCGGCATATGGAGGACGTGTTCCGCCAACCCGCATT
>WTHR01000214.1:0-1056 GCA_011523045.1 Gammaproteobacteria bacterium | reverse complement strand
TCTTTACAGCACTGACCTCAAGTCGCCCGCCCTCTGGATCATGAAAAAATACCTGGATGAGGTCAATCTCGGCCACTTCGTAGATCTCATATTTGATTTTTCTGGAATCCAGTTCTCGGATGACCCTCTCTATGTCGTCTGTGCGGAAGGCAATATGATCGAGATGCTGGCGTGGTCCTCTAGCACCGGCTGAGGTGGTCGACAGATGGACAACAGGGTCTCCTGACTCATCGTAGAGCCATTCTCCCGGTGGACCAGAGAAAGAGGGGCGATACCCAGGCTTGAGTTTCAAGATGTCCTGATAGAACTGACTCATTTCCTCGAGGTCCGCCACATAGACATTGACGTGATCGAGGTTCATATCAAAAACGCAATTTGGATCAGCGAAATCATGGAGTGATAGTAGCATCCCATAGGTCAGGCCAAGCGTGGCGAAAAATTTTTACCTGGGACAGGGGCGCCAGTTTCCTGCTAACCTGAAATTATCCAGCAAATATAATGAGACGAATCCTAGTTCCGTAGGCTTTTGCAGGCATGGCTGAGCATAATTTTGCCGTCTATAACGCGTTTTCCAGCTCACCCTTTGGGGGTTGCGCGGCGGGAATTATGGACCAGGCGGCTGATCTTAAAGAGACTGAGATGTTGAAAATCGCCCGGGAGGTGGGCGCACCCGCTACGTGCTTTATCACAGAAAATTCGGGAAAAATTATCAGGACCAGGTTTTTTTCTCCCCTGACTGAGTATCCAATGTGCGGACATGCGGCCATTGCTCTTGGCGCCTGGCTTCGGGACAGCCAATTGCTGGCGTTCGCTGAGTCACGTATCGCGAGCATCCGATTGAATACGCCGCATGCCTCTGCTGACATTAAGGTCCAACAGATTGGCGACGAAGATCTCGAGGTATTTTTGACCTTGCCGCCAGCGCAGTTCACGTCAGCGGCTGCAGGTGACGATGAGATAGCATCCGTTTTGGACATCGATCCCCGCAAACTCGACAGTGATCTTGAGAGGGCAATAACGGTCACAGATTTCCGGACTTTGTTGGTGCCGATGAAG
>WTHR01000143.1 GCA_011523045.1 Gammaproteobacteria bacterium | reverse complement strand
CCCGAATATGGCTGAGCGAAGGATCTGTCCCGAGGTCGACAATCTCGTCAGGATCGTCCGCAAGATTGAAGAGCTGTGGCCGGAATTTCTGATGCAGCACGTATTTCCAGGTGGGGGTTCGGATGATCCATGCACGACAGTCATAGGGGTGCATCTCAAGGCGTTGACGGGGTCCACGGCTGCCAAAATCAATCTCACTGATCGCAAATTCGCGCCACGGCAGGGTCGGATTCGAGTCATGCAGCAGCGGCAGCAGCGAGCGACCTTCGAGATGTCTTATGGAGAGCGGGCCTCCGGCGCTCTCGACAAAAGTCGGGACCAGATCGATCGATTCCACCAGATGATCATGCACAAGACCCCGGGTAGTATCGGCCTCGGGTGAGGGATCGCTGATGATGAGCGGTATGCGTATAGAAGGGTCGTGATAGAGATCTTTTTCGCCCAGCCAGTGATCGCCAAGATAGTCGCCGTGATCACTCGTCAGCACGATCATCGTGGAGTCTCTTAGGCCCTTTTGCTCAAGTTTTTCGAGCACACGTCCAATATGATGATCCAACTGCTCAATAAGCCCCATGTAGGTCGGGATGACGGTTTCCCGAACCTCGTCACGAGAAAAGTTTTGACTGTAGTCTTCAGCCATGAAGGCCTGAAAAACCGGATGGGCGTTTTCTTTTTCTTCGTTGCTGCGCACCGCAGGCAGTACTTCCTCCGCACCATAGAGTTGGTGATAAGGCGCTGGTGCCAGATAAGGCCAGTGCGGCTTGATGTAGCTAAGGTGCAGGCACCAACGGTCATTGGCTTGTAAACCATCAAGGTACTCAATTGCCCGATTTGTGGTGAATGCTGTTTCGGAATGCTCCTCAGGTACTCTTGCCGCAAAACGGGCGTTACGCATCTGCCAGCCGCTGACAATTTTGCCTTGCTCGTCAATGGCGCTGTTGGCCCAGGATTCCCAGGGGTTCTCCCCACCCAATCCGTGACTCTGGAGGTATTTGTTATAACCGAGGTCGGACGGGAGGATCGGATCCGGATAGAGTCCTTCGAAGATTTCATAAGGCGCAAATCCGTTGTGGCGAAGGTATTTTTGTTGATCCGAGCCTGACGTTACGCCAAACCGTTGTGCCGAGGCCTCATTAAACGTGCCTTCCGATTTTCCGATAACGGTTGCCCGCATCCCGATGTCCCGAAGGTGGTCCCCAAGCGTCAGTTCGCCGATGCGCAGAGGATCTTCGTTGGCCATCACCCCGTGCGACGAGACATATCGGCCGGTGTAGAAACTTGCTCTGGAGGGTCCGCACAAGGGATCCTGGCAGTAGGCGTGATTGAACCGCACGCCCTGTGCTGCCAAGGCATCGATGTTTGGCGTCCGCATATAGGGATGTCCATAACAGGACAGATAATCTGCCCGCAGCTGGTCACACATAATAAAGAGGATGTTCATTCGACCTGACCTTTTTGACGGACTAAGTATATGCGCCTCTATTGCGGCTTAGGTCGGCGATCCGTTCGATGAACCGACAGAGCGAAGGTTGATTGAGTTGAAGCGGCATGTGAACGAAGCGGTATCCAGTGTAGTATCGCGGGCGGATCCTCCGCTCATCGGAAGTTTGGTGTTTGACTTCCGTATGAGATCAGTACAACCAGAAGCCACACTTGAACCTCAAAGCCGTTCTTAATCTGCTGCTCGCGATGTTCTGCATCTCGATCATGGATACCGTGATCAAGATGCTGAGCGGTGGATACGCCCTACATCAGCTGGTGTTTATCCGCGCTGCGGTCAGCATGGCGATTTTGCTGCCGATCCTGCTCCGTCACGGCGTTATGGCGCTTAACACCCAGCGGCCGGTAGCGCATCTTCTGCGCGGTTCGCTGCTGGTGGTGGCCAACATGACGTTCTATACCGGGCTCGCCAGTTTGCCCCTGGCGCAGGCTTCCGCCGTTGTATTTTTTGCGCCTGTCATCATCACGGTATTTTCCTGGTATTTTCTCGGGGAGGAATTCGGCCCGTTTCGATGGCTGGCAGTCCTCGTGGGCTTAACCGGCATGATGCTGGTGGTGCAGCCGTTTAGTGTTGAGATCGAGATCGCCTATCTTTGGCCGCTCGCTGCCGCCTTTTGCTACGCCGGCTTTACCACCATAACGCGGCATATCGGACGAACGGAATCAGCCCCCTTGCTGGCGGTGACGGCCCAGGGCGCTTTCCTGCTCGCGAGTGGCTTGATCGGCCTCAGTGTTGGGCATGGCCAGTTCGCGGGCTTTGCTGACCCCGGCATTGAATTCTTATTGCGCGCGTGGCGCTGGCCGCCCCCGGGAGATGTTGTTTATCTTGCAGGCATCGGGGGATTGTCGGCCATTACCGCGCTATCGCTTTCCTTTGCCTACCGCAGCGCGCAGGCATCATTCCTTGCGCCATTTGAATATGCGATCCTGCCGTTGGTGCTGCTCTGGGGCTATCTGGTCTTCAGCGAGTTTCCCGACGCGCTCGCGCTTTTCGGTATCGTGCTGATTGCCGTCGGCGGACTGGTGGTTTGGCTGGATGGAAAGCGCCAGGCGCGCCGCCAGGCAGCACGGGCGGCGTCCGCTGATCAAGGCTCCAGAAAATGAAAGCTTGCCTGTTCGGCAGGCAGTTGTTCCTTACCGAGGATGTAGTCTGCAGCCCGTTCTCCAATCATCTGGGTGGGTGCATTAAGATTGCCGCTCACAATATCCGGCATCACTGACGCATCGACTACCCGAAGGTGATCCACACCGTGTACCCGAAGCTGCCCATCCACCACGGCAAGGTCATCGTGACCCATGCGGCAGGTACCGCAGGGATGGTAATCGGTTGAGCTGTAGCCTCGAACCCAGGCTTCGAGTTCACTGTCAGTTTTTGCTTCCGGCGCCGGATTGATCCGTTCGCCACGAAATTCATCAAAGGCCGGCTGCGTAAGAAGCTCCTGCATCACCTTGAGCGCCTCTACAAGTTCTCTTGTATCGTCGGGATGACTCATATAGTTAAAGTGAGAAGCCGGTCGGTCATGTGGATCGGTTGAGCGAAGTTTGACCTCCCCACGGCTCTTGGGCCGGAGTTGGTCACAGGTCAATACGTAGCCCTGCTGGAGCCGGATTTTCCGGTTATGCCAATCGCTGTAGACCGGCGTAAAGTGATACTGAAGGTTGGGATGCGTCACCTGATCGTTGCCGAAGACAAACCCGCCCATTTCCCAGATATGAGAAGCGCCAATACCTGAGCGGGTGGCCAGCCACTTGAGGCCGACACTCAGTTTTTTCATGGGGTGTGTCAGGGTGTGAAGCGTGATCGGTTTCTTGCAGTAATACGCACTGTCGATACTGAGATGGTCCTGCAGGTTCTGACCGACGCCCGGCAGGTTAATCTGAGGCGTGATTTTCATCGCATTCAGGGTATCGGCCGATCCGATCCCCGACAGCATCAGGAGCTGGGGGCTTTTGATAGCGCCGCAACTGACAATGACCTCTTTGGCAGCGAAGGCCTGCTTGACCTGGCCGTTGACTTCATACTCAATGCCGCGCGCCTGGTTATTTTCAAGAATGACGCGGCGGGAAAGGGCCTGGGTCTGCAGCGTCAGGTTCGAACGTTTGAGCGCCGGTTTTAAGTGCGCGACGGCAGCGCTGCAGCGGCGTCCATAGCGGGTGGTGCTGTCGAGCCGGGCGATGCCTTCTGGCTTGTAGCCGTTAAGATCATCAGAAGTGCCCTGGCCAGACTGCTCCCCGGCTTCATGGAGCGCGTCAAAAAGAGGATTCTGTAATGTGCCTCGTGTGACCCCAAGCGGGCCGCTGCCGCCGCGCCAGGCGTTTTCACCCCGGTCTGAGGATTCGCACCGCTTGAAATAGGGCAGACATCGTTCATAAGACCAGTCAGGAAGATCAAAGTCCTTTGCCCAGCGGTCGTAGTCCATCGGGTGGCCCCGCATGTACACCATCGAGTTGATGGAGGAGGAACCGCCAATCACCTTGCCTCGAGGCAGTTCGATTCGGCGGTCATCGCACTCAGGTTCGGGTTCACTGGTGTAGTTCCAGTTGATGCTGGGATCTTTATACGCGTGGTAGACCCCGGCCGGAATGTGGACCATCAGTTTGTGATCCATCGGTCCGGCTTCAAGAATCAGTACCTTATTCTGGGAACCTTCGGTCAGCCGGTTGGCGAGTACACAGCCCGCAGAACCCGCACCAATAATGATGTAATCGTATTCGGACAAAACTTATTCCCCAAGACCTGTAGATGAACTCTAAACGAATTTTAATCCGCGACGGTATCGCCACTGTGGTAAAAGAGTTCACATTCTATGTTGGGACTTTTCCCTGCTCGGCCTGAATTCAGTGAGTCTCATCAGGCCAAAGTATGATTGTTGGGACGGAACATGATTAAAGCCTTTTACAAATCGCGGCAATGGGCACTTTGGGCCTATGGCGGCGGCGCGCTGCTGATCTCCTCGCTGTGGCTGCAGGTGCAGATGACGGTTGCCATCAACGAGTGGTACGGCCGTTTTTATGATCTTTTACAAAACGCCGCCAGTTTCTCGGATAAGCCCCAGGAGGGCATTGATCAATTCTTTACCGAACTGATTTCCATCCAGTACGTCACCACCGGTTTTGAGGGGACGCCGTCATTTGTCGTCATTGCATTCCCGTACGTTCTGCTCGCGATCTTTACAGGCTGGTTTACCCGGGTTTACGGCCTGCGCTGGCGCGAGGCGATCACATTCAACTACATCCCCCGCTGGCGTGCGGTTGAGCACGAGATTGAAGGCGCGTCGCAGCGGATACAGGAAGACTGCAACCGCTTCGCCCGCATTGTTGAATCGTTAGGTCTTCAGATCGTGCGGGCGGTGATGACCCTCATTGCCTTTATTCCGGTGCTCTATGGTTTGTCAGACAAAGTAGATGTCCCGATATTGCGCGATATCGAGGGATCTCTCGTGTGGGGCGCTTTGGTGATATCCATTGGGGGCCTTTTCATCTCCTGGTTTGTGGGCTGGAAACTGCCGGGCCTAGAATACAACAACCAGAAAGTCGAAGCGGCGTTTCGAAAAGATCTGGTGCTGGGCGAAGACGATAAAGTCAACTACGCCGACCTTGGGAAGCTCCGGGGATTCTTTAAAGACATCCGGCGCAACTACCACCGGCTGTATTTCCATTACGGCTACTTTGATGCCTGGTCTACCTCTTATGACCAGTTCATGGCCATCGTGCCGTATCTCGTGATGGGGCCAGGGCTCTTTACCGGGATGCTGACTCTGGGCGTGATGGTGCAGGTGTCCAATGCGTTCTCAAGAGTTCACGGCGGCTTTTCGCTCTTTTTGCATAACTGGACGACGATTACGGAATTGCGCTCTATCTGGAAGCGTCTGCATGAGTTCGAGGCCAACCTCGACCGTTATGAGACCACGGCGACTGCCTGAAGCGAACATCTGCAAAATCTCGGGCGAATTCGGAGAAAACGGGTACAGATGAGGCAAATTAAAGGACATCGATTGCTAACCGGTAGAGAATATTTTTTTGAGGAGGGAAGTCTTGGAAAAGCACATCTTTCAAAAAAACCGCGCTATTTTTACTATCCTCAGACTACCCGAGTGTTTCGATATGTGTGTCTTTGCTAGCGATGACTGATTCTATTGAAGATCAGAACAAAGCGCTCTACCAGGGCTTTGCAGAACGTCTGATAGACGCCATGCTGGAAGCAGGATATGGTGCGCGTGAGGGAAGTTGGTCTCGTCTGCCGGTAGAGATTGAACCCTTACGTCGCGAGGCCCAGGCTAAGAGTCTGACGACCGCACGGAAATATCTGGAGGGTGAGGCGCTGCCGAGACGCCATCGGCTGCTTCAGATCGCAGAGTGGCTGAATGTAAATCCGGAATGGCTTTCCAGCGGGTTCGGTCCTAGAAACGCCTCCGAGCAGTCAGCGCCGAGAGAAGACCTGCCTGCCGAGGCGCTGGCGCTGGCGCGCGCCTGGGCGGCATTGCCGCGTCATTACCGTGAGCCAATCCGCTCCTGGGTCATCATGGCTTCGATTGTCGATGGCCTGCCTGAGGACAAAAAGGAACTCCCCCCTGCGGCCGCCGGCCTTGAAAGGCGGCGACAGCCACGCAGGGATCAGGAATAGCACGCATCCAAAGATTCAGCCCCAGCGGTCCAGTGAGATGAGTGGTAGCAGGATGAACAAACCCGATCTTTAGAATCTTGTCAGAGCAGGGTTCTTGGTCTACGGCAGACTTAATTGCCCTTTCTATGTTGAACTGGGCCGAAGTGTTTTCGCTTGCGCTGAGCTCAAGCCGCGGGCCGGAACACAGTGATTACTCAGTAAACCAGCGGGTCTGTGCGTACGTTATCAGGATGTCACTATCGGAAGCGGGCAATCGCATCGTTTCGCCGATCACCCGCAGCATCTGGCCACTAGGACTTCAAGTAATTGAAAAATAAATAAAAAAATCAATCTAGTGTGACTTAAATTTTTTGTTTCGATTGGTTACCCCGCCACCGTATAAAAAAGCATCTTAAAAAGACATTAAAAGAGACAAAATTGACTTAAATAAAGATATCCCCTAATTTGTCGATAAAGTTTTGGGCTACAACCTGTTTAGGGCGGAATGAATAGGGGATTTTCGAAAAATTTACAAACGCCTTTAAGCGCCGGCGTTGCCTGGCGCGCGGCGCTCTTATGCGCCCTCATCTGTGTGCTGGGGGTGTTTTCGGCGACCCGGTATGGGGATGATCTGATCCGCAAGATAGTGGGTGATCGTGAAACGGTTGAGCATGCTCGGGTCCTTACCGAAGCCGATCTCGTTGCAAAACTGGATGAGCTGCTGGGAAGCCTTTCCCTTCATAGAAAGCTTGTGGCTCTCGACAGGCAGCTTGCAAGTGACCCGTCAGTTGCTGACTCTGATGCCGAAAAGGCATCGAAGGAAATTCTTGCCCAATTATCGTCTCGACTTAACCGTCAATACCACGTGTTTCGGTCCACTATGGACCAATTGCCCAAAGGGACTGATCTCTTTACGCACTTTCTTCCCCAATACGATGATATCCAAGAGCGGTTTTGTGCTGATCTCGAGAATCTGGAAGTTCCGCTACGCAGTATTACTCGCGGCGCTTCGACAGCAGCCCCGCTCCAACAGCATGATCTGATTCTCGAAACGCTGTCCCGCTATCAACTGATCGTGTCACAGGTTTCCAGCCGGGCCAGTCTTGCTCTGGAACGGACACTTGCGATCGGTGCTGATCAACTGCTTTTCTTCATCCAAGCCGTGATTATTGGGCTTGCAGTATTGATGTCTGTATTTGTTGTGCTGCTATTGCAGTGGCGAGATCGGGCTCGGGTTCGAGAGAGCGCTGCGGAGGCTTACGAATCTCTCGTTGGGGTCATGGAGTTCATGGACCCCTCCTGGGCAATCGATACCTCGGGGACCGTCATCTATTGGAATCGAGCGGTTGAGAAACTGACGGGAATCCCAGCCGACGAGATGATCGGGAAAAGCAATCATGAATATGCATTGCCATTCTATGGAGAGCGCCGCAAGGTGCTGATTGATCTTATCCTCGAGTGGGATGAGACGATTCAGGAAAAATACGTGTTCATTGACCAGCTTGAGGATGGCTCGATCTCTGCGGCATCATTTCATCCGGATCTCGGCAGCGGTACCTATCTCGCAAGTTCTGCTCAGTTGCTCAAAACCTCAAGCGGCAAAGTGATCGGTGCGATTGAAACCGTCAAGGACATTACCGAGCAAACACAATCCCAGGAGGAACTTTTCAGATTAAAAGGGGAAGGGCAACAAGCCTTGCGTCTTGCAGAAGAGCGACTCTCTGCGCTGCAAAGTGTTCGCGAGACCTCAGTAGACGCCATGATCACTTTCGATGTAGAAAAAAATATTCGGTCTGCTAATCCTGCAGTAGAACGAATTTTTGGATACTCGCCGAGTGAGTTGGTCGGCCAGTCAATGCGGATGATCTGCGACTCGGACTGTCCCAGTGCGACGGATCAGGGTAAGCGGATAGAACTTGAAGGCCGCCACAAAGATGGCTCGAGGATTCCGATCTCTGTTTCGATATCTCAAATCATCGAAGACGGAAAGAAGGTCGCGCTTGCGAACATGCGGGATCTTCGCATAGCGCGAGAGCAGGAAAAACAGATTTCTCATCTTGAAAGTCTGCTTTCCCTGAGATCCTTCGATTTCATTAATCAAGGCATCTCTGTCTTTGATCGAGACCTGAATCTCCTGAGCGCCAATCAGGCTTTCCTTGATCTGCTGGAATTTCCCGAGGAATTCCGGCTGCCGGGGACACCTTTCGAAGCGATGCTGCGCTTCAATGCTGAGCGCGGCGAGTACGGCGAGGGTGATAGTGAACAGCAGGTGCAGGATAGATTGGCGTTAGCAAGGAAATTTGAACCGCATGAATTTGAGAGAACCCGAAAAGACGGGGTCATCATTCATATCGCCGGCACTCCAATTGACGAAGGCATCGGCGGGTTCATTACGGTATACACCGATGTTACAAAAGCGCGCAGATATGAAGAGCAACAGCAGCAGGAGATCAAGCAGCTCGAGTCGGTCCTTCATCTGGAGGCGATGGACCACATCGGTGTAGGGGTTGCGGTCTATGATGACGATTTAAAGCTGATTCGGGCAAACCATGCCCACAGGGATCTTTATGACTTTCCTGAAGCATTGCTCGAGCCCGGAACACCGGCTGGATCTCTGGCACGTTTTCTTGCTGAGTTGGGTGCCTATGGGGAAGGCGACGTTGATGAACAGGTCAATCAGGTAGTCGAAGCCCTATCGTCACGAGAAGAGCGAAGAAGGGATCTGTATCTTCCTCATGGTCGCATCATTGAGATTCGGTCTAATCCTCTCGAGGGGGGTGTGGTGCTTATTCATACCGATGTCACTGATGCTCGAGAGGCGTTGCGCAAAGCCAGAAGCACTGATCCTGTCACTGGCCTATTCACGCTTGAAGCCGTTACAGAGCTCGTGGAAAAGTATTTTCCCCAACTCCAGGAAAGGGGTCGGCAATCAATCGGGATACGACTACAGGTCGACCGCTTCGGTATGGTGAATGAAATCTATGGCCAGAATGTCGGTGACCAGCTTCTAAAGCAAGTATCGCAGCGTGTGCGTGGTGTTGCGAGTGATGATGCAATTGTGGGTCGTGCCGGAGGCAATGAACTGGTTCTGATTGACGAGGCGATTGATGCGTCCAATATGGCGAACTCGGTGGTCAAGGTGTTGCGTGAGGCGATGAAGCCGCCGTTCTACTTTCGAGCCCCAGACGGTACGCGACAGAACATCTCTCTCACATTGAGCGGGGGAATCGTCTGTTTTCCACAGAACGGAACGGAGCTGGATGATCTAATTAATAAATCCCGACTCGCAATGCAGTATGCAGCCGCTCAGGGTGGGGACTCTTTCAGATTCTTTGACTGGAAAGCCACCCGCCGGCGCTTCACCAGTGACCGTATCAGCATTGAAAATGACCTTCGAACCGCGATTGAGGAGGGTCAGTTCTTTCTAAATTATCAACCCCAGATCGAACTTCAGTCGGGCAGCATGCACGGGTGTGAAGCGCTCATACGCTGGGATCATCCGAAGCAGGGACTGATTTCTCCGCTGGATTTCATTCCGGTTGCGGAAGAAACGGGTTTGATCGTGCCAATTGGCGAGTGGGTTCTGCGAGCCGCGTGCCTACAGGCGAAGCAATGGCAAGATGATGGGCATTCGCCATTTGTCTTGTCCGTCAATGTGTCGGCAGTCCAGTTCCGCAATGAGGGGATCGTAGACAGCATTCGGGATGTCCTTGAGGAGACCGGATTGGAACCAAGATATCTGGAACTGGAACTGACCGAATCCATCGTGGCCGACGACCTTGAGGGCACTCGGCAGATCCTCAATGAACTGAAAGCGCTTGGCCTCAGCCTCGCTATTGATGATTTTGGAACGGGCTATTCCAGTCTTGCATATCTCACGCAACTGCCGTTTGACACGCTCAAGATTGATCAGGCTTTTGTCCGTGGGAAGGAGAAGCATAACTGGGCGATCGTGCGCGCAGTTTGCCAGTTGGCGCGCTCGCTGGGGCTCAGCATTGTGGCCGAGGGCGTTGAGACGATAGACCACGCCGATATGCTGACAGGCCTTGGGTGCCATATCGGGCAGGGCTATTATTTCAGCCGCCCTCTGCCGACCGATGATCTGGAAAGTTACCTTGCCGAGCACGGTAATCGTGTTGCGGACTTCGATAGTGATAGTGAGGCAACCAGAGAATCAAAACTGCGTGTGGGCCTGCCGACCTTTGGTGCTATTAATCAATTTCAGAAGGCGGCATTGGAATTTCGTGCTGAACATCCCAGCCTCGGGATGGAAATCCATTGTGACGTCAGCGATTACCTGATTGAGTCGCTAAATCTCGGCGAGTTGGATCTGATCGTGGCGATTACCTCAGGATCAATTAATATCGAGCCCCAGTATGCGTGGCTGGAACAGCCTGTTTGGGTTGGCTCCTGGGATTTTGATCTCGGCGAACGGGAAGCCGTGCCCTTGCTTGCCCACCCCGAGGGGTCACCTTTTCGCAAGCGGATGTTAGACAGCCTGCGGCAAGCAGACCGCCAGCCAAACATTGTTTACCAGTCTCCCGCTTTGCGCGGACTTATTAATGCGTTGGCTGCAGGAATGGGCATCACCGCGTTACCCTTGTCAGCCGTGAAAAATGAAAACGCGATGAAGTCGGGGAAGATTCGGATTCTGGACCATGACAGAGACCATCTCCCGGTTCTGGAGCCGGTGCAATATGGAATTTATAGCAGGGAACCAGATGGAGAGGGCACCAGCTTAGGCCAATCAGCTTTCGCAAAGTGCTTTGTAGAGTTGATCGATTCCTTCGGTTGTGACAGGCTTTAGTTTGTAGTCGGCCGTCATTATTAATTCCAAAAAAAGAAAGCTTATGAGCGTAACTGATAGCGCATCGGCTAAATTTGCTGTCGCGCCCGGGAACGGAGCGACAGAGGCGCGCCGCCGGTTGCGTCTTGGCGAAATTCTGGTCAAAGAAGGGCTGGTCACCGACGAACAGATCGAAACCGCGCTTGCGGCTCAAAAGCAAACCAACGGGAAGCGTCTGGGCGAAGTGCTGGTTGATTTGCGGATCGTCGATGAGGTAACGATCGTTCAAACGCTTGCCCGGCGACTTGATCTGTCTTTTGTAGACCTCAACCAGATAGAGGTCGCAGAGACTGCACTCAAGGAACTGCCCTCCCACGTGATGCGTGATCACAATGTCGTGCCTGTCGCCTCGGACCAAGAGTCGATTACAGTGGCGTTTGGTGACCCGCTGTCGGTGGATGCAGTCAACGCGGTCCGGTTTGCGTGCCAGAAGCGACTGGTGGAAGTGGTCGCCGCTCCTAGCCAGATCACTCGCTTTGTGACCCGGTCTGCGTCGATCAGTGAAAGCAAAGAAGAGTTTGAGGTTTTCCTGCAGTCGCTGAGTTCAGAAGCCGGTCAGAGTGGTGACCTTGGGGAAAACGCCGCCGCCGTTCGGTTGGCCAACAAGATTATTCTGGATGCCGTGCGTGACCGGGCGTCGGACATCCATATTGAGCCCAATGGCGAAAAGAATGATCTGTCGATTCGCTTCCGAATCGACGGGGAGTGCCGCGAGTATCGACGAATCCCTGCCGAATACCGGGAGCAGCTTGTAGCTAGAATCAAAATCATGGCCCGGCTCAACATCGCCGAGCGCCGCATGCCGCAGGATGGCAAGATTCGCTTCAAGCTTGGCGAAATGGAAATTGAGTTGCGGGTGGTGACCTTACCGACCGCAGGTGAAAACGAGGACGTTGTCCTCAGGATTCTCGCCGGTTCCGGTGCGCAGCCCCTCGGCAAGATGAACTTGAGTCCGGATTATCTGCGATGCATCCAGAACCTGGTGGCAAGCCCTTATGGCATGGTGCTCGCAGTTGGTCCGACGGGTTCTGGAAAAACCACAACGCTGCATGCCATGCTCGGTAAAGTTAATGCAGTGGAGAAAAAGGTCTGGACGGTTGAGGATCCAGTGGAGATTACCCAGCCGGGTCTGCGGCAAATGCAGGTCAATCCGCAGATTGGCCTTTCTTTTGCGTCAGCCATGCGTTCGTTCCTGCGGGCAGATCCCGATGTCATTATGGTCGGTGAGATGCGTGATGAGGAAACAGCGCACATGGCTGTTGAAGCGTCGCTGACCGGTCACCTGGTGTTCTCCACACTGCATACCAACAACGCCCCGGAGACCGTTACCCGTTTGATTGATATGGGCATGGAACCGTTTTCCTTTTCAGATGCGCTCCTGGCGATTCTCGCGCAGCGTTTGGCCAGGCGACTTTGCGACCAATGCAAAGAGGAATATGAGGCGAGTGACTCAGAGCGCAGTGAATTTGCCGGTTATCTTGGGGAGACTGCGCTTTCCCGGCTGGCCGGCACAGGCCCCCTCAAGTTGTTTCGCGCCGTAGGCTGTGTTGAGTGCGATAACTCCGGGTACCGTGGGCGGCTGCCCCTTCACGAACTTCTGGTCAATAACGACGAGATTCGAGAAGCGATCCAGAAAAAGGCCACGACAGCAGAGTTGCGTCTTTTAGCCGAGAAAAACGGTATGCGCACGCTCCTTCAGGATGGGGTGGCCAAATGCTTGCAAGGCCTCACGGACCTTAAGCAGGTGCTCGCTGTCTGCAGCCGATGAGTTAAGAGTGGGACGTAAATTTTCGGTGAAGTCTAGACTTAATCACGCTATAGTCTCCTCAACTCGCAGCACTGCTGCCGGGAGATTGAGAGTTAACCTCCCGTGACGAATCCTCAACTCTCAGGACTCTAGAAACGTATCTCATATGCCTGATGCGCTAGAGGCTATTTTGTTACTTTATTTTTTTCTGAAAAAATTGGGGGGAAATATGTTTTCAGCAGATATTAAGCAATTTTACGCT
>WTHR01000169.1 GCA_011523045.1 Gammaproteobacteria bacterium | reverse complement strand
GCTGGCCCCTGTCGCCAGTGGCATTCTGTTCACCCCGTTTGACGCGTTGATGGAGCAATCCGCTGGGCTCGGGTTCGCCAACATGAATCCCGACCCTGACGGCGTTATCCGCCGGGTTCCAGTCGTCATGGAACTAGACGGTGCTTTGATACCGTCTTTCTTTCTGCAGGCGGTAGCGACGCAACTGGATTACGACCTTGAAGACGCCGAGATCACCGGCCCGTCGAGCATAGTACTGCACAACTTCCCGACACACGGAGAAGACACTTTGGGTGATCTTGAAATTCCGCTCGACGGTCGGGGCAATCTGCTTGTGAACTATGCGAGACCTTTGGAACTTGCAATTTATCCTCAATCCTACAGCGCCTGGAATCTGCTGACGGCTGATACTGCTGCAGATTTTTCAGACCAACTTGTCTTTCTCGCCGATACCTCCTCCCAAGCGACTGACTATGGCGATGCCAGTCCGACGCCTGTTGCGAGCATCTTCCCAAGGGCATACATCTGGTCGAACGCCGCCAGCATGCTGCTGACCGATAAGTTCATTACGCCGTTCCCGTACGTGTTTGCAATTGCAGCGGTGCTGGCACTGGGTGTGCTGCTGGTCCTATCGGCATGGCGCTTGCCCGCACTCTGGTTCAACGCGGCGGCTCTTGGAATGCTGCTGCTTTACGTCGGCCTCAGCTTTGGTGTTTTTGCCATCGGCGGCTACCTGCTGCCTGTGCTGCCGGTCATCATACCGTTCCTGTTGCTCTATCTTTTCTCCAGTGTCTATCGTTACGTTCAACTAGAGCACTATGAAGGTGTGTTGGAAGGCAGCCTCCAGAGTTATCTCTCACCGAGATTGATGGATCAGATCCGAGCCAACCCTGACATTCTGAAATTGGGAGGTGCGCGCAAGCGCATCACCGTCATGTTCAGCGACCTCGTCAACTTCACGGCATTTTCTGACCGTGCTGATCCCGAAGAAGTGCAGGACGTTCTGGAAACTTATTTCGCCGACGCTGCAAAAGCCATCTTTTCCCAAGATGGTGTTATAGACAAATATATGGGGGATGGCATCCTTGCCTTTTTCGAAAATGATGGCGACCAGATCACCAGCGCAACACGCGCTGTCGATTGCGCACTCACAATGCAGGCGCGGGCTCACGAACTGAACGAACTCTATCGCTCGCAGAACCGCTCCTCTTTCGCAATCCGCGTAGGGCTCGCTACCGGTTATGCCAAGGTCGGCAATATCGGGCCCGCCGAAAAGATTGATTACACGGTCATCGGCAGCGTTGTTAACCTGGCGTCGCGATTACAAGGTGTGGGTGAGCCGGGAGATATTGTTATCGATGATGACACCTGCTTTTTCGTCAAGGACCGCTATCCGATTACTGATCTTGGCTCGAAGGATCTCAAGGGGTTCTCAAATCCGATAGCCGTCTTTTCTGTCAGCGTCCGTGAACAAACTGCCACGCGCTAGCCTTCGGGTTTTCTGTCCTCCGACAGGCATGCGAAAGCCCGCTAGAGGAAGGATTTGAACCGGTATGCCTGGAACACAAAGCCTTGTCCAACTGCCAATGTACGATTGGCCAGAATTCACTCAGGCGACCAATCGTTTGTGGACATCGATACGCGATCACTTCAACAAGGCAGGGATTAATGCGCCAACTTCGCTCGACCGTACGTCACCGCCAGCCCAGACCTGGCAATCACCTAACCTTTTGCTCAGCCAGACCTGCGGATTACCGCTCGTAGCGGATCTTTCTGGAAAAGTGAAGGTGCTCGGCAGTTTCGCTTATCAAGAAATCGAACCCGCTGGCTCTTATCACAGCCTAATCATCTCCCATAAAAATGACGATGAATCTGAGTCGTGTCTCGAAGGAAAACGAGCCGTCATCAATGGCGATGACTCCTATTCAGGATGCCTTGCGCTCAAGTGCTATCTTGCCGACCACGGTTTGGATGAGAGCCCTTTTGCTTCGGTCATTGTCAGCGGGGGTCACCGCGCCTCGCTTTGTGCTGTCGCGAGCGGCAACGCCGACATCGCGGCAATCGACTGCATCAGTTGGCATCTGGCAAAGCAGTGCGAACCCGCCATCAAGAACCTCAAAGTGATCGCCCATACCGAGAGCCGGCCGGGACTGCCACTCATTACCCATCTTGATGCATCAGCGCAAGAAATCTCCGCAATGCGCGATGCCCTTGCCCGCGCCGTAGATGATCTCGACGAAAAAAGCTGTACGATGCTCGGAATCCACGATTTCGTGGCGCGTGAGGAGTCAGATTACGCGCCAATTGCCGAGGATTTAGCGCGCTGCGGCTCGCTTGTGCTTTCGGCCGGCCCATTCCTCGCAGGCTGCGCCGACTGACCATCGCGCTACTCGGATTGACTCAACTCTGAGGGCTTGGCCTCTTTGGTCATCCCCGCGGTGGACACAGCCAGCGGCGGGAAAGTGCCAACATGGTAGTTGTGGCACATCACGCAATTGTCACCTGCCTCTTGGGGCACATGACACTCACTACACTGACCCTTATCCAGTGATTCGAAATTCGACTCAAAGGTCAATGGATCGTGATCGGCAAACGACTCCATGTAATCCGCATCGGTATCCAGCACATGGCACGTGAGACAGCCTTCTTCCTCCAATACACTGAAATGCGGCGCATGGGAGAACCGGGTAAAACCGCGCACATGACGCGTCGGCTGTTTTGCCCGCCATCTGACTTGAGGAACGCTATTGCCTTCGAGTTCAATGCCATGGCATTTCATGCAGGCACCGGGTGCTTTGGCATCGGCGACCCGCTCGAACAGCCTCTGACCGAAGAGGCTACCGCCGACCTGCGCCGCGGCAGCCTGCTCTATCCATGACTTGAGGAATCCATCTGCATGACCACTCGGTCTATAGCGCAATACGAACTCCTCTTGATACCAGCCGCCCGCAGATGCCCAGTCCTCTCCCGATACAGGCGCCATCGCCTCCGGAGATGAAGCTTCCTCATCGGAATCTGCAAACAGCTCTGTCTCCTCTGATTCCTCGCCCAGAATATCATCGGCGCCTGACAGGTCATCGGTACCGATAATATCTCCGTCACTGGCTGCATCGTCGAGCGTTTCAAGACTGAGAATCTCTCCTTCACCAGACGCTTCATCCGTATCTGTATCGCTGCCCAAAATATCACCGTCGTCCGCCAGTTCGTCATCCCCAAGAATATCGCCATCGCTGGCATCACTATCCAGCCCCTCGAGCTCCAGACTGTCTTCTTCAGAGGCATCTTCGCCACCCAGAATATCGCCTCCGTCAGCAAGCGCGTCGTCATCCAGCATATCGCCAGAGTCCTCCTCGTCTAACGCCGAGTCCGGGTCTGCCGCCATGACTGGCTCCTCTGCCGGCGCTGGAAACAAGACCGCCTCTCCAGCCCGGTAGCGGGCGACTTCGTTTAAAAGGTCTGGGAACCAGGCATTCGCAGAAGCTGAAACCGCGTCTTGCGGCAACAAGGCTCCAAGCAGCGCCATATCCTCTGATGAAATTTCCCGATCCAGTGCCGCTTCAAGAC
>WTHR01000043.1 GCA_011523045.1 Gammaproteobacteria bacterium | reverse complement strand
GGATACCGATGATCGCCACCACGATCATGAGCTCGATCAGGGTGAAGCCCTGCTGGCGAACTTCGCTCGGTCGGATATCTTCTCTTTTAAAAAATTTCATTTGTAATCGCCCCTTTCTGGTTTTGGCTGATTTGATGGTGGGATGTTATCCGCTAGCGAATATCACCGATGTGACCGCCGTCACGTGGACTGCGCGTCGATTCGGCTAGATTAACACTCGATCGTCTTCCACCCTGACGAATCCCCCCAACCGGGCGGGATTCACGCGTATTTTAGGGATTTTTCGGAAAAAACAAAGCGGATATTCTGTTAAAGTGATCGAAAAATACCGCCCGATTTCAATGATTTCTGAGGAATAACGTCGAAAGATCGAGAAGTGGGCAGCCTGCACAAGCAAAGAAGTTCTTTGCCCACTTTTGAACTCACCCGACTCATTTTTGAAAAATGGAACCAAGCACATCGCCATTTTCCATCTCGGTCCAGGGAACCACCCTGTCTGGACTGTCGCGACGGGTGGTTGAAGCCAACCTGCTCTCTCGCGAGCAAGCGCGTGAAACCTTCGACGCGGCGCAGAAAAGTCAGCGTTCTTTTCTGCGCGAAGCGCTGGATCAGGGAGCCGCCGACCGGGCCGGATTATTGCGATGCGCTTCCGAAGAGTCAGGCATGCCTCTTTTGGATCTTAAGGCGTTTGATCTTGGATGCCGGCCCCAGGAAATTGTTGATGCCAGGTTCCTGGAAAATCACGGCGTTTTGCCCCTCTTCCAGCGCGGGTCAAAGGTCTTTTTAGCGGTACCCGATCCCAGCGATGTTTCAGGTCTGGATGCGTTCACCTTCCAGACGGGTTTTGGGGTCGAGGCGATTCTTGTGGATCCCAAGTTACTCGACCAGGTCATTCGCGACATTGTCAGCGGAATCAGCTCAGAGCTTGCGGATCTCAGCGAAGACTCCGGCCTTGAGGATATGGCGGCCAAAACCGCAACCCCGACCAATGCCGACACGGCGGAAGTGGATACACCCGTGGTGCGCTTTGTTAACAAGATCCTGATGGATGCAATCCGCCAAAAAGCGTCTGACATTCACATTGAACCTTACGAAGAGAAACTGCGCATCCGCTACCGACTCGATGGGGTGCTGCATGAGATTGCGAATCCTCCTTTGTCACTTTCGACCCGAATCATCGCGCGTGTCAAAATCCTCTCGCATCTGGATATTGCCGAAAGACGGATTCCGCAAGACGGTCGGATCAAGTTGACGCTTTCCAAGGGACACGAAATCGACTTCCGGGTCAGCACCCTGCCGACCCAGTTTGGTGAAAAAGTGGTCATCCGGGTGCTCGACAGCAGCGGTGCCGATCTCAGCCTGTCGGCGTTGGGGCTCGAGCCCGACCAGTTCAAGGCATATGAAGAGGCGATTCATCGGCCACACGGCATGATTCTCGTGACGGGACCCACAGGGAGCGGTAAAACCGTCTCGCTGTACTCGGCACTGAACACCCTGAACTCTCCGGAAGTTAATATCAGCAGCGTTGAAGATCCGATTGAGATCAACCTGCCAGGAATCAATCAGGTCAATATCAACGAAAAAGCCAATCTCAACTTTGCCACCGCGTTGCGCGCTTTTTTGAGACAGGATCCAGACATCATCATGGTGGGCGAGATTCGGGATCTTGAAACCGCAGACATTGCCGTCAAGGCATCCCAGACGGGGCACTTGGTCCTTTCGACGCTGCATACCAACGATGCGCCCTCGACGATTGTGCGACTTCTGAATATGGGCGTCGCGCCATTCAATGTTGCTGCATCTGTTCACCTCATCCTGGCACAACGACTGGTTCGAAGGCTCTGCAGCGCCTGCCGCAAACCTGTCGAGTATCCTGAAGAGGTTCTGACAAACGCGGGTTTCTCTCAATCAGGGGACTCCAGTGATCTCAAACTCTATGGACCCGAAGGCTGTGATGAGTGCACTCGCGGCTACAAGGGAAGGACCGGAGTATTTCAGGTAATGCCGGTCACGGAAGCCATTGCCGAACTGATCGTGCAAAACGCGGGTCAGGAAGCCATCGAAAGGCAGGCGCTGGCCGAAGGGGTGATGAGCATGCGCCAGGCGGGACTGGTAAAGGTGCGGGCCGGGATTACCAGCCTTGAGGAAATCCTTCGAGTGACAGATAACTGAAGCCATGGCGAGAAGCGCCGAAAAGACCCAACAGATCTTTACCTGGTCCGGAACCGACCGGCACGGCAATAAAGTGACCGGTGAGATGGAAGCGCAAGGACCAGCCTATGTTCGAAGCACATTGCGCCGCGAAGGGATTAATCCCCGTTCCGTGCGAAAAAAACCCAAGGCCCTGTTTGCCAAGAAAGTAAAGCCCAAGGATATCTCCGTAGCCAGCCGCCAGGTCGCTACCATGCTGGGGGCAGGATTGCCCATCGCCCAATCCTACAAGGCCATCGCTGACGGAACAGATCAACCCAAAATCCGGGAAATTTTCAGCGCTATCCGTCTTGATGTCGAAAGCGGGACCGCTCTGAGTGAAGCCCTGCAGAAGTATCCCCGTCAGTTCGACGCGCTTTACACCAGCCTGGTGGCCGTTGGTGAACGTTCAGGCAATCTCGATGATCTGATGGACAAAGTCGCGCTTTACATGGAAAACATCGAGGAAATCAAAGCCAAAGTCAAAGGTGCGCTTTGGTATCCGGCCGCAGTGCTTGCTGTGGGCTTTATCGTCACCGTGCTGTTGCTGGTGTTTGTCATTCCCCAGTTCGAGGATCTCTTTTCCAGCTTCGGGGCAAGCCTGCCGGCACTGACGGCCATCGTGATCGAACTCTCCCAGGGCTTTAGAGAACTGTGGCTTCAGATCTTCGCCATTATCGTCGGAGCTATTGTTGCCCTTTCGATGTCCTACCGACGGTCCGAGGCGATGCGGCATCGGGTAGACCGAATCTCGCTGCGCCTGCCGGTTTTCGGCATCATCCTGCGCAAAGCGGCGATCTCGCGATACGCTCGAACGCTGGCCACCATGTTTGGCGCCGGGGTGCCGCTGGTGGACGGACTGGAATCGGTCGCCGGCGCGACGGGTAACCGCGTTTACTCTGACGCCTGCATGTCCATTAGAGAGGTCGTGAGCGGTGGGCAGGCACTGTCAAGCGCCATGTCACAGACTGGTCTTTTTCCTGCCATGGTGCTGCAAATGACAAGCACAGGCGAAGAATCCGGCGAACTCGAAACCATGCTTAATAAAGCTGCCGACTTTTACGAGCGCGAAGTCCGCGAAGCCGTCGATAACATGAGCAAACTCATCGAGCCGATCATGATCAGCGTGCTCGGCGGTCTGGTCGGTACGCTTGTCGTTGCCATGTATTTGCCCATTTTCAAGATGGGCGCCATTATGTGATGGAGGCAGCACCTCCCTTTGCTGCGTGATCGATTCCCTGGCCAACGCCCAGGGAATCGAAGGGTGGCTTTACGCCCTCACGGTTGTCCTTGGGCTGATGGTCGGCAGTTTCCTCAACGTCGTGATCGTGCGCATACCTCAGCGTCTGCAGTGGCAATGGCATGGCAAGGCAAAAGGACTTCCGAAACCGCCAGGCATTGCCGGCGCTACCTCACGCTGCCCCCATTGTCGACAGTCCATCCGCTGGCGGGATAACCTGCCGCTAATCAGCTTCCTGGTGCTTAACGGCCGTTGTCATTGGTGCAGTGGCGAGATCTCGAGACGCTATCCCCTGGTTGAGGCGCTGTGTGCTGCCCTGACTCTGATCGTGGTCTGGGTTTTGGGATTTGAATGGCTGACTCTTACAGCATTGGCTTTCACCTGGTGCCTGATCGCACTTGCCGTTATCGATCTTGAGCATTTCCTGTTGCCAGACTGCATCACGTTACCGCTGCTCACGGCAGGCCTTATCGTTAGCGCAATGGGCGGGTTCACGGACCTGATCTCTGCGCTTGTGGGAGCAGTTGCCGGGTACGGGATCCTATGGGCCGTGTTTCAGGCTTTTCGTATCGCCACAGGGAAAGAAGGCATGGGCTACGGTGACTTCAAACTGCTGGCAGCCCTTGGGGCCTGGATGGGGTGGCAGATGCTGCCGCTGATCATACTGCTGAGCGCCGGGACTGGCGCTATTATCGGAATCACCATGCTGGTCCTCAAAAAACAAGAGCGCAGTCAGCCTGTTCCATTTGGGCCTTATCTTGCCGGCGGTGGATGGTTGGCCCTGTTGTGGGGTACGGACCTCAACCGGTTTTATCTTGCACTCACAGGGTTTTAGGAATCTGTATGCTGAAAGTCGCCCTCACCGGAGGCATCGGTAGCGGCAAGACCGCAGTCAGTGATTATCTTGAGACACTCGGCGTGACAGTTCTGGATGCCGACCGTTATGCCCATCAGGTGACAGCCGGAGGGGAAGACGCGGTGGCCGAGATCGCAAACCTGCTGGGGCCGGCCGTGATCGACGCAGACGGTCATCTGGATCGCGCAGCGGTTCGCGAACTGGTTTTTACCGACCCGAAAAAACGGGCCGCACTGGAATCCATCGTGCATCCGCGGGTACGCCAAGAAATGAACAAAGCCGCCTCGCAGGCCACGGGCCCCTACGTGATCTTCTCGATACCGCTGCTCATCGAGACAGGACAAGCCGGCAACTTTGATCGAGTAGTGGTCGTTGAGGCCGGTCGCCAACTTCGAGCTGAGCGAGTGCTTGAGCGAAGCGGTCTTGATCAGCAGGCGTTCTCATCCATCGACCAGGTTCAGGCGAGCGATACCGAGAGACGCAACGCGGCAACCGATCTTCTAAACAATGACGGCAGTCTGGCGTCTCTTCATGCTCAGATCGACGCACTGCACGAGCGCCTGACCACGCTCTCGCGGGAGCAGGCTAAAACGGTGGATCACTGAACCCCGGCCACCCGATACTGACCCTGTGACACTTAGCAAAACCCTCTCGGAGAACTTTGCAGGCTTTAAGCGCCTTGCACAGGATAATGTGAGCTCGACGCGTGCCGCCGTGATGCTGCTGGTGACCCGCGATCCCGACACCGATGAGGGATCAGTGGTCTTAACGCGCCGAGCCAAAACTTTACGCCGACATGCAGGCCAGTATGCGCTGCCAGGCGGACGGGCAGAGCCGGGAGAGACCCCTGCCGAAACGGCGCTGCGCGAATGCCGCGAAGAAATTGGACTCAATCCAAAGGCGCATCAGGTCATCGGCCTGCTCGATGATTTCGTGACCGAGTCCGGTTTTTGCATCACGCCCGTCGTCGCCTGCATGGATGAGGCCTTGATTCCGGTGCCGGACCCTGGAGAGGTCGAGCGGGTCTTTCATATCCCCTTAAGCGAGCTCGCCGATGCCAAAACAGAAGTCTCCCGGTCAGAGACGGATGAATCGGTCCGAGACGGCTTTTCGATCATGCTGCCGACCGTTGGGCACGAGGTCTACGCGCCGACGGCTGCGATTCTTTTTCAATTCAGGGAAGTTGCGCTGCTCGGCAGAACTACGCGGGTCAACGACCTGGGCCAACCGCGTTTTGCCTGGCGCTAGTGCTTTACACAGGATCCGACCACATCAGCGCACAGATTTTTTCCAGCAGTGCGCGATTGCCCTCAAGAAAGTTCACCGAGGCAAGATCATCCGAGTGAACCCATCGGAGGTTTTGCCCCTCAACGCCCCGGGCCTCGCCCCGATAATCGGTTACCTGCCAGAAGTGCAGCTCGACCTCCCGATCAGGATAGGCATGTACGCAGGAGAAAAGTGCATGCGCTGCCTCGACCTGCAAGTTAAGCTCTTCGCGAAACTCGCGCACCAGCGCTTCAAACACGGCTTCCCCAGGCTCCACTTTGCCGCCGGGGAATTCCCACTGACCCGCATACGCCTTACCCTGCGGGCGCTCGCCGAGAAGTAAGCGCCGTTGGGAATCCGCGACAACCCCCGCGGCGACCTCCTGTGCAGCTTCAGGTTCGGTAATCGGCATTGATACGGATGTAGTCGTGCGTCAGGTCACAGGTCCAGACCCGCGACCGACTGCGACCCACACCCAGATCGACCGCGATCGAGATATCGGTACCTTTAAGGTGAGTCGTGACCTCATCTTCATCATAGGTCGGAACCCGCTCACCCCCATCGGTGATGGTAATCCCTCCAATCGATATCGCGAGCCGGTGCTGAAAGAGTCTCGCACCAGATTTTCCTACGGCCATGATGATCCGGCCCCAATTCGCGTCCTCTCCCGCAATGGCAGTCTTGACGAGTGGAGAATTTGCGATCGCCAGAGCGGCTTTTCGTGCCTCTGCACTGGACGCCGCACCACTCACATCGACCGTTATGAATTTGCTTGCGCCCTCGCCATCACGCACCACCTGGATCGCCAGGTCCGTAAGCAGTTCCTTAAGCGCAACACGGAATGCCTTGAGCTGGGGCGCCGATACCGACTGGGGGCTGCGGTTTGCTGCCTGTCCCGTTGCCGCCAGGAGCACGGTGTCGCTAGTTGAGGTATCACTGTCGACGGTAATGCAGTTAAAAGAAGTGCGAATTCCCTCTTTGAGCAAGGCCCGCAACACCGGTGCTGGCAGTTTGGCATCAGTAAAGATGAATGCCAGCATCGTCGCCATATCGGGCGCAATCATGCCTGACCCTTTAGCAATCCCGCACAGACTGACTTCGGTATCCCCAATACAGGTCCGTCGCATCGCGCCCTTAGGATAGGTATCGGTGGTTCCAATCGCTCTGGCAGCGTCAAGCCAGGAGGCGGTGCGACGACTGGACTGCATCCGCACCAGGGCGTTTTGAATCCGGTTTACGGGCAGCGGCTCTCCAATCACGCCAGTGGATGCAATCAAAACGTCACCTGGGCGACAACCGGCGGTGCGCGACGCCATGCCGGCGGTGGACCTGACATCCGTAACCCCTTGAGCGCCCGTAAAGGTATTCGCATTCCCACTGTTGATGAGAATGGCTCGCGCCTTACCCGACGCTGCCACCTTTCGGCTCCACTGTACCGGCGCAGAAGCTGTCGCCGAACGTGTGAATACGCCTGCCACCGTGGTTCCGCGATCCAGGGTCACCAGCAGCAGGTCATCCCGCCCTGGGGACTTGATCCCTGCTCGAGCCGTCTTTAGGGCAACCCCTTTGATTGCAGATACTTTTGGGAACGTCTTGGGTGCGAGCGCAGATCGCTTTAAAGATGCCATAGTGGCGTTCCAGTCTGCGTCACAGCTTACCGTGGCACTGTTTGAATTTCTTCCCCGAACCACAGGGGCAAGGCTCGTTGCGCCCTACTTTCGCGCCGGCACGGACGAAAGGCTGGGAGGTATCAGCGGCCGGGCGAGCTGAACCGGTGTCCACTCCCTGACCCGGCCCGGCGGACGCCTCGGACGGTCCGTCTGTCGGTGAGTCGGGGTGCAGGTATTTACGGTTTTGCTCACCGAGCTGACGCTGACGCGCCTCAAGATCTGTCACCTCAGCTTCGGTCTGAACCTGCACCTTGGCAAGTATGCCCACGACATCATTTTTCACCTGGTTCAGCATGGCTGAAAACATCTCAAATGCTTCCCGTTTGTACTCCTGCTTGGGATTTTTCTGGGCATAGCCCCGCAGTCCGATTCCCTGGCGAAGATAATCCATCTGAGCAAGATGCTCTTTCCACTGTTCGTCGAGTGTTTTCAGCATCACGGCTTTTTCCAGATGACGCATTACGGGCTCGCCGACAGACGCCACCTTCTCCTCGTAGACCCTGGAGATCTCCTCCGAGATCTTGTTGCGGAGAGTCTCCTCATGAAGATTGTCATCAGCCTTCAGCCAGTCCTCGACCGGCAGAGGAATTCCAAAATGCGTCTGAAGGTCCTGCTGCAGCGCTGGCACATCCCACTGTTCCTCAAGGCTCTCGGGGGGAATCGACTGGTCAATAATCTCAGCAATCACCTCTTCCCGGGCGGCAGTGACCGTCTCAGAAATGTTGTCGGTTGCCATCAGGGTATTGCGCTGGTCGTAGACCACCTTACGCTGCTCGTTCGCGACGTCGTCGTATTCCAGGAGTTGCTTACGGATATCGAAATTGCGTCCTTCAACTTTTTTCTGGGAGTTCTCGATCGCACGTGTCACCCACGAATGCTCAATCGCCTCGCCCTCTTCCATGCCGAGTTTTTCCATCAGCCCAGAAACGCGGTTTGAGCCAAAGATGCGCAGCAGATTGTCCTCGAGCGAAAGATAAAACCGGCTGCCACCGGGATCGCCCTGCCGACCGCAGCGGCCGCGCAGCTGATTATCCACCCGGCGGGATTCATTCCGCTCTGTTCCCAGCACATACAGCCCGCCCACCTGGACCACCTGGTCATGGCGAGTCTGCCACTGCGCCTGGATCTCGCTTTTGCGCTGAGTATCATCTTCACCCAGCGCCTCGAGATCCATGACGACGTTGCCGCCCAACACGATGTCAGTCCCACGTCCCGCCATGTTGGTGGCAATCGTGACCGCCGCCGGTTTGCCGGCCTGCGCGATAATCTGCGCCTCGCGCTCATGCTGTTTTGCGTTCAGCACTTCGTGGCTGATTTTTTCTTTGTTAAGCAGTCCCGAAAGGTATTCTGAGGTTTCAATGGAAGCGGTACCGACCAAAACGGGCTGATTTCTGGACTGACAGGCTTTGATATCTTCGATGATGGCATCGAACTTTTCTTTCTGCGTTCGGTAGACCAGATCTGACAGGTCTTCCCTGATCATGGGCTGGTTCGTTGGAATCACTACCACTTCGAGTCCGTAAATCTGCTGAAACTCAACCGACTCGGTATCGGCAGTACCGGTCATGCCGGAGAGCCGGTCATAGAGCCTGAAGAGATTCTGAAAGGTAATCGAGGCCAGTGTCTGGTTCTCCTGCTGGATGGCGACACCCTCTTTGGCCTCGACGGCCTGATGCAGTCCTTCCGACCACCTTCTCCCAGGCATCATTCTTCCGGAAAATTCATCAATGATGACGATCTGTCCGTCTCTCACGATGTAATCCACGTCGCGCTGAAAGAGAGAGTGCGCACGCAGGCCCGCATAAAGGTGATGCATAAGACTGATGTTGCCAACATCGTAAAGACTTGAGTCTTCATCCAGCAGGCCAGCCTCGGAAAGCAGGCGCTCGGCGTTTTCGTGTCCAGCCTCGGTCAACGATACCTGACGGGTCTTCTCATCGACACTGAAGTCACCCGGCCCCTCTTCCTCCTCCAGACCTTCCGCTGATTCCTCGACAGGAACCTGGCGCTCAAGCGCCGGAATGATCTTGTCAATCCGGGTGTAAAGATCACTGCTGTCTTCTGCAGGCCCTGAGATAATGAGCGGCGTACGCGCCTCGTCAATCAGGATGGAATCCACCTCGTCGACGATCGCAAAATCAAGCGATCGCTGAACACGGTCTTCGGCGCTGAAGGCCATGTTGTCACGCAGGTAATCGAATCCAAACTCGTTGTTGGTGCCATAGACAATATCGCAGGCGTAGGCCGCGCGTTTCGCCGCACTGTCCTGACCCGATAACACCACTCCCACCGAAAGACCAAGATAGCCGTAGATCTGGCCCATCCAGTCTGCGTCACGTTGGGCGAGATAATCATTTACCGTAACCACATGCACGGTATTGCCGCAAACCGCATTGAGGTACGCCGGCAGGGTGGCCATAAGGGTCTTTCCCTCTCCTGTGCGCATCTCCGCAATCTTGCCGTCGTTGAGAACCATGCCTCCGATGAGTTGGACATCAAAGTGGCGCATCTTCAGTGTCCGTCGGGAGGTCTCCCTGACGACCGCGAACGCCTCGACCAGAAGTTCCTGAGGTCCTTCACCCGCTCCGGCGCGCTGGCGGAATTCATCTGTTTTTGCCTTGAGCTCGGCGTCTGAGAGGCCTTCCAGCGACGGCTCCAGGGCATTGATCTTGTCAGCAAGCGTGCTCAATTTGCGCAAAAGGCGCTGATTGCGACTGCCAAAAATTTTCGTTGCGACTTTGCTGAACATCGAATTGATCTTTAGAAAGTGGTTAAATGACCGCGCAGGCTCAAACAGCCCGCAGATAAGACCACGCACCAGCATCCGGTCTCATACTGAAAAAATTCGCGACTGAACCGTTAAATTTTATCATGGCCGACAATTCTTTTACCCGCATGGGCAGTCTGCTTGCCAACGTGCCCGAACTGCAGCAGGCCAAAGATGCGCGCATGACCAAGACCGAGCAGATAGCGTGGCGGGCGGCAGCAGGCAAGGAAATCTCAGATCACACCGTGATCAGGGCCGACCGGGGAGAGTGGCAAATCACTGCCGATTCCCCAGTGTGGGGTGACGCGGTCAGACAACGTCAGGCGGAAATACTCGATGCCCTGCATCGGGCGAATATTGAAGTCCGCGCACTGAAGATCAAAGTCCGTCCGCGCCATGCTGCGCCCAGCCCAGCAACCTCTGACAGCGAAAACTCCGGGAAGCGTCTCGATTCAAAAACAGCCGGGTTGCTCGCTCAGACCGCTGAAGGGCTCAGGTCGCAGGATCTTGCCCAGGCAATCAAGCGTCTCAGTCGACACGGACGCTCCAAATCGGACTGATCAAGATCAATAACCCTGCGTGGCGAGATCCTCAAGAATCGCCTTCGCAAGATCCAAAATCTCCTGGTCCGGAGATAACTCCAACAAATCCTCAAGCACGTCTTGCGCCTCTTGATATTGCCGAAGCTCGAAATAGCTCGCACCCAACCTCAACCGCGCGGCTTCGCCAAACGTGCTGTTGGGAAAGTAATCCAGCAAGGTGGTCAACACAGTCACAGCGTCATCGAATCCGCGCGCGAGGTAGCGCGATTCCCCCAGCCAAAACCATCCCTGATCCGCGAGCAGACTCTGCGGGTAGTCCCGAAGGAAGGTCACGAATCCCTGAGCAGCATCGAGATAATTCGCCATCCGGAACGCATCCAGCGCAGCATCATAGACTTGCTGCTCTTCAGGCTCGATTGAGTTCGGCCCTGGTGTCTCCCGCTTCTGGGGCGGCAAAACAGACACCATCGTAACCGGATGTGTACTCCCCGAGCCGGTCCCGACCTCAACTGATTCCGCTGCCCGGGCCGGCTGGGACGAAAGGTCTAAATCGCTGTTTTGGCTATTTAAATCCTGGGCGTAGACAGAGCCAGAAAAAAAGAGGAGAAGTAAGCCGAGCATCCCGGCCTGAACCACTGGTGACCCCCGCCGGGACAGGAAGTGACCGCATCTCACGACCAGTCGATCTGACGAAGCCGCGAGACGCGCTTAGAAAGATCAAATGGATCGACTAGTAAAGAATTTCGACGCGACGGTTAAGAGACCAAGCGCTTTCGTCCTGACCCATAGAGATCGGACGCTCTTCACCATACGAAATGGTCCGGATGGCATCCGGGGCAACACCCATCGCCTGGAAGATCTCACTTACCGCATTTGCACGGCGCTCACCCAAAGCAAGGTTGTATTCACGCGTGCCCCGCTCATCAGCGTGCCCCTCGAGGACGACAGCCATACCCGGGTTGTTGGAAAGATATTGCGCATGCGCCTCGACCACGCGCTGCGCTTCCGGTGTCAGGTTGGAACTGTCGAAATCAAAGTACACCACCCGCTGTCCCAGCGGATCGTCCATGTTGGCATCGTCCTGGTCGATCGTGATGATCTCACCCGCGGTCGCGTCATCAGAACCCACTGCAGAAGCGGAAGCGTCAGTGATGACCTCCGCACCGCTGCCGCCGATCGTCGCATCCTCCACCTCTACCGTCCCGCCTTTTTTCTTCGAAGCGGCACAGCCGGCTAGCGTCATCCCAAGAAAGAGCACCATTAAAATTTTCCAGAATCTTTGCATCTTAAGTCTCCTGTGTTCGGGCCAGAAAAGCTTTGTTCGGCTTTCTCGCGCTCCTTCTATTAGAGTTAGTCGTGTTAGTCGGTTCTTTGAATTTTCTTAAATTTTATCCGTTCCTGCCATCCGACTCAGGGGTTCATCGCTGAGTCAGCGGCTTGCGGCCCAGGCAGGTTCCCGAACATCACCGTCGGTCAACTTCAGCACCTGCCTGACCCGACCATCCGCTGAGACTGCTGCAAGTACCCCTTCGCTCCCCATTCGGGTCGCATAAAGAATCATCGCACCATTGGGCGAGAAAGTCGGCGACTCATCAAGTGTACCGTCTGTCAGGACATCGGTTCTACCACTCTCCGGATAGAATACACCAATCTGATAACCAGCGCCCTGCCCGCGATTCGTTACCAGAACAATTCGATTGCCGATCGGATCGTACGACGCTCCCGCATTTTCCTTGCCCTCCCGGGTCAACCGCTCTGCCTTGCCCCCGTTTCGGCTTACCCGGTAGATATGAGGACGGCCGTTGCGATCAGAAGTGAATACCAGATATCTCCCATCCGGAGACCAGGCCGGTTCGGTGTCAATCGCGGGGTGCTTTGTGACACGGCGGATCTCTCCCGATGACACCCCCAGCACATAGACGTCTGTGTTTCCCTTGGCAGAGACGGTCAGCGCCAGCGATTTTCCGTCTGGAGACCATGCGGGCGCACTGGCCGAACCATCAAAACGCGCAACGGGGCGGCGACTGCCGGTGCTGATATCCTGCAACCACACATTCGCTCCAGAGCGGTTATCCGAAAACGAGACATAAGCCAGCCATTGCCCATTGGGCGACCAGGCAGGAGATAGCACGGGCAAATTGGTTGTCTTGAGAATCTGCTGGGCGTTGTGGCCGTCCGAATCTGCAATCATCAGTTGGTAGATCCGATCATTTTCTTCGCTGATATTCATGGTGACGTAGGCGATGCGGGTATCGAATGCGCCTTTGATCCCGGTCATCTCATAAAAAATGCGATCGCTTATCTGATGCGCCACCTGCCTCAACTGATCAGCGCTTGCGGTGTAGCGCAAAGCCACCTTCACCCGCTCCCGATAAACATCCAGCAGTTGAAAACTCACCTCGAACCTATCGGGACCTTTTTCTGTGATGCGGCCTACCACCAGCGCTTCCGCCTTGATGAGCCGCCAGTCCTTATAGCGCACTTCGGAAACCTCACTGGGT
>WTHR01000070.1 GCA_011523045.1 Gammaproteobacteria bacterium | reverse complement strand
GTCTTTTAATCAAGCGACCGAAGAACCATATTGCCGTTTAACTCTCAAGACTCGTCGTCGGAGTCAATGTCAAAAGCAAGATCACCCTCTTCTTCGCGAACCCGCACTGTGCCGCCCTGCGCCAGTTTTCCGAACAGCAGTTCATCGGCCAGCGCCCGGTTGATCCGGTCGCGAATCAGTCTCGCCATGGGTCGGGCACCCATCGCAGCATCATGGCCATTTCTGGCAAGCCATTGCCGTGCCGAGGAATCAACATCCAAGACGACATTCTTGTCCGCCAACTGGCTTTCCAGTTGAACAATAAACTTATCGACCACATGACTGATCGTGGTCTCGTCCAGCGCACCAAAACGAATTATCGAATCCAACCGGTTACGAAACTCCGGCGTGAACATTTTGTTGATCACTTCGGTATCGTCTGCCGTGTGATCCTGATCGACAAACCCCACTGACCCACGCGCCATCTGGGTCGCCCCTGCGTTGGTCGTCATGACAATGATCACGTTGCGAAAGTCTGCTTTACGTCCGTTATTGTCTGTCAGCGTCCCGTAATCCATCACCTGCAGCAGCAGATTGAATACATCGGGGTGCGCCTTTTCGATCTCATCGAGCAACAGCACCGAATGCGGGTTGCGGGTTATCGCTTCAGTCATGAGCCCGCCCTGATCGAAACCAACGTATCCCGGTGGGGCGCCAATCAACCTCGACACGGTATGCCGCTCCATATATTCCGACATGTCGAAACGAACCAGTTCGATCCCGAGGGTGAGTGCGAGTTGGCGAGTCACCTCGGTCTTGCCCACGCCGGTCGGCCCTGAGAAAAGAAATGAGGAGATCGGCCGATCCGGATTACCCAAACCTGAGCGGGCCAGCTTGATTGCACTCACCAATGCGGTGATCGCACTGTCCTGACCAAACACCACTCGCTGCAGATCTGGCTCAAGAGTGCGCAAGGCATCCTTGTCATCCGCGCTGACGGTCTTGGGCGGAATACGCGCCATCTTGGATACCACTCGCTCTATATCAGGCACCCCAACGGTCTTCCTGCGCTTGGATGCCGGCGCAAGGCGCGCCTGGGCACCTGCTTCGTCAATGACATCGATTGCCTTGTCAGGCAGGTGGCGATCATTGATATAGCGTGCAGCGAGTTCAGCGGCCGTGCGCAGCGCGGGTGCTGTGAACCGCACCGAATGATGCTGCTCAAACTGGGTCTTCAGGCCTCTGAGGATCTCTACCGTTTCCTCGACACTGGGTTCGGTGACGTCGATCTTCTGGAAACGCCTGGAAAGCGCTCGATCCTTCTCGAAGATGCCGCGGTACTCCTGATAGGTCGTCGAACCGATACATCGGATGTCTCCGGAAGCGAGTACCGGTTTCAATAGATTTGACGCATCCATTGCACCGCCTGAAGCCGCGCCGGCCCCGATTACGGTATGAATCTCGTCAATGAAAAGCACCGCGCCGTCGGTTTCTTCAAGATCAGCGAGGACCGCCTTAAGCCGCTGCTCAAAATCTCCCCGATATTTCGTCCCTGCAAGCAGGGCGCCGAGATCAAGCGCGTAAATCGTGCTGCCCATAAGGGCTTCAGGCACTTCGCCTTCTACGATCTTTCTGGCGAGACCCTCGGCTATCGCTGTTTTGCCGACGCCCGCCTCGCCCACGTAGAGCGGATTATTCTTGCGCCGGCGGCACAGAATCTGCATCGTGCGCGTGACCTCAAGATCCCTCCCAATCAGAGGATCAATCTTCCCCGCAATGGCCTGCTCGTTAAGATTAACCGCGAACGCAGATAAGGCACTCTGGAAGTCCTCATCGGATAACTCTTCATCCGCCTCATCCGGAGAAGGCAGTTCTCGCGGTTTTTCATCCCGGCTGATGCCGTGGGAGACATAGTTAACGATGTCAAACCGGGAGACACCCTCCTCACCCAGGAAATACACCGCGTGGGAATCCTTCTCGGCAAAGATCGCAATAAGAACGTTGGTACCGGTCACTTCACGCTTGCCTGAACTTTGTACATGCAAGATCGCTCGCTGGATCACGCGCTGAAACCCGACCGCCGGTTGGGGATCGGTTTGCTCATCTTCGTCTTCGAGCATCGGCACATGCTGTTCCAGAAATGCCTGCAATTTCTCCCGCAGCCCTGACACTTCTGCACCACAGGCCTTAATCACCTTCAAGGCCGCTGGGTTGTCGAGCAACGCTGTCAGGAGATGCTCCACCGTGATGTACTGGTGTCGGGCGTCCCGAGCGCTTTGGATTGCGCTGTTCAGCGAGGCTTCAAGCTCACTCGAAAGCATTTCTATTCAGGCTCCATCGTACATTGCAGGGGGTGCTCATTTTCACGGGCGAGACCCAGCACCTCGCGCACCCGGGTTTCTGCCACCTCGGCGGTGAACACCCCGCAAACGCCGGCCCCTTCAGTATGTACCTTGAGCATCACCTGGACGGCCTGCTCATGGGGTAACTTGAAGATGCGCTGCAGCACCATGACCACAAATTCCATGGGCGTGTAATCATCGTTCACCAAAAGCACGCGGAACATGCGCGGCTTCTTTAGACGCGGTTTCGCCTCTTCTACCGACGTTCCGGAAGTTTTTTGGATTTCCCTGCGATCACTCATGACAGTCTGCTGAACACTCTTTCAAATTCTCCAGAGAATTATATAGGGACAGACCCCGGTATTTATCAAGGCCCCCTCACGGCGCATTGGCGAGCCTTGTGGCGAAAAAAAACCGGCGGTAGGTTTGCCTACCGCCGGTTTTGATTTTCCAGGATTCGAGGAGTTTAGCCGGTTGCGAACTGCTCTTCTTCCGTGGACCCGCTCATGGCGGTGACAGAGGAACTTCCCCCCTGGATCACGGTGGTTACATCATCAAAGTAACCTGCGCCGACCTCAGCCTGGTGGCTGGCGAAGGTATAACCCCGATCAGCGGCTGCAAATTCCCGCTCCTGAACCATGTCCACATAAGCGGTCATTCCGTTACGAACATATTCGTGAGTCAGATCAAACATGTGGTACCACATGTTATGAATCCCTGCCAAAGTGATGAACTGGTACTTGTAACCCATAGCGCCGAGTTCTCGCTGGAATTTGGCGATCGTGGCATCGTCCAGGTTCTTTTTCCAGTTAAAGGACGGCGAACAGTTGTAGGCAAGCAGTTGATCCGGATACTCGGCACGAACCGCTTCTGCAAACTGGCGCGCTTCGTCAAGATCCGGCACAGCGGTTTCACACCAGATGAGATCGGCATACGGGGCGTAGGCCAAACCTCTCGCGATAGCCTGGTCAAGGCCCGCACGGGTAACGTAAAAGCCTTCGTTGGTTCTCTCCCCCGTCACGAACTCACGATCACGCTCGTCCACATCAGAGGTCAAGAGCGCTGCCGCATTGGCGTCCGTGCGAGCCAGCAACACGGTCGGCACACCGCAAACGTCTGCCGCGAGGCGTCCTGCAGCGAGTTTTTGGACAGCTTCCTGCGTCGGGACAAGCACTTTACCGCCCATGTGTCCGCATTTCTTTACTGAAGCGAGCTGGTCTTCAAAGTGCACACCACCGGCGCCCGCTTCGATCATGGCTTTCATAAGTTCAAAGGCATTCAGGACCCCGCCAAAGCCTGCTTCCGCATCAGCCACAATCGGTACAAAGTAATCGATGTCGTCTTTCCCGGACGCATGCTGGATTTCGTCGGCACGTTTGAACGCGTTATTGATTCGGCGAACCACCGCGGGTACCGAATTGACCGGGTAAAGAGACTGATCCGGATACATCGCGTCAGCGATGTTGGCGTCGGCAGCCACCTGCCAGCCAGACAGGTAAATGGCTTTAGCTCCGGCCTTGACCTGCTGTACCGCCTGCCCACCCGTCAACGCACCCAGCGTTGGCAGAAAATCATCCGTATTCAGTCGACGCCAAAGTTTTTCGGCAGCCAACCGGGCAAGGCTGTGCTCAATATGAACGGAGCCGCGCAGGCGCAGAACATCAGCCGCTGAATAGTCCCGCTGCACGCCGCGCCAGCGTGGGTTATCGGCCCACTCTGACTCCAGAGCGTTCTGCTCTTTAGTCTGATCAATCATCATGCACCTCTGCGTTATTTCTTGTGATTTAAAACCGGGTTGACCTGGGGCTCAGGCCCGGATCTATCGGGCTTTTTCCTTTAATTTCAGTCAAAAACCACCACTGGCCTGACCATAGCTGCAGTCTCGGCTTTGGCCGAGTATTTATCAATATAATTATTTCAATATTTAGTATTATCTGAGTAAATTATAGGCCTCTAAAGCCTTATTTCGTAGCCTATGAGCACACCTCCCTACTACAAACAGAACCGTCTGAAGCAATTGAGGGCTTTTTGCTATGCCGCACGGCTAGGCAGTATCTCGCGCGCTGCAGAACAGCTTTTTCTCAGTCAGCCGTCGGTATCTCTCCAGATCCAGGCCCTGGAACGGGAGCTTGGGGTGGAGCTTTTTGAGCGGCGCGGGCCCAGTATCCGGCTCACCGCGCAGGGGGAATCACTGCTCGAACTGGCCCAGCCCCTCGTGCAGGGCATAGACGGCATCGCAGAATCCTTCGCGAGCGAATTGGGAGATCTCAACAGCGGTGAAATCAATATTGCGGCGGGCGAATCAACGATCCTTTATCTCCTGCCGGAGGTGATCAAGCAATTCGCTGATGCCTATCCTGGCGTCCGCCTGAAGCTCCACAATGTGACCGGGCGTGACGGCATGGCGATGCTGCGGGCAGATCAAGCCGACTTTGCTGTGGGGTCAATGCTGGAAGTGCCAGAAGATATTGATTACCGACCGATCTTCGACTTTAAGACCATGCTGATCACCCCGCTCGACCACCCACTTGCCGGGAAACGGGCGGCCAATATCAAACTTGAGGACATCAGTCCTCATGGCCTTATTCTGCCGCCCCGCCACCTTGCCACCTGGCGGCGGGTAGAAATGATCTTTGGCCAGCACAAGGTCAACTACACCGTCACCCTCGAAGCCGGTGGCTGGGAAGTCATCAAAAAGTATGTGGAAATGGGTCTGGGGATCGCGATTGTGACGGCGATCTGCCTGAAAGGTGATGAGAAGATTGCGAAGATACCGCTAGACCGCTTTTTCCCTAACCGCAGTTACGGTGTTGTGATGCGAAAACGCAAGTACCTCTCGCCGCCGGCACGCCAGTTTCTGGAAATGATGGCGCCTGACTTCTCCGGCCAACTGGAAAAGTCTGTAGGAGAGTAAACCCAAAACATTCTGATCGGTCAGCGCACATCGGGGCAACTCAAAAACTTTGTTTATAATTTCGGATCTTCTTTTTCAAGTCTCGCGGGCGCCCTAACAGCCTATGAATGTCTTTTCCAAGCTACTGGTAACAGCCGGACTTGTGGCGGTTTTGGGCTTTACCCAGGCTGCCCAGGCGCGTGTTCAGATAATCGATGTTTGCTACGATTTCAGCTGCAAGACTCTGCAGCAGGTCGTCCTCTCCGCTGAAGAATGGCGCAGCGTTATCGGCTGGTTTTACCCAGCAGCCTCCACCGCCGCCGAAGAAAGAGAGAGATTGCGCCAGGCAGTTGGCTGGCTGGAAGTTGTCATTGGACGCCACACTCCTACCCATCGGGACAAGGGGCTCAATCTTGAGAAAAACCCCGAGTTTCCGGGGCAGCTCGACTGTATCGACGAGTCCCTCAACATTACGCAATACATGAATCTCTTTCAAGAACAGGGGCATATGCGTCGACACCGGGTAGTCGATCGCGCCTACCGCAAAGCAGGGTTTGATGCTCACTGGGCCGGCCAAATCGAGGAGATAGAGACCGGTGAACGCTTCGTGATCGACAGCTGGTTTCAGGATAACGGCATGCTGCCCTATATCTCCCCGAGCACCGACTGGTTCGATGTCACTGATCTGCGAATCCTTTCCTTCGGTATTCAGGACTAACGCTCTCTCCGGCAGAAAGAGGCCGGCCCTCATGACGCCACCTAAAATGAAAGTCGTCGTTGGACTCTCCGGGGGAGTTGACTCGGCCATTGCTGCCGCGCGACTCAAGGCGCAGGATTGTGAAGTCACGGGCCTCTTCATGAAAAACTGGGAAGAGGACGACGACGCCGAGTACTGCGCAGCGCGGGAAGACCTCGCAATGGCGGAGCAGGTGGCAGAAGTGCTTGATATCCCACTCAGGACGGTTAATTTTTCCCACGAGTATTGGGAAAGGGTATTTGCGATTTTCCTGCGCGAATACAAGGCCGGCAGAACACCTAATCCGGATGTTTTGTGTAACCGCGAAATCAAGTTCAAGGAATTTCTCTCCTACGCTCAGCACCTCGGCAGCGATTACATCGCTACCGGCCACTATGCCCGGGTAGCAAAAGAAAAAGAAAATGGTCTGTGCCGCCTGCTGAAGGCGGTCGACCACAGTAAAGATCAATCCTATTTTCTGCACGCGTTGAATCAAAAGGCGCTCTCGCCGACCCTCTTTCCTCTGGGCGGGGCTCGCAAAAAAGATATCCGGGCAGAGGCGGACGCACTGGGACTGCCGAATGCTTCCCGCAAGGACAGTACCGGCATCTGCTTTATTGGAGAACGGCGATTTTCGGATTTTCTTTCAAGGTATCTGCCCGCTAAGCCGGGCGAGATGCGCACCCCGGAAGGACAAGCCGTGGGCGAACATCAAGGCCTATGGTTTTACACCCTTGGTCAGCGTCATGGCCTGGATATCGGAGGACCAGGAGAAGCCTGGTACGTCTGCGCAAAAAACGTTGAAACCAATGTACTGACCGTCGTCCAGGGACATGATCATCCGGATCTCATGCGCCAGTCAGCCATGGTTGAAGATATGCATTGGGTGGGCAATCTTCCTGAGGCGCTGCCGTTGCAGTGCTGTGCCAAAACCCGATATCGGCAGGAAGATCAGAACTGTCTCGTACATGAACGAGAAGGCGGTACTCTTCTGGTTGAATTCGAAGCACCACAAAGAGCGCCTACGCCCGGCCAATCTCTCGTTCTCTATCAGGGCGATGAAGTGCTCGGCGGGGGCATTATCGGCACCACGCATCCAGCAAACCCATCCGAGTCGCAGTGACGCCCTCTGGCGAGTTTGACCTGCCGCTTCGCGGTATCTTTCTGTACGTATTGCAGGTTGCCTGCTTTTTGATTATCGGGATGCTGGTTAAAACACTGGCGCCCTACTTCGCCGTCACCGAGTTGCTGATGGTTCGCTTTGGCTTCACTTTCGCGGTGCTCTTAGTGGTTATTGGGCCAAAACGAGGCCCCGGTTTTTTCAAGACCCAACACCCCATCGATCACATGATTCGCACCACTTGCGGCATGACCGCCCTGGGCTTGACCTTCGTGGCCTTGTCGGGCGCTTATATTGCCAACGCAACAGCGGTGATCCTGAGCGGACCCATACTGGCCGTTGGACTCGCCTTTTTTATCCTGCGCGAGACTCTTCCGCTCTCACGGATCATTGCGGTGATCGTCGGTTTTTTCGGGATCCTGATGATCGTCAAGCCGGGTTTTGGCGAATCAAATACTGCGATCTATGCGGCTCTTGGGGCTGCTTTCTTCTTTGCGTTTGTCATTGTCTGGCTGCGTAAACTAAACCGCACCGAGCATCCCTTGTGTATCTCGTTTTACTACAACCTCTCGGGTGTTGTTGTGTTCCTGGTATGGACACTTACGATCGGTTTTTCAAACAACTGGACCGAGGCTCCGATGTTATTGGGGCTGCTTCTGCTATTGGGGGTCACGGGAGCGGCACAGCAGATTCTGCTGAGCTACTCATTTCGCTACGCTGATGCCAGTCTTCTCGCACCGTTTGAATATCTGTCGCTGCCTCTGGCTCTTATCGTAGGACTCATTTTCTGGAGCGAGATGCCGGATCCGATCTCTTTAATCGGTGCCGGAACCATTCTGGCTTGCGGCATGCTACTGGTCGCACAGGAATTCCGTAGCCTGCGAATACGCCCGGCGCTCTAGCGAAAAATCACCAACACTCCTGGCCGCTCCCCGCGGAAAATCGGGAGATGCCTTTAACCTGATTGCGTTTGAATGATGTCGAGCAGCAGGCGGTTCACGTCATCCGCCCGATGTCGGGCGACAGACACGTGACCCAACTCAGGCAGTTCATAAAATGCCCCATGCATCGCAAGATCCGCTACTTCCTTGACCATCGCTGGCGGGGTCTGCACATCCTCGGAAAAAGCAATGACGTGCATGGGCACCGGACATGTCTTTAAAGCCTCGCGACAATCAAAATCAAGGCATGCCTGCCACTGATCGATCAGGTCCTGAGGCTCGCGCTCGGAAAATCGCACGGTATAGGCAGGCTTGACGGAACCCCAGATCTCCCTGTCGCCAAGGGCCTTGGCCGGTAGTGCATACGCAGCGTAATGCGGGGCAAGGAAATAGTCGGGCAAACTGATGCCGTCCCGGCGCAATTGAACTTCTGCCTCCATCCAGTCCCGGGTAAATCCGTCAATGTAAGCTGAAGTCCCCATCGGGATGGCGAGCTTCACAAGATCCGGATAGTCGATGGCGACCTGCTGGGTAATCAGCCCGCCCATGGAAAGGCCAGACAAGATAACCGGGGGCGTGCAAATCGATTCGATGAGTTCCGCGCAATCCCTGGCAAAGTCTGCTATCGACCACGGCGCGGCATCCGACGTCGTCTCTCCCACGCCCCGCGGATCGTACGAGGTGGAGCGATACTCGCCCGCAAAAAGCATCATCTGCTGGCGCCATGCTTCTGCGGGTGAGTCACCGCCCGGTACCCAGACAATGTCCGGACCCGTGCCGATTTGGGCGGCACGCATTCGAGCGCCCGAGGTTTGCACGTGCGTTATTTTGACCTCACGGTCAAACTGGCCGAATGCCTCAGTTTTCATCTATCTTCTTGTTTAGTTGCTCGGATCTGTCAAAGCCGATTTCTTGGCTCCGACCCCGCACTCAGTTGACCCTTCCATAGACTGTCTGGTTGACGACGGGATCCCCAATGACGCCTGGTGTCTTTTCATAAACAAACACCGCCATGAGGCGCTTTCGAGCACCAGCCACCTGAGTCACCCGATGCAGGGAATTACAGCCGCGAAATATGGTCAACTCACCCGGCGTGCGCGAAACGGTGTGTACGCGATCGCGTTCTCCCGACAATACACTCGAAACATACTCAAGGTTTTCCTCTTCGATGCCACGGCGGGTATTGGGCGCGAGTTCAAACACACCGCCGACTTCGGCAGACTGGAGCATCAGCGTCATAGTGAACGCATTGTCTGAATCATAGTGCCAGGCAGACTGATCCCCCGGGCCGTAGCAGATGACATTCACGGGCTGTAATGGGTCCGCGCTCGGGTACAGCTCAGACTCCCCCACAATCTGGGAAATAAAACTCCTGAAGGGATCCCAAAAATAGAGTTTCTTGAGAGAGGACCGATCTGAAAAAAGATCGGCGGGAATCATCCGGTAGCGAGCCGGATTCATGATATTTCGCGGATGACTGTGCGGCAGGTCAGGATCCTGTGTGCGCTCGAGGTAGCAATTGCGCAACGAATTTGCCTGATTGGCTTTTGGTATGAGGCTGTCCACCTCTGTCACCACGTTCGCAAGCGTCGCCGTCGGGAAAAATCCGGGCAATGAACAGTATTGGTCCTTTTCCAGCTGATTCTGGCAGGTCGCAATTGTGTCGGCCATGGCGCCCGGGGACTTATCCAGGGGATAGCGCTCGAAATCAATTTCGGGCTTATTGTTCACCGCTCTCACCCACCAGAGGGTAGTGGCAGGCCACCTCGCGATCTAGGCCATTAACACGAATCTGGCTTAATGGGGGACGCATGTTGCGACAGTCAGCCGTCGCATACTTGCACCGGGTATGAAACTCGCAACCCGCCGGCCGGTTCGCGAGACTCGGCACTTCACCTTCAATTGAAACCAGCGACCGCCTTCTGTTCGGATCAGGCTGAGGAACTCCATTGACCAGGGCCTGCGTGTAAGGATGCGCCGGCTGGGAAAAGATCTCGTCGGAGTCGCCGAATTCGACCAACCGTCCAAGATACATGATCGCTAAACGATCGCTGACATGCCGAATGACAGGAAGATTGTGACTGATGATGAGATAGGACAACCCGTGCGTTTCCTGTAGTTCATTCATCAGATTCAGTATCTCCCCCTGAACCGATACATCAAGCCCTGCGGTGGGCTCATCGGCAATGATGATTTGAGGATTGAGCGCCAGGGCTCTCGCGACGCCCACCCGGCGCGCCTGTCCTCCCGACAACTCATGCGGATATCGAGACAAGAAATCTTGCGGCAAACGGACCATCTCACAAAGGCGCGCCGCTTCTTCATCGAGGTCAGCGTTAATTCGATGAATCTGAAAAGGTTCCGTGATGAGTGAACGCACCGTCTGGCGCGGGCTTAACGATCCCACCGGATCCTGAAACATCATGGCCATATTCCGTCTCAGCTGAGAAAACCCTGCCCGGGAGAGGGCTCGCAGCTCCTGTCCATCGAAAATGACAGACCCTGACTCCGCCTGGACCAGGCCGAGAATTGCCCGGCCTAGCGTCGTCTTGCCTGAGCCGCTTTCACCCACCAGACCCAGGGTCTCCCCCTGACGCAACGAAAGCGAAGCATCGATCACGGCATCCACGAATCTTGGCCGCTTTTGAATCTTCGACCGGATCCAACTGTTGGTCTGGAATCTCACGCAGAGGTCTTCCACCTTGAGTAATTCCCCGCTCTCGACAGAAGGCTTGGGTCGCACTTTCCCAGACACATCGCCCTGAGGTGGGGCATTCTTTAGAGCATCACCCGATGCCTGCAGACCCGGATCAAGCAGATGGCAGGATGCGACGTGTTGTGACTCATCCAGCTGCACCTTTGCTGGCGACGTCGTCTTGCACTGCTCCATTACTTGTGAGCAGCGTGTGGCGAAAATGCATCCCGTCGGCAGAACATGCAGATCGGGCACGTCACCAGGAATTACCGGGAGATAACGCGTCTTGGTCTGCGTGCGGGCGGGGTCACAATTCAGCAACGCCTGTGTATAGGGATGAGCAGGCTCATAAAAAAGATTGCTGACACTCCCATATTCCACTACCTCACCCGCATACATCACCACCACTTGGTCACAAAGTTCAGCGATGAGACCAAGATTGTGGGACACGACCATAATCGTGGCGTCAAATTCAGCTCTAAGTTCCTGAATGAGATGAATGATTTGGGCCTCAAGGGTGACATCCAGAGCCGTGGTCGGCTCATCTGCAATCAACAGCAACGGATCCATAAGCAGCGCCATGGCGATCCCTGCGCGTTGTCTCATCCCCCCGCTGAAATGATGGGGGTACTGAAGAATCCGGTCTTCCGGATCCGGTATCCCCACCTTGTGCATGATCCTGATCGCTCTTTCGCGCTTGTCCTTCATGCTGAGTTCTTTTCGACGATACTGGATATCAGACATCTGACGGTCATAGGTCAGAACCGGGATCTGTGACGTCATCGGATCCTGAAACACCATCGAGATCTGCTCTCCCCGCACCGACAACATCTGACGGTCGTTCAGAGCAAGAAGATCCTGACCATCAAACGTTGCGGTCCCGCCATTGATGGCGCCGTTGCTTGCCAGCAAACGGTTAATGGCCCATATCACTGTGCTCTTGCCTGAGCCGCTTTCACCCACGATGCCGAGGATCTTTCCCCTGGGCACATCAATATTGATATCCCGCAACACGTGCAAAGGGCCGCTGGGAGTCTGGAACTCTACGTTCAGCCCTCGAATGGAAAGCAGGGATTCCACGGATCAGCGTCCTTTCCGCAGCCGTGGGTCAAAAATATCCCGCAGCGCTTCGCCAAGAAAAGTGAAGCCGAGCGTTGTCAGCACCAACGGTATGCCGCCGGCCACGATGGGCCATGGAGTCAGTCGAATGATCAAGTAGCCCTCGTTCAGTACCGTACCCCAACTCGCCATCGGGGGCTGAACACCCAGGCCAAGAAAGCTGAGTCCCGCTTCGATGGTCACCACCACAGGAACATCCATTGCGGCGAGGATCAGCAGCGGCCCAATCACATTAGGCATGATGTGCCGAATGAGAGTCCGTACTGTGCCCGCGCCCAATGACTTCTCCGCAAGCACAAAATCAGTATTCTTCAGCGCCATCGTACTGGTTCGTGCAAGCCGGGCGTAACTCGGGATAGACGTCACAATCACGATCGCCAGCACAAGGTGCAGGCTGGGGCCCAGAAGCGCAACCGCAGCCAGCGCCAAAACAATTGTGGGGAAAGAGCGAATGGAGTCGAACAGCAGTAGCAGGATATTGTCCAGCCATCTCGGTCCATACCCCGCAAGCATGCCCAGACCCAATCCCAGAATCAGGGAAATTGATACTCCAATGGCTGCCACCTGAAGCGCGACCCTACCGCCATAGAGCACTCGGGAGAAGGTATCGCGGCCCAATTGATCAGTTCCCGCCCAGTGCTCCAGCGTGGGGCCCGAGAGTCGATTGGGGATATCCAGCGCAAGCGGATCATGGGTAGCCAACATCGGAGCAAAAATGGCGGCGATAAAGAAGAGCGACACCAGAATAAATCCGAACATCCCCATTGGGTTTCGGACAAAAAGCCTCAAGCGTTCGCGACCCACACTGTGCCGAGGAGTCGTCACGTTCACAGAAGGTCTTCCTGTTTTGGTTTCTGGCATGGCTTTAAAGGGATTCACGCACCCGAGGATCAAACCAAGCAACCAGAAGATCGGCGATTAGCGTTACAACTACATACATGGCGATAGTCACCAGCACCGCTCCTTGCACCACGGGGAAATTGCGGGCGAGCACCATGTCGTAAATGATTTTTCCTACCCCAGGGCGCGAGAAAATGATTTCCGCGAACACCGTTCCGGAAAGAAGGCCGCCAAAACCCACGCCAATGAGTGTGATTGTCGGCAGAATGGCGACTTTCAATGCATATCGAAAGACGACTGTCTTCGGTGACAAACCAAACGCCCGGGCCGAGCGAATGTAATTCTCCCCCATGACTTCAAGCATCGTGGCA
>WTHR01000107.1 GCA_011523045.1 Gammaproteobacteria bacterium | reverse complement strand
CACATCAGATTGAAAACGGGAAGATCAAGCGAACCGAAACCGGGGCTACGCCGCTTAAGTAGCGGCATAAACCTTTTCGAAGCCCGGCGAGGTGAGGCAGGGCAGGCGCGGTTGGGAGTCCGTGAAGGCCGGAAAGCGCTACCCGGATTGTGAGGGCGTGCGCCAGTCTGCGGCCCAGTCACAGTAGCGGCCCACCGAGCATCTCTCCATGAGCTGGCCGAGACGATATAGAGCCTTGTCACGATTGACATACATCAACCAGTTCATCATTTTATTTTCATTCAGATCAGGATGCATGAAGCGCTCCTGGGCGGTGTCGACATCGTAAGGATGGATGTAAGTGGTGATCGGTGTGTGATGGCTCTGTCTCGTCAATGACCACAAGGTGAGCGCAAACGGGACAACCCGAAGATATACCCCGCCAGCGAGAGGAACCTGAGGCAAGGGCTTCGCATGAAGGGTCATTGGAATCTCGAGAACGCCGCTATTTTTTGACACCACTCTCGCGTGCGATCCAAAGTCCGGCCAGCCGAACAACGGATTGCGCGCCGGCAGGACTGAGCTGCTGTATGTGACACCATGTTCCGCCAGGATCTCATAAGCCCATTGGGTTTTTGGGGTCAGCGAAAAGGTTGGTGCGCGAAAACCCACGACCTTGCTCGACTGCGCGTCAGCCAATGTGCCTATGTTCTTTTCTAGATCTGCGGCAAATTCGGCCGGGGTCATTTTTGTGAGTTGGGTGTGGTTATGACCATGGGCCGCGATCTCATGTCCTTGAGAGGCAATTTCCCGGATCAGATGAGGATGGCGTTGTGCGAGGGTGCCAACGGTAAAAAAGGTGCCCTTGACCTTGTTAACCGCCAGAGAGTCCAAAAGCACCGAGACGTTGTCTTTGAGCCGGTCTTGGAACTTGTGCCCGTTCGGCAACTGGTCTCTTACGTCTTCAAGGTCTATTCCGAGAAGTAAAGGTTGGCGGGTATCCACCGAGGTCATTGAGCCTACCCTGAACCCCCCGCCGCTTGTTGTGTCTGGCGGTTGCGATCGCGACGTAGCGCACTAAATGACATCGTGCAACTGATAATAAACGCGAGAACGATCGGATAGGTGGTATTGAGCTGACGGCCGATTTCTGAATAAGAGGTCACCTGGACAACCGTCAGGATCGCCGCATAAGACGAGATACCGGCAAGTAACCCTAGGCTCATCCCATCGGAGACGGAGATTGGGGCGCCCCGTACGATCTGCCATGCCCGTGCGAACAAAATCATCAAGCCAAAGACAAAAGCAACCTGGGGAATATGTCGATAAATCCAGAGAATCTTGTGGAATACGATGCGTCTTTCGTGAACACGCTGTTTGTAAAAGTCTGGTACTCGCCGAAGTAACTCGTGACTCTGGGGTCGAACAGGAGACTGGGTCACGTATTTGTAGTTTGTCACTAACTTGTTGTCGTCCATGCTGCCCACGCGCGGGCCGTTGCCGACGAAACCTTGGAACTTCACCATCCTTGAGATGGTTTGGAAGAATATCTCCGCTGCGAGCACATTCCATTCGGAGTGCCAGGAAGGCGCGAGGTTTGTATACCTGGGGCGGCATTCTACGCGGCCGCTGTCGCATCCTTTGTCGATCTCGCGCCCAATTTGCTCGAGGAACGCATGAGTCTCACTGGCGTTGCGAAATAGTCCGATCGTATATAGGCCATCTCGAAACGCCCAAGGGAAATACGCAGCAGGGTAATCTGAAAAATCTTTCATCCAGGTTGCTGCCCCTCGGCCGTTCTCAAAATAATGTTGGAGTTGTCGAAAAGCTGGACTTAGTTCATAAGCTACTCTTCTTTGTTCGCGATTTACAGGAACGAATCGAGTGGGCTCCTCTTGCTGGATTCTCAATAGGCCTCCGTAGGCTGACTTGAAAGCCGGACTCGTCATTTCGTTCGTCGTATACACGCCATAGGTTTGATAGTTCTTTGCTGAAATGGCTGTGTTGACCAAGAAAACGCCAGTCCACACCAGCACGGCCGTTGCGGTGACTGAAATCAACGCATGCCTAGACCCCTTGGAATGTTCAGGCCTTGATGTGACGCACCAATAGAAAAGGAGGAAAATGCCAAGTACGGGTGCGATCCAGATTGCTTCTCCTCGGATATTCCAAAACCAGCCGAGGAGCAGTCCCAACAAAAAGGTCAGGGGCCAATGCCGGCGGGCATGGCTGGCGCGAACCAGAACAATCTGCGCGAGCGCAAAGATCATCAGCGAGACGGCCGGATAGATCCCAAAACGGAATGGGTAAACATTGGGAAAAAAATTGTAAGTAAATGGATTGAATGCCAGCAGAGCGAAGGAGATACAGGCGAGTATCGTTGACGCACCCATCAGCCGAACACCCCAGGTAAAGAGAAAACAACTGCCGAGGTATAAGAGTTCCTGGCTCAGAATGAGAGGCAAGCCGAGAAGATTACTAAGAGCGATAAACAGCGGGTAGCCAGAGCCTTTCATCAGGGTAAATTGATTGTAGGCCCCAAGCCACTCGCCTTGAAGAATGTTTAGTGCAAGTCCAACGAATAGGGTGTCATCGTGGGGGGCACTTCTGGCAATGACTTCCTGAGGGCTGAGCAACCAAAGTTTGACTAGCGCGAGGGTAAGGCAGGCGACCATCCAGACCCGGGAATCAGAGGCAGGATATGTGGATATTCTCATCGCTTATTGGCGGGCTGGTAAACTTTGCCGGACAAATCCGAAGTGAGGCTGATTCTACCGGCGGTGAGTTGTTTGGCAACTTTAAGTCGGTTCGATCATCCGATTCGGGGCGGGCAAGATGATCCCCGCCCTGCGTATTTACCTTTGCGAGAAATCCAAGAGGCGTCAAAGCGTTGGCCGAAACCCTAACCCTGGTTGTCCCCGTCTTCAATGAGGAAGGTGCGCTCGGTACTTTTTTGCCTGAACTGACCGAGTATTGCGCAGCTCACGGGTTTTACCTCATCTTCGTCGACGATGGGTCCAGTGATAATTCGGCGTCACAGCTGGAAACCTTTTGCGACGGAGAGCGGGTAAAGATGCTTCGGCATAAGGTGAATCGAGGCTATGGCGCAGCAATTAAGACGGGAATATCCGCTTCAAGTACGGATTTCATCGTCACTCTGGACGCCGATGGCCAGCATCGCCCGGAGGATGTAGGCCGTCTGTTGGAATATGCGATCCAAAACAATGCTGACATGGTGGTAGGAAAGCGGCAATCGGGTCACTCGGGAATCTACCGCGCCATCGGGCGAAAACTGATTCGGCTGATCGCGGGTCTGTTGGTTTCGATGCCAATCTCAGATCTGAATTCCGGAATGAAGTTGTATCGGACACAGTTGGCGAAACGTTACTTGGTGCTCTGCCCCGAGGGAATGGCCTTTAGTGACATCATTACGCTGGTATTCATACACCGGCGAGATCTTGTCTTGGAAACTGAGATAGAAGTGCGGCCGAGATCTGAAGGTGTGAGCACGATAAACACCACAACGGCCCTTGAAACAGTCTTTCAGATTCTGAATATTGTTGCGCTCTTTAATCCCGGAAGAATCTTTTTTCCCCTCGGTGTGGGGTTTGTCCTGTTTGGGCTGGTGTGGGGGATGC
>WTHR01000232.1 GCA_011523045.1 Gammaproteobacteria bacterium | reverse complement strand
CCATCACCTGGTCTTCGGTAACGATCCCGTGATGAAGCCAGTTGGCTATGTGCTGGCTCGAGATCCGGAGAGTGGCACGGTCTTCCATCAGACCAATGTCGCGGATATCCGGCACCTTTGAGCAGCCGACTCCCTGGTCGATCCACCTGACGACGTAGCCCAGAATCCCCTGACAATTGTTGTCAATTTCCTCGTTGATCTCCTCTGTCGACCAGTTTGGGCTGTCACTGAGTGGAATCTTCAGAATATCGTCAAGGCTCGCCTGCGCCCGGTTTTTGAGTTCATCCTGGCGCGCAATCACATCGGTCTCGTGATAGTGCATGGCGTGAAGGGTTGCCGCCGTGGGCGAGGGGACCCAGGCAGTGTTGGCACCCGAACGGGGATGATCTCCCTTTGCTTTCATCATGGCCGCCATTTCATCCGGCATCGGCCACATGCCCTTGCCGATCTGGGCATGGCCGGGCAGGCCGCATTGAAGGCCTACGTCGACATTCCAGTCCTCGTAGGCCTTAATCCAAGGCTCGGCCTTCATATCCGCTTTGCGGATCATCGGTCCCGCCTCCATGGAGGTATGAATTTCGTCACCAGTGCGGTCAAGAAACCCGGTATTGATAAAGATGACGCGGTCAGAGGCGGCGCGGATACACTCTTTGAGGTTAACCGTGGTGCGCCGTTCCTCGTCCATGATGCCGATCTTCATGCTTCCCGAAGTCATCCCAAGGAGTTGTTCGGTGCGCTCAAAGAGTTCGACGCTGAACGCTGTTTCTTCCGGCCCGTGCATCTTCGGTTTGACGACGTACATTGCGCCCGTCCGGGAGTTACGTTGGGCCGGGTCTTTGAGATCATGCAGGGCGATCAGGCCCGTAATGACGGCATCCATAATGCCCTCAAAGACTTCATTGCCTTCGGCGTCCAGAATTGCCGGATTGGTCATCAGATGGCCGACATTTCTGACGAGCATGAGCGCTCGGCCTGGGAGCACAAGCTGTGAACCATCGGCGCCCAGGTATTCCCGGTCCGGGTTTAAGGTGCGTTCGAAAGTTTCTCCGCCTTTAGATACGATCGTCGACAGTGTGCCGCGCATGAGCCCCAACCAGTTGGCGTAGACCTGCGTCTTGTCCGGCCCATCCACTGCCGCCACAGAGTCTTCACAATCCTGGATTACTGTAATCGCGGACTCAAGCAGCACATCGCTGACGCCACTGGCACTTTTCTTTCCGACAGGATGAGCACGGTCAACGACGAGTTCGATATGCAGTTGATGATGCTTTAGCAATATAGAGGTTGGATTAAGAGCATCTCCGCGGTATCCGGCAAAGTGCTCAGCGTTGGATAGGAGAGCGGACTTTCCGTTTGAGCACGTGGCCTTAAGTATTTGGTCTTCAACAACAAAGCCGGTGATGTCTCCATAGGCAGCGCCATCGAAGGGGACTGTCTCATCGAGAAAGCGATTGGCAAAGGCTACGACGCGGCGCCCTCTGGCCTCGCTGTACTGGCCGCTCGTCAGCGCGCCGTCTTCATCGCTAATGACATCCGTCCCGTAAAGAGCGTCATATAAAGAGCCCCACCTCGCGTTTGTCGCGTTGATGGCGTAGCGGGCATTGTTGACGGGAACCACCAGCTGCGGCCCAGGGATCGTAGTGATCTCCGGGTCGATTCCTTGGGTCGACACACTGAAATCAGGTCCTTCAGGTGCGAGATAGCCTATGTCGTAAAGAAACACCCGGTAGGATTTCGGATCATGAGGAGTGCCGCGGCGCTCGGTGTGCCACTCGTTGATCAGGGTCTCAAGTTCTTCGCGACGCGCCAGCAGGGCGCGGTTTTTTGGCGTTAGCTCTGAGATAAGATCAGAAAATCCAGACCAAAAAGCATCAGGATCTATTCCGATATGCGGCAGCGCCTGATCATTGATCAGCGCAAACAGGTCACGGTCGATACTGAGACCGTGCAAAGATACTCGATCGTTCACTACAAATTTTTAAGCCTAAACGGCTTTACAGCAGTCCTCTCCCCAGACGACGATCATACTCGCGAATTTTGTATTGCGGAGAAATATCCCACAATGTGGAATCTGTCTGATCACACGCTGTTGGGAATTACCCTGAACCGAGTGATCGGGAGATGCCGTCGCTGGCACGAAGCAGTTCTTGAGCCCAACTCATATCCCTTCTTTCTATGGGAGCTGAGACCGATAGGCCTGCTGACACTTGGCCGGTATTGTCATGAAGCAGGACACCGATGCAGCCAACACCAAGCTCGGCCTCTTCATTATCCAGCGCATACCTTTGTTCAAGTGCAACCGCAGATTCTTCTACCAGTCGGTCGATGGAGGTAATCGTATTTTTGGTATAGGCCGGTAGGTTGGTGCGTTTACCGTAATCCACACAGGCATCATGCCCCGCGGCGCCCAGCATCAGTTTGCCAACCGCCGTAACGTGCAGCGGAGCCCGACTGCCTACGACCTGATGCACATGCATCATTCGGTCGGGTGTCACCCGCTCAATGTAAACAACCTGATCCCCCTCGCGGATACTGAGGTTCACTGTTTCATGAAACTCATCGCGCAGCGATTCCATAAACGGCAGTGCGATTGCCCGAAGGTCAAGAGTGCTATGCAGGCGAGTGCCCAGTTGCACCAGTCGAAGTCCCAGCCGGTAATGGTTATCACTGTTCTTTTCAACGAGCCCGTTATGAATCAGAGACCCTAATATCCGATGGGCCGTGCTTGAATGCAGGCCCGTCTCTGCGGTCAGGATCTTGAGGCTGACGGGTTTGCGGTAACGGGCAATAGCATCCAGGAGGAGAGCTGCACGGTCAATCACCTGTATGTGAGAAGCTTGATTGATCGTCAATGTTGGATTCCGCATGAGAGGGCAAAAAGACAGTAACATATTATCCTGCAAAAACTTTTGTGACAGTTTGTTGACCGAATAAACATGATCGATTTTGTGCCCTTTTTGTTGTTCGTGATTTTTATGGTGGGGACGCCGGGGCCCGCGAATATGTTGCTGATGACATCCGGGGCGAACTTCGGCTTCTGGCGCAGTCTTCCGTTTGTGGCGGGAGTGACGCTGGGTAAATTGCTGGTGAATATTCTGCTGGCCCTTGGTTTGTGGGAACTGCTTTCCTACGAACCGCGATTTCTGCTCGCGCTCAAGATCGTCTGTGTAGCCTATCTCGCGTGGCTGGCGTTGCGGATGTCAGGATTTCTGATGGCGGAGCGTGATCTCAGGCAGCCGGAGTCATTCTGGAAGGGGCTCGCGGTACATCCGCTGAATCCCAAGGCCTGGGCCATGCTGGTGTTTGCCTATGCCCAGTTCACCGATAGCGCCCAGCCGCTTATCCCCCAGGCCATCATCATCAGTCTCACGTTCCTCGTAGTTCAGGTCGTGCTTCACTGCATCTGGTGCGCTGGGGGTGCGATGCTTGTCGCGGCCGTGGGTGGCCGACCGGCAGAACGCTGGCTGATGCGCAGTCTCAGTGTTGTGACGGTTCTGGTGGTTATTTGGGCAATTTTATTGGGGTGATAGAGTTAGGGTTCGGCGCAGATTCAGATTAGACCGAAAAGGCAATCTTGCGCTGGTGGAGTGATAACAACAGATGGAGGGTATGTGATGTCAAGTTATACAGCGAAATGTATGTGCGGTACGGTAGCGGTTGAGGTGGAAGGTGAGCCAGTTGCGATGGGAATCTGCCACTGTAAGGACTGTCGGGCCTGGTCGGCGAGTCCCGTCAACGGGTTTGCGGTCTGGCCGATTGGCAACATGACCGTCAGTGCCGGCGAAGACCAGATCGCAAGTTACACGAGCTCAAAAGACAACGAAAGAGCCTGGTGCAAAACCTGCGGTGGGCACATCTATCATATTGCGGGGCCGCTCGGCGTGGTCGATGTCTATGCCGGACTGGTTGAGGGTCTCGAATTTAAGCCAGGGCTTCATGTGAACTATGAAAGTACCATCATGCCGATGAAGGATGGTCTGCCAAAGTTCAAAGATTTTCCAGAAGACCTTGGAGGCTCGGGAGAAACGCTGCCCGAGTAGTTCAGGCGCGCCAGCGCCCGCTGTCCGGGCGCATGTCTTCGCTCGAGATCTTTATTGGGAACTTTTCCCGGATTAGGGCGTCGGCCTGCGGGCTGAAGTAATTGGGATAGTGAGTCGCGAGTATCTCGCGGCTTGCTTTGCGACTGCGCTCGAATAAGTCGTGAGCGCCCTCGGCTTCCCATTGGTCTGCCGGCGAGCGGTCCATCATGTTCGGGTAAACGTACTCGCTTTCCATCACGCTTAAGGTCTGCTCGTTGCCCAGAAAATGACCCGGATCAACGGCACACTGATGGATCGTTTCTACCGATAACGTGTCATCGGAGATCTCAATCCCACGTACCGCACGCTGGATCATGCCGACCGCCTCGTTATCTATCACCATGGATTCGAAGCTGCAGCCCATCAGGCTGCCCATCATGCCGCCGACTTCGCAGACACGATTCGCTCCCGACAGCGCTGCAAGTGCGATCGTTAATCCTTTCTCATAGCCATATTGGGCATCTGGAATCTTGGAATCGGTCATGCCGGCACCGACGCTGTTAGGCAGATCGTAGAAATTCCCCATCTGAATTGCCGCAGCAGCGAGCAAGGCCTGTTCACCGCTGCCGCCGGTGAATGAACCAGTTCGAAGATCAGTCACAAACGGCCAGGTAGCAAATGTGACAGGACAGCCCGGACGAATCAGGTTGACGATAGCCAGACAGGAAAGCGTCTCCGCAACCACCTGGGCGAGGATACCGGCCAGGGTAGCGGGTGCTGTGGCCCCGGATTGAGGTGCTACTGCGATATCGCTGACAAGACCGAGCCGCGTGGCATCCATCATGACTTCCAGATTTTCCCTGCCGAACCGAAGCGGAGAGACGATCGGACACCCTCCGAATATGACCGAGGGTTTTTTTAGGAAGGCGCCTTCGCCACCGCTTGCAAGGTCAAAGATTTCCAGCGCCGGGGGAATGTTTTCACGATTTCGAAAAGACAGGCACAGCGGTTTTTCGGTGGCAGCCATGAGCGCGTAGACCATGGTCATATCGTGTTCATAGTCATCAGGCACATCTGTTCCGATCACCGTGTCTCCCGACATGTGAATGTTGTCGAGTTGATCGACCAGCCGGGTGAAGTCGTAGATATCGAGAATCGTGGACGGGCGGTAGTGAAGGTTGTCGCTATCCAGGGTGGTGACGGCGCTGCCGGAGTTTGAGAAATAAACCCGGTTGCCGTTGCAGTACATGTCATCCTTCCCGGCTCGCGAGCCTCGTGCATAAACCGTGTACTCACGAGCGGCTCCCGCGATGATGTCTTCGATCATGCCTTTTGGAAAGCACAATCGGCCATGATCATTCAGTGTGGCGCCAAGCGGCAGCACGATGTCGAGCAATTCAGGAAGGGGATCTCCAATCCCGGTGTTTTCAAGGATAGTCAGCGCCGCTTCGTGAATCCGGGTGAGGTCGTCGTCGCCCAAGGGTCGATATTGTCCGCCCTGCATGCCAGGCTGGATCGCAGGGCTGCCGCCGCCCTCAAGACGTGCCTGCGCTTTTGCCTTTCTTTGGGCCGCGTTTCGGCGTTTGGGTCGGGTCACTTGGGTTGTCGTTGAGTTCACTCGCCGTACCGTTTAGGGGTTCAGACCGTAATGGTGTCGTATCTGCTTTAACAGGATTGCGTGACAATGGTATCAGTTTTCTTCGATGGCGCTTTGACTGCCAAGGTGGATCGCTGGAATGATGCAGTAGGTGATCGATACAATAGGCTCAAGGAAACTGATGGCTGTCGCAGGATCGCTCTAACTTGGAAACTGGGTCCATGGGGCCGGGTGGAATACATGAGAAAAAATTTTTTCAATCTCCACAAACAGGATCAGGGAATTCTGCGCGAGCTCGCGCCGGGAGTCTCCACGCGTATATTCCCTGGGGACCACGCGATGCTTTCAGTTGTTCGTCTCGACCCGGGGTGTGAAAGCGAAATCCACTCTCATCCGCAGGAACAGTGGGGCATTTTGTTGGAGGGCAGCGGGGTACGTATTCAGGATGGGGAAGAGACCACAGTTTCGGCTGGGGATTTTTGGCGCACGCCGCCGAATGTCACTCATGCTTTTCGGGCCGGCCCTAACGGCGCGCGCGTTCTTGACGTGTTCAGCCCGCCTCGGGACGAGTACCGCGTGAAGGGCAGTGGCGTAAAGGCCTCATAGAATCTCCCGACCAAATGATGACTACGGACTCAGTGAACACCACGGGACGCTATTTTTTACACCGGCCAAAGAAGAAAGAAATATGAAAACAGATGCCGAATCTGGCGATCGTTACTTCGATATCCATGTGTTTTGTTGTGTAAACGAAAGAGCCCCGGGACATCATCGGGGCTCGTGTAGCGCTCGAGGTGCTGTCGCGCTACAGGAATACATGAAAGTACGGGGCAAGGAACTCAAGATCAATCAGCGTATCCGAATGAATAAATGTGGCTGCCTCGACCGTTGTGAGCTCGGCCCGGTGATGGTGATCTATCCTGAGGGCACGTGGTATCACTACCGTAGCCGAGAGGATATTGATGAAATTCTGGATTCCCACGTTACCCATGGCCGTCCGGTAGAGCGGTTGCTGCTGCGAACGGAACAGAAAGTTCTGGATCCCGAAGTCTCCGCGCGCCTTGAGCTCAAGGTCAGTCGCATCGATGAGCACCCGCACGACATCCGTCGTTATGAACTCATGCGAGACGACGGTGACGACTTGCCGGTATTTGAACCCGGCGCCCATATCGATCTTTTTACGGGTGACGGGTTAAGGCGCTCGTATTCCCTGGCAGGAGACCCCGCCGTGTGTGACCGCTATGTGCTGGGAATCCGCCGCGAGCAGCCAAGTCGAGGTGGATCAGACTGGCTGCTGGATCATCTTTCTGTAGGGGACGACGTCGTGGCCAGTCTTCCCTCCAACAACTTTCCCCTAAATGAGACAGCTGCCCGCCACACGCTTATTGCAGGAGGAATCGGTGTGACGCCGGTAATGGCAATGGGGTATCAGTTGCGCCGGCAGGGCATGGATTATCACTTGCACTTTTGTGCTCCGGACGAGGCGCGGGCACCCCTGCTGGAGGAGGTGCAGTCCATCTTCGGGGATAACCTGACTCTGCACTTCGATAACGGTGACCCTGCGCAAGGAATTGATCTGGATCGTCTTCTGGAGAATCCATCAGAAGGCGAGCATGTGTATGTCTGTGGTCCGGCAGGATTGGTGGGGAGCGTTAGGGAAAAAGCCGCTCATTGGCCCTCCGGCACGGTCCATTGGGAGCCGTTTACTCCAGCGGCTGATCAAGCACCGCAAAAGAACGAAGTTTTTGAGGTGGTGCTTTCGCGCAGAAATGTGCGACTTGAGGTGCCGACAGACAAGACCCTATTGGAGGTCGTCCGGGAAGCCGGAGTCGAGATCGAATCCTCCTGTGAGGATGGACTATGCGGCTGTTGCAGAATTGGCCTGCTCGGGGGGGTTCCGGAGCATCGCGATCTGGTATTGACGGACGAAGAAAAGGCGTCGTCCGCAGACATCATGACCTGCGTCTCCCGAGCCAAAGCGGGAGAAGTCCTGGTGCTCGATATCTGACTTAGCTCTGGGACTGCTCCAGCATTGCTGGAATATGCTGCTCCCAGCCGATGGCCATGACATGAATTCCTTTGGTCACGGAGCGTAAACCCCGTATCGTGTCAGCGGCGATTTCGATGCTGATTCGGGCAATCTCGTCCTTATCTTCCCCCGCAGCAGCAATCTTCTCGATCAGATGATTCGGTATGTCTACGCCCGGAATGCGTTCGTTCATGTACTGCGCCATTTTTACCGATTTGATTGGAATGATCCCCGCGAGAATCGGTTTGGGAGAATTGGCTTTTTCCAGGAATGCTGAAAATGCATCTACGTCGTACACAGCCTGGGTCTGAAAAAATTCAGCGCCTCCGTCAATTTTTCGATGCAGATTTTCAATCTCCGCATCAGGGTCAGTTGCCCCTGGGTTAACCACTGCGCCGGCAAAGATCTCGGTATGCTGGTTCAGGGTGTTTCCATTCAGATCGGCACCGTTGTTCAAGGCGCGCACTGCCTCGAGCAATTGAGACGCAAAAAGATCAAAAACCGGCTTGGCATCAGGGTGATCCCCGTTCTTTGGAGGATCCCCGCCCATGAAGACCAAGTTGGAGATCCCAAGGGCGCAGGCGCCGAGAATGCTTGCCTGGATGGCCAGACGATTCTTGTCGCGAGACGTCATCTGCACAATAGGTTCCACACCCTGATCGAGCATCAGGTGCCCAACCGCAACGGGATCCATTGCCATCCTTGCGGCGTGTGACTCGGTCAGATTGATTGCACTGACATAGGGCTTGAGGAGTGCGGCTTTTTCCAATAGAGGTGCAAGATCCAATCCTTTGGGTGGAGTGAGTTCGCTGGTCACGACAAATTCAGAAGAGTGCAGGGCGTTTGAGAGCGTGCTCATGGTGTCCTCAATATTTCAGATCGATCAGTTCTGGGTCAGGGCCAGATGCTTTCCACAAGGCATCATAAAGTATCAGGCCTGCGGGTCAACTGTCTTTCGGTTGTCTGGATCGACTGGGCCATGATCAAGTCAAAGACTGTGGATTGTGGATTAACCCTGCGCTACGGCTGTTGCCTGAAACCCGACCACATTTAGGGGTTGAACCCCAAGGGTCTTGCGCCATTTAGTGACAGGCTTACACTTGGCCTTCGTTATTCAGTGGGATCCAAACATGAAAGCCGACATCATCATTGTCGGCGGGGGTATCGTGGGTTCCAGCATTGCTTACCACCTCAGCCAGTTAGCGGGCGCGGGGACGGTACTGGTGCTTGAGCGCGATCACACATATACCCACGCCGCCACTCCGCTGGCCAATGGCGGTATCCGCCGGCTGTTCAGCCTTCCAGAGAATATCCAGATGGCGGATTTTGGCCTGTCGTTCTATCAGCGATTTTCCGAGGATATGCGGGTTGAAGGCCATAGTGCCGATATCGGATTCAGGCGGCAGGGGTATCTTTTTCTTTCTGATAATGGCGGTGCAGCGCAGATGGAAGAGAACTTCCGAATGCAGGAGTCAATGGGTGTACCGGCCACGCTTTTGAGCCCGACTGAGCTCTCGCGTCGTTTTCCCTCGGTAAAGACAACGGGTGTGGATCTTGCCGTACTGTCCGACCAGGATGGATGGATTGACCCTCATGCCGCGCTCATGGGTTTTCGCCGAAAAGCCATTGCCAGCGGTGTTACTTATAAAGAAGCAGAAGTGATCCGTTTGGAAAAAGCAGGCAACGCTCTCCGGCGGGCGCATGGTAAGGACGGCGCTACTTTTGAAGCGGATGTGTTTATCAACGCCTCGGGCGCCTGGTGTGCCGAGCTGGCCCAAACCGTCGATCTGAAACTCCCCGTCGAACCCATGTCCCGCGAGAGTTACTTTTTCCGATGCGGTGAGGCGGTTGAACCATTGCCCTTTATCAAAACGGAAACGGATCTCGCATTTCGCCCCGAGGGGCAGGGTTACGTGGGAGGTGTCCCGGACTGGTCAGAGAAGCCCGGGTGGAATTTTTCAGTCGCTCCAGAGCGCTTCAACTCCGTTGTCTGGCCTGCGCTTGCCGAGCGGATCCCGGCGATGCAGTCACTCAAGCTTGAAAGGAGTTGGCGGGGGCACTATGCGCGCAGTGTTCTAGATTATTCCCCTATCCTTGGCCCTTGCCGTGGTGTGTTGGACAACTTCTTTCTTGCCAACGGCTTTTCCGGCCATGGCATCATGCACGCACCAGCAGTCGGCAGGGGGCTGGCAGAGTACGTGGTTGAGGGCGCCTGCCAAACGCTGGATCTCGATTGCTTTGGGTATCGACGTATTCTGGAAAACCGTCCGTATCGTGAGAAAGGGATTATCTGATTAGTCCCGCACGGGTTGCTAATCCATAATCGGCGTCATGCAAGCGAACATGCGTTCTGTGGGGTTGGGTCGGTAGTGACAGCTAAGGTGCTCGTCGTCACGCCGGGAAAGCTCGGCGATAGCCTGATCTCCCTCGTGATTCCGGCTAATCTGGCGCGGGCGGGATTTGACGTCACCGTGCGTGGGGACTGTGCTCATGACCTTGCTTCGTGGCTGCCAGACTTTCGCACAGGCCCGCGTCTTAGCGCACAAGAGTACGATCGCATCACAGATGAGTTTGATTTCTGCCTGATCGACTCACAGGCTCCAGGGCTTCAATCCGACGGTATCGATGCGCGGCCTGAGCTTTCACATCGGGTGGTGTTCTTTTCGTTAGCCCATCATGACCCGTCACTGGACGGTCGGTTTAATCTTCAGGAATTGTCCGCTGAGAAGTCTGCTTTGTTCCGCGATCGGATTCCACGCAAGGGACTGATCCGGGATAAAGCGAAGAGTGGACTCACGATGGTCGAACACGTGGTGGAGTTCTGTCGGCGAGAACTGCTTCTCAAAGAGGCGCATCCGGATATTGGACTGATGCCGCCGCAAACATCTGAGCGCGAACAAAAAATGAGACCCATCGTTTTTTCTCCGACCAGCGGCAAGGCGAGGAAGAACTGGCGGGCAGACCGTTTTGTGATTTTGGCCCGACAATTGCAGGATATAGGATACAAGTGTGTTTTCGCAGTCGCGCCCTCCGAGACGGCTGAGTGGAGCAAACGGCTCGATGGGCAGTTTACTTTGGCTCCGACGCCGACGATTGCAGCATTGGCGAAGTTGCTGGGTGATGCTCGGACGCTGGTGTGCAATGATTCTGGTGCAGGGCATTTGGCGAGTGCGCTGGGGACGCCGGTGGTTGCCGTAATTTCGCGGCGCGATTCAGATTACACCTGGCGCCCTGGCTGGGGGAAAGTAAAACTGGTGTCTCCGATATTGCCAACGCGGGCGTTGTCCGGTCTCTGGCCGTACTTTGTCAGCGTTCGACAGGTCAGGCACAGTCTGCAGTCCTTTTTGCCTCCCGGCGGGACAATCTCTGAGTAGACAAATGGGACCACTGGACGGATATCGGATTGTAGAAATGGCGGGGCTGGGCCCGGCGCCTTTTTGCGCGATGCTGCTCTCGGATATGGGTGCGGATGTTGTCCGTATTGACCGTGAGGGCGGCTCCAATCCCTTGGATCTTGAGATTGATGTGCTCAATCGGGGTCGGCGCTCCGTTGCGCTTAATCTCAAGACTCCCGAGGGTATCGCAACCGCTCTTGCGCTGATCACACGTGCTGATGCCGTAATCGAGGGGTATCGGCCGGGCGTCATGGAGCGCCTTGGCCTTGGACCCGAGGAGTGTTTGGCGAAGAACCCGTGTCTGGTGTACGGACGGATGACAGGATGGGGTCAAGCGGGTCCTTTGGCTCACGCCGCTGGCCACGACATCAACTACATCGCGCTGACGGGCGTGCTGGATGCGATCGGCACGGATGAGTCAGTCACGCCGCCACTCAATCTGATCGGCGACTTTGGCGGCGGAGCGCTTTATCTCGCCTTCGGAGTCGTGTGCGCTCTTCTGGAAGCCAGGGCGTCGGGAAAAGGCCAGGTGGTGGATGCCGCAATGGTCGATGGCGCAGCGCACCTGATGACCATGATGTATGGTCTGGCGCAGCAGGGGAAGTGGACCGACAAGCGTCAGGACAATCTGCTCGACGGGGGCGCGCATTTCTATGGCGCCTTCGAATGTGCGGACGGAAAGTGGATTGCGATTGGATCCATTGAGCCTCAGTTTTACCGCCTGCTCTTGGATACGCTTGGGATTGATCCGGACACGGAAGATGTCAGTCAGTCCAAGGAAAACTGGCAACGAATGCGCGAACAACTCCGGCAAATATTTTTGCGTGAGCCCCAGTCGTATTGGTGTGCACTGATGGAAGGCACAGACATCTGTTTTGCACCAGTGCTCAGCATGACTGATGCGCCGGAGCATCCGCACAATAAACATCGCGGTGTATTTGTTGAAGACTTCGGGATTACCCAGCCAGCCCCCGCACCGCGTTTCAGTCGCACCCCAGGCCGCATCCGTCGCGAGCCGCCTCAGCCGGGAGAACATACCGAGGAGGTTCTCAAGGAGTGGGGCATCCGTTAGTGGTTGCCGTTGTTGCAAAAAGCCGCGTCTTGCGGGTCATGTTGCTGGCAAGCCGAGCTTGTGAGCCTAGTGAGATAGAGTAAGGCAATATTTTCAAATTAACCGAAGGAGTAAATGATGACATTGTTGCAAGGGAAGCGCGCAATCATATCGGGAGGCAGCCGTGGTATCGGATTGGCGATGGCCAAGAGACTCGCCGCTGAGGGTGGCAGCATCGCGATCCTTGCCAAGACGGCTGAGCCGCATCCCAAACTGCCGGGAACCATCTACACGGCGGCTGAAGAGATTGAAGCCGCAGGGGGCAAGGCTTTGCCGATCGTCACGGATGTGCGCGATGAGAATCAGGTGAAGTCGGCAGTCGCTCAGGCGGCCGAGGCTTTTGGGGGATTGGATATCTGCATCAACAATGCCAGCGCCATATCCCTGACACCCACCAGCAAAACAGAAATGAAGAGGTTTGATCTGATGTTTGCTGTCAATGTGCGGGCGACATTCATGCTCTCAAAGGAGTGTCTGCCTCATCTCGAGAAGAGCGAAAATCCGCATATCCTGAATATTTCGCCGCCTCTGGATATGCAGACCAAGTGGTTTGCGCCTTCGGTTGCTTACACCATGTCCAAGTTCGGAATGAGTCAGTGCGTGTTGGGAATGGCAGGAGAATTGAAGTCCAAGAAGATCGCGGTCAACGCATTGTGGCCGCATTCGGTAATTGCGACTGCCGCAATCAGTAATGTGGTGGCAGGAAACCTTGCTTTCCCTCATTGCCGTAAACCCGAAATCATGGCGGATGCGGCAGCAGCGATTCTCTCCAAGGACTCCGCCGAATTTACCGGACAGTTTTGTATCGATGATGTCTTGCTGTCATCAGAAGGGGTAAGTGATTTCAGCATTTATCGGGTAGACCCCAGCAAACCGCTCTGGAGTGACTTCTTTGTGCCGGAAGGTACACCGGAAATTGAACCAGTGGTGATGATGTCGGGGATGAGCATTTAGCGAGGCGGATCAAAGACCGGCACACATGATCCCATCGGACTCTGCACAAATAAACGGACAATCCCGATTGCTATGTCGATACTGATTACCAATGCCACAGTCGTAACGGTCGACGAAAGTCACCGCGTCATTGAAAACGGCGCGGTGTATGTTGAGAAGGATCGCATTGCAGCGGTGGGAGATGCGCACGTGCTGGGTGAGCAGTATTCCAATGCTGAAACCGTGGTCGAC
>WTHR01000065.1 GCA_011523045.1 Gammaproteobacteria bacterium | reverse complement strand
GATCATGTTCGGTCTCAAGTTCACCGATCAGGTTCCTTTTCACGAGGTGTACGTCCATGGTCTGGTTCGCGATGCCGATGGCGAAAAGATGTCCAAATCCAAGGGCAACGTCCTTGACCCTCTCGATCTGATTGACGGGATTGGGCTGAACGCGCTGGTCGAAAAACGCACCACTGGACTCATGCAGCCCCAAATGGCGGAACGCATTGAAAAAGCCACGCGACGGCAATTCCCTGACGGCATTCCATCTTTCGGCACTGATGCCCTGCGATTCACTTTTGCAAGTCTTGCAACCCAGGGGCGCGATATCCGTTTTGACTTGGGACGCATCGAAGGCTTTCGCAACTTCTGCAACAAACTATGGAATGCCTCGCGATTTGTGATGATGAATACGGAATCTCTGGCCGGTCATCCTATTGATGACTTTGAGACCGGCCCGGCTGAAAGCTGGATTACCTCGCGACTGCAGCAGGTCGCAGGCGAGATCCAAAAATCAATGGAGGCATACCGTTTTGACCAGGTGGTGCAGGCACTGCATGCCTTCATCTGGGACGAGTACTGCAGTTGGTATCTGGAAATTGCCAAGATCCAACTTTCTGATCCCGATCTGCCGGACTCTTGCAAAGATGGCGTTCGCCAGACACTGGTCAACACACTGGAGAGCGCGCTGCGCCTGACCCATCCCGTTATGCCGTTCATTACCGAGGCGCTGTGGCAGCAACTGCGGTCACGTACCACCGTCGACGGGAACTCCATCATGCACCAGCCCTACCCGCAACGGGATGAGCGGTTCATTGACCCGGAAGCGGTAGACGATCTTGAGTGGGTACAGGCTGTGGTGGGCGGTATTCGCAATATTCGCGGAGAAATGAACATCGAACCCAAGGTCTCTTTCCCCGTCACCCTACAGGGAGGAGACAGCAAGGATGGGGAGCGCCGCCAAACTTTCTCGGGTTTACTCATTGCACTCGCCCGACTCGACCGGATCGAGCACCTGCCTGAGGATGCACAGGAGACTGAAGAGTACGCCACTGCACTGGTTGGCAACATGAAAGTACTGGTGCCCCTGGGGTCCATTATCGACCGCGACGCCGAATTGAGTCGGCTGACCCGGGAAGTTGAAAAACTAATGACCGATCTCAAGCGCTGCGAGGATAAGCTGTCGAATCCGAAGTTTGTCGACCGGGCCCCCGCCGACGTAGTCAACAAAGAGCGTAGCCGTGCAGAACAGATCGCCCGAGATCTGGAAGAGTTGAAATCCCGTCAGCAACGCATCGCTGACTTACGCTGACCCCTTATCAGGTCGGGATCCGATCCGGCTGTCAGACAGCGTTCGGGTCACCAGCGCCGTTAACGCGACGGCAGCGGCCTCAACGCGCAGCACGCCCCCGCCAAGAGATACCATGGTTGTCTGGGTGTGATCCAGTTGCGCAAGCTCATTCTCAGAGAACCCGCCTTCAGGACCTATCAGAAGGCGAACCTGTTTGGCGCCCACAAGGCTTTCCTCGATCACTGCATTGCGGGACTCCCCCTCTTTGTGAGCCACCAGATTAACAACGCCGTCATCGGTCGGGCTGCTAATCCACTCACCAAGATCCATCGGGGAGTGCACAAGCGGCATCCAGGGCTGTTGGCTCTGCTTGCAGGATTCAATCAGCACCCGACGCCATCGATCCTGCGATCCCGTACCAACACGGCTGACACTTCGCTCAAAGTTCACCGGCGTAAAGTCGGTTACGCCCAACTGCGTGACCATATCCAGCATCGTGGTCTGACGATCCCCTTTCGGCAGGGCGCTGGTCAGGTGAATCCGGGCCGCGGGCGGTGCCCAATGTTGCTGCGCTTCTAAAGCCAGATGCACCTCGAAGGGCCGCTTGATCACCTCACTGATCCGCGCTGCGGCGGTGCGGCCGGCGCCATCAAACACGCAGACCACATCACCCACGCGCAGTCTGCGGGCACGAACAGCGTGGGCCGCCTCGGCGTCTTCCAAAACTGCGGCAGTGCCCGTCGATGCCAACTCTGGCAGATAAAGCCAGTGGCTCATCAGGCTGCTCCGCGGGCAAGGTAGACGTCGTAACGCACCGCCTTGCCCTGGTGAACGATATCGGGCTTTCCACCAAGGGGCTGCGCATGGCGCGGACGTTTGACGATGACCCGCCCGCGGGCGTGCAGACGGGCCACCTGAAGCAGTGTCGCCCCATCCGCATCCTCCCCCGCAAGACGGCGCAAGAACTGCTGGGCTTTACGGGGTTTGGCGGTATGGCGATCTCGATCAGGAAACATCGGATCCAGAAATATCACATCTACTGTCTTTAGCGAACTGATTTTTTCGATAGCATCACCACAAACCACCTGGAGTGTTCCCGTTTCGTGATCAGGACAGCAGGCTGACGCCGCCGCCTCCAGCATGATCGCAGCTACCTCTACCCGCTCAATCGCGACCACAGTCTTGCCGCGACGCACAAAGTCAAATGTATCGGAACCGAATCCCGCGGTAGCGTCAATGATGGATTGACATTGGCGTCCAAGCGCCCGCGCAAGCAGGTCTTTTCCGGCCGGCGCATATCGGCGTTTTGCGGCATCAATGGTCAGGGCTCGGGTGCGGGGTTGCGTGGTATCTCTCAGTGCCAATCTGTCCTGAGACACTTCGAGAACCATTCCTGAGACCGCACTGGAATCGCAAGACACCGCAGTGTTAAGACGCAAAGCAAGCGCCTGCGCTCTCGGCAGGGATCGCGCGTCCAGCGCGACAACAGCCACTTTCTCTTTTTTTGACATCAACGACTTTTGACTCTTTCCTGGTGTTGGGATAAAACCCTAGTCATATCGAATTTAACCACGGACATTTCTTGGGATGGGATTTCTCACAGGTAAACGCGCGCTAGTGACTGGCGTGGCTTCGAACCGGTCAATCGCCTGGGGCATTGCAACGGCTATGGCCCGGGAGGGTGCGGAACTGGTACTCACGTACGAAAATGACAAGCTGGGGGGTCGAGCAGAAAAGTTTGCAGCAGAGCTGGGATTTGAGAAAACCGTCCGGTGCGATGTCTCTCAGGACAGTGATATCGAATCCCTGCAGACCACATTGCAGGAACATTGGGAACAATTAGATATTCTCGTGCACTCCATTGCTTTTGCGCCCAGGGAGGAACTGGAGGGAATGTTTCTGGACTCGGTCACCCGGTCGGGTTTTGCAACGGCCCATGAGATCAGTTCATATAGTTTCACTGCGCTGGCGCGCGCATTACGTCCGATGATGCCCTCAGGCGGATCGATGTTGACCTTAAGCTATATCGGCTCACAGCGTTCGATGCCGGGTTATAACGTCATGGGTCTGGCCAAAGCGAGTCTTGAGGCCAATGTACGCTATCTGGCGCAGTCCCTCGGCCCAGAGGGGATCCGGGTTAACGGTATCTCTGCCGGGCCGATCAAAACACTCGCGGCCTCTGGGATCAAGGGTCTAAAGCAGATGCTGAATTTCTATGAGGACACGGCGCCGCTGGGGCGGGGAGTGACCATCGAGGAAGTGGGCAATACGGCAGCATTCCTGTGCTCTGACCTTGCATCCGGTATCACAGGAGAAATTACCTATGTTGATGGCGGATTCAATACAGTCGGTATCAGTCCGAACGTTGCCAACGGATCCTGAACAGCGAAGACCCAAAAGATCTCAGCCTACAGGTTTTCCTCAAACACTTCGACGTTGGCAGCCGACCGCAAAGCACGGCTGGCCCCTGCGTACAGTTCTTCTCCGACCCGTGCGCTAATCAGCGATCTGATCTGCTCGCGCTCCTCCAGGCTGATCTCGTCTGGATTGCCTGACAGGACCTCCGCCAGCCGATACACCGCATAACGGCCTGCATCAAGCCGAGCACCCCCGTAAACCGCCTGCCCAGCAATAGGCACGGGTGCCGCGTAGACTGCTTGCGCCACGCGCTGGTCATCTGGATCAGAAATATCTTCAGCGTCCTGTGGAAGATCGTACATAGGCAATCCTGCCCCCTCAAGAACACTCACCCAGGGTGAACCGGCGCGAAGCTGATCCATCATCCTGTCGGCGGCTTCTTCCTGACCGGCGAGCGCTGCCTGAGCCAGGAGGTCATCAGCTATCTGCTGGCTGACTTCTTCCAGATCCTTTTGGCGCTGGTCACGGAAATCCGCAAAATGCACCGCGATCAACAGATCACTATCGATCTCGAGCATCTCGCTGTTCAGACGATCGACACGGACTTCCTCACTGAAAGCCGCATCTCGCACGGCAGCATGAATCGCGATCCCCTCACCGGTGTTCCGCGAAAACCAGTCGCTGCGCTGGATCGGAAGACCGAGAAAATCTGCGGTTGCGTCAAGCGAGCCTGGCTGCTCAAAGACCATGTTCTGGAAGTCTTCCGCCATGACCATAAATTGCCCCTCAGCCCACTCGCGGGCCAGCAACGACCGGATCTCGCCACGTACTTCAGTGAAAGGACTCACCACACTTTCCCTAAGATCCGTCAGCAGGATCACATGCCAGCCGTAGTCGGTTCGCACGGGATCGCTGATCTCGCCTGGATTCAACTCAAAGACCGCCGCCTCGAATTCAGGCGCCATCGTGCCGGGCCGGATAATACCAAGGTCTCCACCGCGCCCTGCGGAGCCGGGGTCATCTGAGTACTCACGGGCCAGCGAGGCAAAATCCCCTCCGTCCCTGCCTTGGTTCACCAAGCCTTGCGCTTTCTCAAGTGCGTTTGCCACCTCGGCCTCCTCGGCGTCCCCAGCGACATTGATCAGGATGTGGCTGGCGCTACGACTGCCGGGCTGCGTGAAGCGATTGGTATTGTCATCATAAAAGGCCTGCTCTGCTTCGGCCGTGACCACCGCCTGGGCTGCCAGGGCATCGACCGAGAGCGCAAGATAATCCACTTGCATCTGAGGCGGCTGGATATAGCGATCCTTATTCTTCTCGTATTCTTCAAGGACCGCGTCTTCGCCGACCTGTGCAACTTCGCTAAACGGCTCTAGTTCCAGAATCGTGAACTGTGCAATACGCTCCTGCATCAACAACGCAATAGCGCGGTCAGTCATGGCAGGCACGACCAATGAGGTCGCCCGCAAGCCGATTCGCAACTGATCCACTGCGCCTTGCTGGCGCTGCTGGCGCTCAAATCCTTCTGCGGAGAGTCCTGCATTCTGGAGCAGCATTTCATATCTGGCGGGATCAAAAAGGCCCTCTGATTGAAACGCAGGAAAAGCCCCAATCCGCGCCGACAATTGTTCGTTGGTAATTCGGTAGCCTCGATCTGCGAGATACTCTGCCTGCAGCTGGGTATCAATCAGAGAATCCAGGACTTCGAGTTTAAAGGGGCTACTGGCGAAGAATTCCGCGTCAACGTTTCGACCCATCATCTGAACGAGAGACCGGCGCTGCTCGGAAAGCGCCTGCTGATACACCGCCTCATCCACATCGACCCCATTCACCGATGCGACGACGACCTTTGAGGCCCCTTCAAAGTAGGAGTTGATTCCCCACAGTGCAAAAGGGATGGAGATAAGAAAAACGAGCGCCCAGGCGATCCATCCCGAGGCACGATCCTTGATAGCGGTTAGCATAGTCGTTCAGTTCAGTATTATTTATGGCTTGGGTCGCTTCGTCATCTGGAAGCCTCGTCAGAGGACTTTACCCCAGATCTCCCGGATGATTCCCTTTCCCGGCGTGTGCCGGGCGCCAAATAAGAAGTGGCGGAGCGGACGGGACTCGAACCCGCGACCACCGGCGTGACAGGCCGGTATTCTAACCAACTGAACTACCGCTCCAAAACTGAGCACCGTCCGCTAATACAGATACAGACGGATTTCCTGACCTTCTTGGTGGGTGCTGTAGGGTTCGAACCTACGACCTTCGCCTTGTAAGGGCGACGCTCTCCCAACTGAGCTAAGCACCCCGAGAGGGGCGCGCTAGTTTACGGCATCCTTAAGGCCTTTGCCAGCCTTAAACTTAGGCGCCCTGGAGGGTGCGATTGTGATGCTTTCGCCCGTTCGGGGATTACGGCCAACCCGACCCGCGCGCTCACTGACGGAGAAGATCCCAAAACCCACCAACGAGACGCTGTCACCTTTTGTGAGCGCCTCAGTGATGACATCCAGAACTGACTCAACCGCCGCGCCCGACTGACTCTTTCCCAGCCCGGTTTTCTCCGAAACCGCATCAATCAAATCCGCTTTATTCATCACTTTGTCCTCCCTTTCTCCATTGCGCTGGGTTGCGATGGCGTACCGCGTTGCGCCCAATTGCACCGATTTGCATCGTGCTGACAACAACTCACCACTGACACTGCGTAATCGTCCCTAGAATTTTAGAACAGCTGCTTACGCCACCGTTATACCAATCAACTCAAAAGAGTCAATGACTGATCAGCGAGATAAGCACTCAGGATGTCCCGGGGCAAGTTAAGAAACAACACTAATTAGTACGGCCATTTGCGCTGTTTAACGTTACTTTTTGCGAAATCCCGAGGCAATCGGAACTAGCCCGACACCCGGGTTCCGGGCCGGTGCTTTGGCTCCGGCCTTCGCAGCAAAACCGCGGTTAGTGCGCCCGGGCCGGGGTTTTGGTTGACTCTTTTTTGGTCTTAGGAGATACCGACACTCCGTCCTCTCCTGCAATGGTCTCAGGCATGTGCTCCAAGGCGACCGTGATCACCTCGTCGATCCAGCGAACCGGAATGATTTCAAGGCCGCTTTTGATGTTGGACGGGATCTCCACAAGATCTTTCTCATTTTCCTTGGGTATCATCACTGTGCCTATGCCACCACGATGCGCAGCCAAAAGTTTCTCTTTCAGTCCCCCGATCGGGAGCACTTCGCCACGCAGCGTAATTTCGCCTGTCATCGCGACATCCGATCTCGCAGGGATTCCGGTGATCGCGGAAATCACAGCCGTACACATGCCGATTCCCGCGCTCGGACCGTCTTTAGGCGTCGCGCCTTCCGGCACGTGGATATGAATATCTTTATTCTGGAAAAAGTCTGTGTCGATGCCGTATTGGGTCGAACGCGTCCGCACCACTGACATTGCCGCCTGGATCGATTCCTGCATCACATCGCCCAGTTTTCCAGTGAAACTGTGCTTTCCCTTGCCGGGCATCACGGCGGCCTCAATAGAGAGCAGTTCACCCCCCACCTCTGTCCAGGCAAGGCCGGTCACCTGTCCGATCCGGTTCCCCTCCTCGGCTTGCCCGAAACGATGTCGCTGTACCCCGAGGTACTTACCGAGATTCCGCGAAGATACCTGCACACGGGTTCGCGAGGTATCCAGCAACAACTCTTTCGCCACCTTTCGGCAGATTTTTGCGATTTCACGATCCAATCCACGAACACCCGCTTCGCGGGTGTAGTAGCGAACGATGTCGGTCAAAGCCTGGCGATTGATACTGATCTCGCCCTCTTTCAGACCATTGTTGCCCTTTTGCTTGTCCACCAGGTACCGGGTTGCGATAGCAATTTTCTCATCCTCGGTGTATCCCGAGATGCGAATAACTTCCATCCGATCCAGCAGGGGACCGGGAATATTCAACGTATTGGCCGTTGCGACAAACATCACTTCAGACAGGTCATAGTCAACCTCGAGGTAATGATCGCCGAACTTGTGGTTCTGCTCCGGATCCAGAACCTCCAATAACGCCGACGAAGGATCCCCGCGAAAGTCCATCGACATCTTGTCAACTTCATCCAGCATGAACAGCGGGTTGCGGGTACCGGTGCGAGCCATGTTCTGGATAATCTTGCCCGGCAAAGACCCGATATAGGTCCGGCGATGGCCCCGAATTTCCGCTTCATCACGGACACCGCCCAGGGACATTCGTACAAACTTGCGATTGGTGGCGCGAGCGATGGACTCGCCCAGGGAAGTTTTCCCTACACCCGGGGGGCCCACAAGGCACAGGATGGGGCCTTTGACTTTATTGATACGCTGCTGAACCGCGAGATATTCAAGGATCCGCTCCTTCACTTTGTCGAGACCAAAGTGGTCCGCTTCCAACACGGATTCGGCTTTGGCAAGGTCTTTCAGCACCCGGCTTCGCTTCTTCCAGGGTACCTGCGTCAGCCACTCAACGTAATTGCGCACTACCGTTGCCTCGGCAGACATCGGTGACATCATGCGGAGCTTTTTCAACTCGGACTCTGCTTTCTCGCGAGCCTCTTTGGGCATACCCGCTTCTTCAACTTTCTGCTGAAGTTCTTCCATCTCGTTGGGCGCATCATCCATGTCACCGAGTTCTTTCTGAATCGCCTTCATCTGCTCATTCAGGTAGTACTCGCGCTGGCTTTTCTCCATCTGCTTCTTCACCCGCCCGCGAAGCCGCTTTTCCACCTGGAGCAGATCAATCTCTGACTCCATGATGCCCAGAATATGCTCCAGTCGCTCCCGCACATCTCCCAGTTCGAGGATTTTCTGTTTCTCATCGTTGCGCAAAGTCAGGTGAGCGGCAATCGTATCGGCCAGACGACCCGGGTCTTCGATGCCGCTAAGGGAAGTCAGCACCTCCGGGGGTATCTTGGAATTAAGCTTGACGTACTGCTCGAACTCGGACGTCACCGTGCGCATCAGGACCTCTCCTTCACGCTCGTCGAAATCCCCTTCTCCGATCGGTGCCGCGTCGACAACAAAACTTTCTTCGGTTTCAACGTAGTTGACGATTCCGGCGCGGGAGACCCCCTCCACCAATACCTTCACGGTGCCGTCAGGCAGCTTCAACAACTGCAGGATATTGGCAACCGTCCCGATGCCGAAAATATTCTCTGGCGCCGGATCATCGTCCGCCGCGTCGTGCTGGGCCGCAAGGAAGATCTGTTTGCCTGACTGGACAGCCTCTTCCAGGGCATTAATCGATTTCTCCCGACCGACAAAAAGCGGCAGCACCATATGCGGAAACACCACGACGTCGCGAAGCGGCAACATCTGGTAGCGGGTGCGGGGGGTAATGTCTTCGGTAGGGGAATCTTCACTCATAACTGTGTCCGTCACTGTGTCCGTCGGTTCATTTCAGAGGTCGGAAATTACGACCTTATGTCACGACTATACGCCGGGAGCATAGATTAAGTGTGAGGGCGCCATGATGGTATTTCAAGGCGTCAGGACAAATGACGCGTAAAAAGAATCACACTGAACGCGAATGTGGCCGGTACTGAATGCCGCGGGTTTTACACGCCACTTAGCCGCGACCAGCCCGCCACGGCAGCGGGCAGGCGCCCACGGAAATCCCTAGATTAAACCGGGAAAATCAGGAGGACTGGCTGGAGACGCTTCTTTGGGCTTCTTCGTACATGAAGAGTGGCTGCGCGCCAGACTCGATGACGTTGGCATCTACGGTGACGCGGGAGACATTATCCATCGATGGCAATTCAAACATGGTCTCCAGAAGGGCTTTTTCGAGGATGGATCGCAGGCCGCGAGCACCCGTCTTTCGGGCGAGCGCCCGCTTCGCGATGGCGCTCAATGCATCTTCCCTGATCTCAAGCTCGACACCCTCAAGCTCAAACAGTTTCTGATATTGCTTGACGAGTGAATTCTTGGGCTCTGTCAGAATGGTGACCAAAGCATCTTCGTCGAGTTCTTCCAGAGTGGCAATTACTGGCATCCGACCAACGAACTCGGGAATCAGGCCATATTTGACCAAGTCTTCAGGCTCAAGGTCGTTGAGGAACTCCGTCACCCGTTCATCCTCGGTCTTGCTCTTGATATCCGCCCCAAAACCGATTCCGGATTTCTCAGAGCGTTCCTGAATCACTCTCTCCAGTCCTGCGAACGCGCCGCCGCAAATGAACAGCACGTTGCGGGTATCAACTTGGAGAAACTCTTGCTGAGGGTGCTTCCTACCGCCCTGGGGCGGCACCGATGCAACCGTCCCCTCAATCAATTTAAGCAGTGCCTGCTGCACTCCCTCACCGGACACGTCTCTCGTGATCGAAGGATTGTCCGCCTTGCGGGAGATCTTATCGATCTCGTCGATATAAACGATTCCGACCTGAGCCTTCTCTACATCGTAATCGCATTTTTGCAGCAGCTTTTGAATGATGTTTTCGACATCTTCGCCCACATAGCCCGCTTCCGTCAGCGTCGTTGCATCCGCAATGGTGAACGGCACGTTAAGCTCATGCGCCAGCGTTTCGGCCAAAAGCGTTTTCCCTGACCCGGTCGGACCGATCATCAGGATATTGCTCTTGGAGATATCTACCTCAGCAGAAGCGCCGTTGGCCTCTTCGTGCTCGATTCGCTTGTAGTGGTTGTAAACCGCTACTGAAAGCACTTTCTTGGCTTCAGCCTGACCGATAACATAATCATCCAGGCGCTCACAGATCTCGCGCGGGGTGGGGTAGCGCGGACTGGAAGTCTCGGCACTGTCCGCTTCTTCGGCTTCCTCGCGAATAATCTCGTTGCACAGTTCGACACACTCGTCGCAGACAAACACAGACGGTCCGGCGATCAGTTTTCGAACCTCGTGCTGACTCTTCCCGCAAAAAGAGCAATACAGCAGTTTTTCGCCTTTCTTGTCTTCGTCGCCTTCGGCCATGAATCTTCGTGCCTCTGTCAGTGAATTACCAGATGGATTCTGGCTTTATCCTGTTTTCCAGCCTCTAAAGATGCAAGTTTTGGGAAAAAATTGCAAGCGCCCGATTACTGCGCATTCGCCGCAGCCGGATCATTCGTCTTCACGACTCTTTAACACGCGGTCCACGATTCCGTATTCGACCGCCTCATGTTCATCCATGAAGTTATCCCGCTCTGTGTCCGCACTGACAGCCTCCACGTCGCGTCCTGTGTGTGAGGCAAGAACCTGATTCAGCCTTTCTCGCAGTCGGAGAATTTCCCGAGCCTGGATATCAATATCGGTGGCCTGGCCCTGAAACCCACCCCAAGGCTGGTGGATCATGATTCGGGCATGCGGGAGGGTAAAGCGCTTGCCCGGCGCACCGCCGGCCAATATGACTGCGCCCATGCTGGCAGCCTGGCCCATGCAGACCGTGCTGATATTCGGCCGAACAAACTGCATGGTGTCATAGATGGCCATCCCAGCATTCACAGCGCCGCCCGGGGAATTGATGTAGAGGTGGATATCCTTATCCGGATTCTCCGATTCAAGAAACAGCAATTGCGCCACGATCAGGTTGGCCATGTGATCTTCGACCGGGCCGACCATAAACACCACTCGCTCCTTCAGCAAACGCGAGTAGATATCAAAGGCACGCTCGCCTCTTCCTGTGGTCTCAATGACCATCGGCACCAGACCAAGGTTCTGTGCCGTCGCGAGTTCAGGATCCTGAAATTTACTTGTCATATTCTTTCACTCATCATTCAGATTATTCTGCGTCACTTTTTTCGTCTTCTGCTGCTACTGTAGCAGGGGCAGGTGGACGCATGAACTCTTCGAAACTCACAGTGGTGTCAGTGATGCTTGCTTCATCAAGAAGCGCATCAATTGCCTGCTCTTCGATAATCACCGACTCGATCTGGGCAAGCCGGCTCTTGTCTTCGAAATACCAGCGGACAAACTGCTCTGGGTCGCTGTAGGTTGAACCCATTTCCTCGACGCGTTCGCGTACCCGATCAGCATCCGGCTTGATTTCGAGCCGCTTTACGACGCCGTGCATCGCCAAGCCTAAGCGTACTCGGCGATAGGCCTCATCCAGGTAGTTCGCCCGATCAATGGGCGCATCATGGGGCAGGCCCTGCTGCTCAAGTTGTTGGCGCACTGCCATAATGGATCGGTTGATCTCTTCGTCGACAAGGGCGGAGGGTGCCTCAAACTCGTTATCTTTCATCAACGCTTCGAGAACCGCCTGTCGCACCTGAGAACGGGCACGCTGGTCACGCTCCCGCTCAAGACTGGTTCGAATCTCCTGACGGAACGCCGATTCCGATCCGTCCTCCACCCCAAAGGTTCGCACAAAGTCCTCGTCGATTTCGGGCACCTTCGGCGCGCCGACTTCCTTTACGCTGATCTTGAATTCGGCAGCTTTGCCAGCCACCTGTGCGCCGGGATAATCCTCAGGGAAAGTCAGTTGCACTGTCACTTCCTCTCCGGCTCGAGCGCCAGTAACTCCAGACTCAAATTCAGGCAGGAGCGCGCCCTTGCCCAGCACCACTGGGTAATCTTTTGCTTCACCCCCCTCGAATACCTCGCCGTCTACGCGACCCTCAAAATCAATCAAGACACGATCGCCTTCTTCCGACGCTTTCTCGGCAGCTTCGTAGGTGGTTCGCTGCTCGCGCAAGGTCTCAATAGTCCGGTCAATGTCATCATCAACCACCTCGCAGGTCTGACGCTCAATCGGCATGTCCCGGATGTCAGTGCGCGGCACTTCCGGAAATACTTCAAAATTGGCAATGAATTCGAGGTCCTCACCGCGCGTCAGGTTTTTGGGCTCGATAGAGGGGGGTCCCGCTGCATCCAGGGACTCGCCGTTTATCGCTTCCATATAACTCGAGCTGATGATCTCATCGGCCGCCTCGGCCAATGCCTGATCGGCAAACCGTGACTCGATAACCTTCATCGGAATCTTGCCCGGCCGGAAACCCGGAATTTTTGCGGTGCGTGCCAAACGCTTAAGCCGTGCCGCCACGGCACCGTCCAGTTGTTCGGCGGGCACCTTTACGGTCATCTTCCGGCCAATTGCGCCTGTTGTTTCTACGGATACGTCCATCTTGCAGCCTGCCTTACTTTCTATCTTGAATTTATCCTGCGCTCGGGTAATCTTTCCCGATAGCAGGCCTTACATCCTTGTCTTTAGGCCAGAGCCAAACGCCCGACCCGATTACTCCTCGGAAGGTTGGTGCGAAAGGGGAGACTCGAACTCCCACGGGTTGCCCCACTGGCACCTAAAACCAGCGCGTCTACCAATTCCGCCACTTTCGCGCCTGACAACCCCCCCACCGCCATAGCTTTACGTTCCGGTTTGAGCATTGATTCCGATGTGGCTGGTGGGCCGTGTAGGGATCGAACCTACGACCCGCTGATTAAGAGTCAGCTGCTCTACCAACTGAGCTAACGGCCCATCGACCTGCCAGTGCTAACTGCACAGTTCGGAACTGGGGTGACCGATGGGACTCGAACCCACGACGGCCGGAATCACAATCCGGGGCTCTACCAACTGAGCTACGGTCACCACAAAAGCTTTCGCGAACCTTTAATTATCCATTAAATCGGTATCTCGACGCCACTAGGGCCGAGGCATTTGGCATAAATCACGGAATCAACGGTTGGCGCGCCCGACAGGACTCGAACCTGTAACCTACGGCTTAGAAGGCCGTTGCTCTATCCGGTTGAGCTACGGGCGCCGTATCGATCCGCCAGATGACTGGTCGGGGCAGAGGGATTCGAACCCCCGACCCCCTGCTCCCAAAGCAGGTGCGC
>WTHR01000188.1 GCA_011523045.1 Gammaproteobacteria bacterium | reverse complement strand
TGCTATCTCAAGGGCGTAGTAAACCATTCGGCAAACCAACCCCATCAACACCCCGGCGCACATTTCAAAAAAAACGATACCTAACATGTCCCCCATTCCCATTGAGCGCCAGTCGGGGGCCACCGATAGATTACCAGCCAATACCGCCCCGATCATCAGGGCCAAGGCCAAGCGTACCTTTATCGGGATCCGCGCCATGACGAACAAGGGATAAATCAGAAGCAACCCGCCAAAGCGGAGAAACATCATGAAGACTAACAGGAAATATTCCACGGCAAACCAAGCGCTTGGCCAAGCGCAACATCAAGGCCCAACTTGGGACATTCGGTTAAACGTCTCAACCGTATAATCCATCATAGTGTTAATCAGCCAGGGAAAAAGGATGAACACCACAACAACGACAACAAGCGCCTTGGGTACGAACGTCAGGGTCTGTTCCTGCAGCGATGTGATGGCTTGAAAAAAACTGACAAGCAATCCGATGATCATGGCGCTCAACAGAAACGGCACGGACACCTTGAGACAAAGCATCATCAAGCCCTTCACTATATCAACGGATTGATCAACAGACATCAGGCGTAGCTAATAATTAAAACTGTCCACCAGCGATTTCACCAGCAGTGTCCATCCATCGGCCAGGACGAAAAGCAACAGCTTCATCGGCATGGATATCATCGTGGGCGGCAGGAACATGAGGCCAAGACTCATCAAAACAATGGCCACAACAAAATCGATCAGGATAAATGGGAGAAACAAAAAAAATCCCATTTGAAATGCTGTCGTCAGTTCGCTCAGCACAAAACTCGGGATCACCACACGAAGCGGAACATTCTCCAGTGTGGTCGGTCCTATGCGCGACAAACCCAGAAAGAACTCCACATCCTTCGGCCGAGTTTGTTTCAGCATAAATTCACGCATCCGGTCCGCACCAACATCGATCGCCTGTTGACTGGTGATCTGCCCATCAGAGTACGGTTTCAAGGCGGTTTCGTTGATATCCTCAAACACCGGGCCCATGATGAAAAATGTCAAAAACAGGGAGAACGCGATGAGTAATTGATTACTAGGGGCCTGTTGCAGTGCAAGAGCGGTGCGCAAAAAGGACATGACAATCACGATGCGCGTGAAACAGGTCATCATGATCATGAGCGACGGCGCGACCGCCAACAACGTGAAGAAAATTACAATTCGGATGCTCAGATCGAATTCCTGCGGATCTTCCGGTAATTGGAGGTTGAAACCAAACGAATTGGTCGAAGATTGCTGAGCTTGAACGCTTGGCTCACCAGCCACAACCAGCCCAAGAATAACCAACCAAAACAGCAGTCGTAATATGCGATTGGCCAAGCGGGACATTATTTCCCTTCCTTTTGGATGTGCTGAGAGAGCGATGAAAGAAAGCCGGGGCGCTTCTCTGATTCCACACCCTCATCAACTGAAACTGCCAGATCAGAAGGGACCGCCTGGCCAAGCGATGGCGAATCACCACCCAAGTCTCCAATCAGTTGAACCCCGTTGCTTCCAGAGCCGATGAGAAACTTTCGATCCATGTACTGAACCACAAGAATTGAATTGCGTTGGCCAAGCGATCGCGATTCTACGACTTTCAGATTTTGTCCACCCTCCCTGAGTTGCGGCAACAGCCTCCAGCGCTTAATTGCCCAGGCCGCTGCAGCGAATATTCCCAAAAGCAAGAGCAGCATACCCAACAATTGGATCCATGCCTCAAGACCTGGGCCAGAAGTGGCGGCAATAACAGTCGAAGGCTCGCTTGACCAAGCGGACACAGTACCCGCCTGAGCCTCCATTCCTGCCGCGATGGGCGAGAGAACAAAGACAATTACCGGGACCACGGGTAATTGTCGCAAGAAAATCATGCAGATTCAGCGGTGCTGGACTCGGGCTCATCCTCCTCCTGCCCGCTCCCGGTGGATACCTCGGTGATTTTGATTCCGAGATTGTCCTCAACCACGACGATCTCTCCACGGGCAACCAACTTCTGGTTAACGAAGATGTCGATGGGATCGCTGGACGATTTATCCAACTGCACAACGCTGCCTATCCCCACCTGCAGCAAATCCTTCATCGTCATCTCACAATTGCCCAACTCCACGGTCAATTTGACCGGGACGTCCAATAAGAAATCCATCGTGTTTTGATTGTCAGCAGTCGTCGGCATAGATCTCAGCAGAATTACTTCCCGATATATTTTTTAATTTCCACGGCGGAGTTTTTCCCCGAACTCCCCAAGCGCCCCTCGAATTTAGGCCTGTCAGCCAAGCGAATCTCCACCTTGTCAAACGCACCCGAATCCAATGGTAAAAAATCACCCACTTTAAAATTCAACAAATCCCGACTAAGCATTTGCACATCATTCCAGACAGCACGCACGGGCACTTTCACCCCGTTATAAGCCTTGTTCCATGATGGCTTTAAGTTTTGTTTGTTGGCGGCATCCTTCTTTTTCACATCCGTGTCCGCCGTCAGTTGCTGAATTAACGGGTCACTCATCTTCACAGGCAGTACAAGCTGAATTCGGTCAAAAACATCACCCATGCTTGCGCTGTACTTGATCACTTTCACTTCCTCATCGTCATCACAAACAGTGAGAAATTTAGGATTGTTCTCAAATCCCAACAACCGCGGAGTCAGCGTTTCCCGCGTCCCCCAGTCATTGGCCCACTCTTTCAGCAGGATGTCCGTCGCCTGGTCTATCAGGGAATGCTCCACCTCCCTAAGTTGCCGATCCGGGTTTACCATCGCACCCAGTCCTCCCAGCATGCGGTCGGTTAAAACCAAGCCAAGCGCAGGTGAAAAATCCAACACACCGATCCCCTGCATTGGCTCAATCTTGAACAAAACATGGTGACAGGGAGTGGGGGTGGTCTCACGGAACTTCTGAAACGTCATTGTCGAGACTTCCTCCAATTCCATCGAAAACTCAGCTCTGACAAAGAGCGACAAACGAGCCCCCATCGCCCGGGCAATACTGGTATTATGGGTTCGAAAACGATGAAGATCCGATGACGACAGACTCGCCGCCTGGCCAAATGTATATGGTATTACCGCCTCTTCCGGTAGTTCCACCCGATCTCCACTAAAACCAAACACTTCGACCAACTCTTCCGAGTCGGCTACGCCAAGATCGTTCATGGTATCGGGGGCAACCATATTTAAATCGCGCTACTGCGCCGTAAAGGAAGGTAACAGCACACGTTCAACTGGGTTTGCATTGATGAGCTCATCTATTCTCTCCTCACCGCTGTAACGTATCGTGTCGTTAAATTGTGCATTCAACTTACGTTTAAGTTGTTCTTTATGAACGAGTACCCGTTCAAGGTCATCCTCCTGGATGGTAGTCAAATATTCTCGAACGCCATCCCGCAACAATGGCTTGAATTTACCCACTGCATCTTCTAACAACTTTTTCTCCTCATCCCCCATTTCAACTATTGTTTTAAGCATGTACCCAACCTTTGCACTTAAAACTTTGCACCTTGCCCCTCAATGTTCACCAAGATCGGCTCGCCCAGGTCAAATGGCCATAGTCTGGTGTTGGTCTTGCTTGCCTGACTACTCTCATCCTTGTCCTGTTTGCCAACTCCCCCATCCCCACCTACCCCTTCATTGAGATAAGTTCCCTTTTTATCCAATACCGGTAGGACCATTATCT
>WTHR01000075.1 GCA_011523045.1 Gammaproteobacteria bacterium | reverse complement strand
ATGTTGCCGCCGCTGAGGATGACGCCAACGCGTCCCTTTGCCTGAACAGCGCCGCTGAGCAGGGCTGCAAGCCCCAGTGCTCCGGATGGCTCTGCCACTACCCGGGCATCTTCAAACAGTGTGCGCGTGGCCAGTGCAATGGCCGCTTCAGAGACGCTCACCATGTCATGCACTTTCTGACGAATGATTTCAAAGGTCAGTTCGCCAAGACATTCCGTCCGGGTTCCGTCCGCAATCGTCTGGGGATTTTCTATTCTTTGAAGCTGGCCCGTTCGAAACGACTGGACCGCATCATCGGCATTTTCGGGTTCGACACCAATAACTTTGCATTCAGGCGAAAGCGCTTGCGCACTCAGAATACTGCCGCTTAAAAGACCTCCTCCTCCACAGGGCACAAGCAAGGTGTCAATAGGGCCAGTTCTCTGAATGAGTTCCATTGCCGCAGTTCCTTGGCCGGCGATGATATGTGGATGATCAAAAGGCGGGATGAGGACGTAGTCATGCTCAACAATCAGCTCCTGGCAGAGTGCTTCACGCTTGGTTGTTTTCGGGTCATAGGTGATGACCCGTGTCGCGTACCGTTTTGTGCCCGAGAGTTTCGCCTGGGGAGCATCCTGGGGCATGACGATTGTGGTTTCAATGTCGAGCAGACTCCCCGCCAGAGCAACCGCCTGGGCATGATTTCCGGAGGAGTGTGTGATCACACCTTTACGTCGATCGGCCTCACTTAGCTGACTGATTGCGTTCCAGGCGCCGCGAAACTTAAAAGCGTTGATACGTTGCAGGTTTTCACACTTAAAAATGACCGCGGCACCCACCTTGCTATCGATGGGCGTGTCGCGAAGCGCCGGCGTTTTGTGTGCTACTCCTTTTAGCCGGTCGGCAGCTGCAAGAACGTCTTCGTAGGTGGGTAATGGCAGAGGCAAGGTGAAACCTGGTTAGTGTTTCAAAATCCACCGACCCCGCCTGAGCCGGGTCGAGTAAACGCAATCGTTGCCGTTACAATCAACTAAACATTACCGGGTTGTCAACATGAGTGACATTTTTTCTAACCCCCTTGAAATAGAAACGGGCGCGGCGCCTGTGTTTTCGGTTATCTGGCTTCATGGCCTCGGCGCCGACTGTAACGACTTCAAGGATCTGCCCAACATGCTGGATCTCCCCTCGGGGCTGCCGGTTCGTTTTATCCTTCCCAATGCGCCTGAACGGCCGATTACGCTTAACGGGGGCATGATCATGCGGGGCTGGTACGATCTGACCGGCATGGAAATCGTGAAGCAGGAGGACGCGGCAGGTCTTTCCGAGGCGGCGGGCATTGTTGAGTCTCTGGTCCGTCGGGAAGAAGGACGAGGCATTCCACGATCCCGAATAGTGGTGGGAGGCTTTTCCCAGGGAGGGGCGGTGGCGCTGCACTACGGTTTTGGTTGCGAGGAACCGCTGGGGGGAATTGTCGGGCTTTCCACCTATCTGCCGCTTTCGGGAACGTTTTCTGAATCAGCAGAAAAGGGCGCTATTCCGACGCCGGTCTTTCTTGCCCACGGACTTTTTGATCCTGTTCTCGTGCTGGCGCTCGGGGAGAGCAGCAGGCAGGTGCTTGAGGATAATGGCTGCGATGTGTCGTGGCATACCTATCCAATGCCGCATACCGTCACGCCCGAAGAGGTCAGGGATTTGTCAGCCTGGCTGAACTCGCGGGTTTGGCCGGGCAACAACTGAAATCAGATTGCGTTTTTTTCATCAATCGATCTTTGTCGAGATTCTAACTCGTCAATGGCGGCCTGTATGCGGGGAAGGTGCGGATTGATGAGAAGCGCATCCCGGAACGCAGCTGCAGCTGGGCCAAACTGCTTTTGCTGTAAAAAGATGAGTCCAAGACCCGACAATGCGCCAAAATGGCGCGGCTCGCGTTGAAGGGTTTCCCTGATGTCGTCGATAGATTCCCGATAGGCCCCCATCAGATAGAGAACGGTCGCGCGGGCATTCCAGCCTTCGGCAAAGGCAGGCGCCTGCTCGATAACCTTGCTGAAGTGCCGGTAAGCGCTTCGGTATTGTCTCGTCCTGATCGCCTCGCTACCGTCGGCAAGCGCCTGGGCGGCCACGGGGTTGTCTGTTTTCCGCCACAGGGCCCAGATCTCCGCTGCGATGTCGTCGGCTGATGCCTGGTCGGCCGCCAGTTTCAGTTCAGTAAAAAGTCGATCCAGCCGTGGATCGTTCTGGTCTGCTCCCGATGGCGCTATGGGCAGTGCCCACATCACTAACGCAGCAAAAAGGATTGCTGTACGAGACATTGTGCTCCGCCCATTCAAGTTTCTGACCCAAGAAAATCCAAAGCGCGGGCATGTAAGTTTTCGTTGGCGCTGGCCAAGGCTTGCCCGGCCGAATCAAAGGTCAGCGGGCGGCCTTGCCAGTCACTGATGCAGCCACCGGCCCCCTCAATGACCGGGACCAGTGCCAGATAGTCAAACCGACCGAGTCCTGCTTCGAGCACGAGATCAGTAAATCCACAAGCCAGCAGACCATAGGCATAGCAATCAGTGCCAAATTGGCGGAACCGTACGACTTCGCTCATGCGGGAAAATATGCTCCACTCATCCGTACTGAACATATCGGGTGTAGTCGCGTTGAGCGTCGCGTCTTGCAGAGAAGCGGTCTTGGCAGTGCGACAGGGTTGTCCGTTATAAAGGGTGGGCTCGCCCTTGATTCCCAGCCAGCGTTCGTCAAGGGAAGGCATATCAATGATCCCCAGTACCGGCCGGCGATCTTGAAGGAGCGCAATCAGGCACCCAAAAGTCCGTTTGCCTGTGGCAAAACTCTTGGTGCCGTCGATCGGATCAATCACCCATAGCCACTCGGAGTGAGTATTGTCTTCTCCTTCTTCTTCTCCGTAGACGCCGTGATCAGGGTACTGTTCAGCGATCATTGACCGCGCCTTTTGCTCGATTTCAAGATCTGCGATGGTCACGGGGGTGCCATCCGATTTACTCGAGACATCATGAGGCCGGCGAAAGTATTTTTGTGTGATGTCTCGTGCTTCGGCGGCGATCGTCGCTGCGAAATCAGCGAATTCAGAAAAGTCTGGGGCGGGCATGGTCTAAAGGCTTATGGCTTTGCGTCCAGGCGAGACAGGTCCACCTCTTGCAGGATTTTCTTACGTCCGCCGAATCCGATCATTCGAGGGGATTTGTCAACAATTTCAAAATGCGCAGAGACTTTTTTGAATTTAGCGTACAAGACGCCATTTGCCGTATCGCGGGAAAGAGATAATTTGGATATCACCTCGAGGCCATCACTGTCTATATAAAGGGGATCGATATGGATTTCCTCGTCTCGGGACTGAGCGAGCATTTGCCCCTCGACATTTTTCACATTGAGGAATTCATCAATTTTGGATTTCTTTTTCTCCGGATCCCGGAACATGTGCAGAAGCGGCTCCACATCGCGCATGGCGAGACGCATTTTCGCGCTAAGATCAAATGGCTCTTGCCAGACAAGTTGTCCGCGCTCGATCTCAACTTCCCCCCACCAGTCCTCGTCTGTCTCCTTGGCCTTCGATGAGATCTGTACTTTTTCAAGGCGAATGGTCGAATCGTTCAATCGAAATCGCCGGGTACGCCAGTCCCCTTCAGACAGGTTTGCGGAGAGGTGAAAGTCGGCTTCGATTTCCCGATCCTGAGCCAATAGCGTTATGCC
>WTHR01000044.1 GCA_011523045.1 Gammaproteobacteria bacterium | reverse complement strand
ACGGACGCATAAAAAGCATCCATGTCGGCATGCATGATGACTCGAGGAGGATCGTGGGCAGTTGTCATGACGGGGAGCCGCTCAACCCATAGATTCCCAGAAGGCAATCTGAGCTCAAAACGGATAGTGCATGCTGTTACGGACGGCGTCCGTGAAGAACCGGGTAAAGTCCTGTGCCAATAGTGTCTGGTTGCGATGGCGGGGAATTAGGACAGCGGTTCGATAACTGATCTCCGGCTCGAGTCTTCGGAAGACAATTTTGCTGCGATGGGCCCGACCCCAGTGCTCATTAAAATAGTTGACCGTTAAGGGGCTGGCGATCGACCATGCGGCACCGCTTTCGATCAATGGAAACCGGGACACCGTGTTGGCCATTTCAAACCGAATATTCAGATCGACGCTACATTGAGCGGCCGCTTTTTCCAGTCTCTTTCGGGTGGAGTTTTCGGGCAGGAAAGTGGCCAGCGGCTCACCGGCGATCTGACGAAGGTGAATGGTCTCTTGATCTGCAAGGGGATGGTCAGCGTTAAGTGCGCAGACGCTTCGCTCACGAATTTCCTCCGCCTTGATTAAGGGGCTCTCCATTTCAATCTCGGCAAAGCCAAGATCAAATTGCTGAGAGGCGAGACTGTCATAGACCTGACGTGAAGGCTGGCTGGAGAGGTAGATGCTGACATCAGGCTTGTCGGCGACATAGTCGGCGATGAACTGGGACGCCAACAGATCAGAAATGATGGGCATGCAGGCAATCCGCAGTTCACCCGCCCTCAGTCCAGCGGTATCACGCATGTAGGTCTCGACCGTATGAACTTTGCTGAGGATCTCGGTCGCCTCGTTCATCAGATAATGGGCTTCTGGTGTCGGACTCAGCCTTCGGTTGCGCCGATAGAACAGAGTCTGGCCGATATCCTTTTCCAGGCGGTGAATGAGGTTGGTAATGGCAGGCTGCGTGCAGTCGAGGTTCGCAGCGGCGCTTGTAACCGAACCCGTGCGCATGACTTCCCGAAAGGCGCTGAGTTGTCTGAGGTTCATAAGACAGCCTGGTTCTTTATTAAAAGGGGAAATTTATTATAGAAAATTATCTAAACTAAAATTTTGATAATTTGACAATATTCTTAGTTTCAGAGAAATTGTGTGATATCGGCGGTATTTCTGTTTGATGCGGCCGGTTTTCTCAGTATTAACACTATTTTTCGAGGAGACATCATGATGTTTAAAAGAGGACTTTTGGCCGCTGCTGCGACAGCGCTTGGTCTGATGATGGGCAGCGTTCAGGCCCAGGATATGACGTTTTTCCGTATTGGCACTGGTGGTGCAGGCGGCACCTACTATCCGATCGGCGGCTTGATCGCAAACGCCATCTCTAACCCTCCGGGTTCACGCGCCTGTGACAAGGGCGGCAGTTGCGGTGTGCCGGGGCTTGTTGCGATCGCGGTCTCGACCAACGCATCAGTTGCCAATATGAACGCGATTCATGCCGGTCAGCTGGATGCAGGTCTTGCGGGTGCGCAAAGTGTGACCCAGGGTTACAACGGGGAAGGCAAGTTCGTCGGTAACAAGAAAGATAACGTTCGCGTGATTGCAAATCTTTATCCTGAAGATATGCATCTCGTGACTCCGAAGGGCATGCATCTTTCCAGCCTGAAAGATCTCAACGGTAAGCGTGTGGGTGTGGCAGCTGCCGGTTCCGGTACCCAGGTATCAGTCCGCATGATCCTCAAGCATTACGGGATTGAGGCAGATGAGCACGAGCTCGGTTTGGGGCAGAGCGCCCAACGACTGGCAGACGGCCAGCTCGATGCGTTCTTCTATGCCGGCGGGACGCCTTTCGCAGCGCTGATTCAACTGGGTTCAACCAAAGGATTCGAGCTCTATAAGTTCTCCGAAGAAGAGCGCAAGACGATCAACGGCATCATTCCTTACTATGTCGCGTCCGATATTCCTGCAGGCACCTACGAGACGATTGACTATGACGTACCCACCGTTGCGGTGAATGGACAGCTGGTTACCTCCGTCTCTCAACCGGAAGAGCTGATCTATAACATCACCAAGGCACTGTGGAACAAGAACACCCGCAAACTGCTCGATAAAGGGCATGCAAAGGGCAAAGCGATCAAGCTCGAAACCGCACTTAAGGGTGTATTGATTCCGTTACATCCTGGCGCCGAGAGATACTACAAAGAAATCGGCATGGCTAACTGATTGACCGTTGTGTTTGTCCAGTAGCAAACGGAGGCGGGATGTTTTCCGCCTCCGTTTTCTTTTTTGGTGGATTAAGGATGTGACAGGGGGGAGCGTGTGGCGGAATTTGATGTAAAAAAGGCGGAAGCGCTTGAGCAGAAGTATGACTCAGGCCTTCATCTGAGAGCCGTCGGCCCCTGGCTGGTCAAGTTCACTTTCCTGTTTTCTGTTCTTTTTGCCGCATATCACTATGTGACGGCTGGAACAGGCGTGCCAGTTGACTACTGGCATATGGGTTTTCACATGTCGGGTGTGATTGTCCTGGTATTCATTCTTTACCCGATGCTGAGGCGGGAGCGCTCACTGGAATTGCATGCCAATACCTGGTGGCGTTTTGCGAATGTCCCCATATGGGACTGGTTGTTGATCGTTGCCGGGGTCGCTTCGTCTCTTTATATCGGCATTACCTGGTACGAAATTGATTTCGAACTGTTGGGTTGGCGATTTTTTCTTGCTGAGCAGGTCTTGCGGCAAGGAGATCCTGCATTCATTGATGTGGTATTCGGCACTGTTCTGATCGCGGTGCTTCTGGAAGCGGTCCGTCGGACGCTGGGCATCATTGTTCCAATCATTATCCTGCTGTTCACTGCCTATGCAGTGTTTGGGCAATACATGCCACTGATGATTCTCAAACACCCCGGAATCAACTGGGCACAGTACATCAACAACATGTATTTCCCGGCTGAAGGCATTTACGGGGTGACGCTGTGGATTGTTTCCACGGTCGTATTCCACTTCGTCCTTTTTGGCGTTTTGGCCCAGCGGATGGGCTTGGGTCAGTTTTTTGTGGATATCGCAACGGTGGTTGCAGGCCGCTATACCGGCGGGCTTGCCAAGGTCAGCGTCGTTTCTTCTGCTTTCTTTGGAACGATTTCCGGATCATCGATTGCCAATACCGTATCAACCGGTTCCCTGACGATTCCCAATATGAAGCGGATGGGCTATCCCGGACATCTTGCCGGTGGGGTGGAGGCAGCATCAAGCGCCGGGGGTCAGATTACCCCACCCATCATGGGTGCTGCCGCTTTCGTCATGGCCGAGTTTCTGGAGGTCCCCTACACAACGATCGTTTTAGCGGCGATCGTGCCCGCAGCGATGCATTACATCGGCGTATTGTCGATCGTGCACTTCAAAGCCAAAAGACTCGGCCTTAAAGGAATGCCCTCAGAGGAGATTCCGAAGTTACTCGCGGTGCTGCGTCGCGGATGGCCCACGGCCCTGCCTTTGGCAGTTCTTATTTATGTGCTGTTCAGCGGGTACTCCCCCCACATGGCGGCATTCTGGGGTATTTCGTCAGCACTGGCGGTCGGGCTGATCAACCCGATGCATCGCATCGGGATACGAGACATTCTTGATGGTTGTGTCACTGGGGTGCGCTACGCTCTCGCTGTCGGCGCGGTTTGTGCCGCCATTGGCATCGTCGTCGGTGTTGTCAATTCGACAGGGCTTGGAT
>WTHR01000060.1:1851-3696 GCA_011523045.1 Gammaproteobacteria bacterium | reverse complement strand
GTGGGGGTCGCGGTTATCATACTTTATGCCGCCTTCAGAATTGACCGTGAGGCTTTTGACGAGCTCATCGACACGGGCCTTGACCCGAACACGCTAACGTTGATGCGTGAAGCGATTCTGTCGGTACCAGGTGTCATTGACGTTCATGAGCTTCGCACTCGACGGATGGGATCCCAATTGCTGGCTGATATGCACATCCATGTGAATCCGTTAGTTAGTGTCTCAGAGGGTCATCATATTGGTGATCACGTAATGAAGGTCCTTGAGGAAAAGTTCAAAGCCCTTTCCGACGTTGTGGTCCATATAGATCCTGAGGATGATTTCGAAATGCCTAATCCTTCCGGATTACCCCTGAGGTTAGAGATCGAAGAGGCCGTGCAGAAGACGCTGGTGTCGAGCAACTTTGGGTCGCGGTTGTTCGCGACAGGCAACTTCAGTCTGGTGCTTCACTACGTCGGTGGCTCAGTAACCGGAGAAGTTGTCGTGGCGCTTCCATCAGGGAAATCCGCAGAAGCGATGAAGGACGAGAGCGAAGCGTTGTCAAAAAAGTTAGTCGAAGAGACACCATTAAGCGATGTCAGGATCCTCTATCGGGGCTAAGAAAAGCGAGAACAGCCTAACTAACGGTCAATTCTCATATTCAAGATTCATCTGACTGCCGGTCCCTGGCGCTCTCCAGACAAGCACTTCCTGAATCCGCCGAGGCGTCGCGCGAACCACAGTTAGGTGCAGTCCATCCAGTTCGAACGCTTCCCCGCTTTCCGGTATACGCTGCACATGGGTCAGGATCCACCGACTAACCGAGTCCGTTGGCTTTCCCGACAGGGTCGACTGGAAGTGGTCGCTGAGAATACGAAGCTCGGATGCTCCTTCAATCGTAATCCGGTCGGGTCCATGAATGGTGTACTCACTCGGGGTGATGTCACTCTCATCGTAAATCTCTCCGACCAATTCCTCCATGAGATCTTCAAGCGTCACAACGCCTTCCATAATCCCGTGCTCATCCACAACAATCGCCAACTGATTTCGTTCTTCGCGAAACGCCGCAATGGTGTCGTTCAAGGACTGCCCCTCGGGTATGAAATATGGCGGCCTACCCAGAGATTCGACGCTTTGCGCGACTTCTGTTTTCATGGCCGCCATGAGGAGGTCCCGGACATGAACCACGCCCGTGATTTCATCCGGATCCTTGCCGTGCAGCGGGATGCGGCTGAACGGAAGGTCGTCCAGTTGCTCAACCGCAGCTTCGAGAGACGTGTCCGCCGGAAGTCCAAATACCTTGTGTCGCGGGGTCATCACATCCGCTGCCGTGAGGTCGGTAAACGCGAATGCTCTCTCAATCAGCTGTTTCTCGCTTTCTTCGATGGTGCCTTCCTCTTCCCCGTAGCCCGCCATGCTGATGAGTTCGGATTCCGTAACGGTCGGATCTTCGCCTCCGTTTGAATGGAGAGTGGCCGGCGCAAAATATTCAAAAATCCGGCTGATTGGGGTTGTGACGCGGACCAGCACCAGAATGACCGGGGATACGGCAAGAGAGATACGCTCAGAGTAGCGGGTTGCCAGGCTCTTAGGCGTAATCTCCCCGAAGATCAGAATAACGATTGTCAGGATGCCAACGGCAATGCCCGGCCCCAGGCTCCCAAAGGCTCGGGTCGCCAGGACAGTGGCCAACGCCGAGGCGCTGATGTTGACGAGATTGTTGCCGATCAAGATCGCGACCAGCATACGAGCCGGTTGTTCTTTTAAGATGCGCAGCGAGTGCGCCCCGGGGCGTCCCTCATCCGCCAATGCGTCCGCCCGAGCGCGCGATAAGGCCACCAACGCAGTTTCTGAGCCTGAGAAGAA
>WTHR01000060.1:0-1751 GCA_011523045.1 Gammaproteobacteria bacterium | reverse complement strand
TTCTCCATATTGAATCCCCAGGAGTTCTTCTCGAAGCCGCTCCGCGAGAGACCCGCTGGAAGGAGGCGCTGCTGAAATCTCCTTCCCAAGGTACGAGATCGACGCGACCGATGCGATAACCGCTGCGGTTCCAGCCCCGAAGATTTCAAGTAGCGAGCCATCCTCAGATGCTTTCGCGAGTTCCTCCATAGAGATGCGCCGGGGTATGGCCTTTACGCCCCAGTCTTCAAGTAACCTGAGCGTGCTCTCACGGGTCACACCCGGAAGAATGGTTCCGGAGAGTTCTGGTGTGACGACTTCATCACCAATTCTGAAAAAAATATTCATCTGGCCCGCCTCTTCAGCGAAGGTGTGCTCTTGGGCGTCGAGCCAAAGAATCTGATCAAAGCCTTCCGCTGCCGCAGATGCCATTGGCCAGAGCGTGGGGGCATAGTTTCCAGACGTCTTGGCGGATCCGGTGCCCCCCGAAACTGCGCGAGTAAAACGGCTTTCGGCCTTCAGTCGTAAAGCCCGGCTTCGGGAGGAGAAATACGGTGCCACCGGCGCTGTAGTGATGACCAACTTGTAGCATTGGGCGGGGCGAACGGAAAGATGACCTTCGCTTGCGAAAACCATCGGTCTGACATAAAGCGCATGTTCGCGCTCTTTTGGCACCCAGGCCGAATCAGTTGCGACCAATTGCCTTATACACTCAAGGAACTCTTCCGCTGGAAGAGTCGGAATGCAAAGGCGCCCGCTCGATGCTTCAAACCGCTCGGCATTTCTGTCTGGCCGAAATAGTCTAATCACGCCATCGCGAGACCCTCGGTAGGCTTTAAGACCCTCAAATACGCTCTGACCGTAGTGGATACCTAGCGCGGAAGGCTCAACCGGTATGGGCTCTCGTGGCGTGATCATCGCCTTGCTCCACTCGCCATCCGCCCAATCTCGGACGAGCATATGGTCCGAGAAAACGTTGCCGAATCCCAGCTCCTGGTCTTGTGCCGCAACAAGGTTTGAGGCTGTAGTGAGTCTTCGTTCTATTTCCATGATTCTGCGGGCGCTCCGCCGCTACCGGCGGATTCGTAATGCTGTGCGTTGATGTTCAGGCACTCAGTCGCCCGCTAGGGTCTCCGTGATAACCGAGATCAACTCCGTGACTTGCGCCTCCGAGAGGGCGTCGCCCGCCGAGAACAATACTTCCCCTTTAATCCCGACAAGAAGAACATGGTAGCTATCGTCGATCAATCCCCACTTTTTCACCAACTCGCCTTGGAGGTCCCGGACATAGAGCGTGTTGGGAAATTTTTCTTGTTTTCCCTTTAGGATAACGTCGATCGCGAAATTGGGTTTCCAGGTCGCCGCCATATTGATGACGGCGATTGAGCGAATCTTCTCTTGATCGAAGTTCTGTTGGGCAAGTGCATCCTCGACATGGGCGTTAACGGCGACCTCGTCGGGATCCACGTACATCAAAATGTGTAGCTTTCCAGTTAAGGAATTGCTGTTCCAGGGACTTCCGTCAAGCTGACCCCCGCTGTCTTCTTCGAGCAGCACTGGCGGAAGCGGTTCACCCAATCTAATTTCAGCCTCTACGGGCAACGATAGACCCATAGCCAGGACCGCCACGGCGAGACACAGAACACGAGACCCTGTTTGTAGAGACGCTTTCATATGGAACTCCTCCGACTACGCTGCATTTTTGCACACTTGCGTACGCATACGGGATTGGTCTGCTCAGCCCAGGCTTGAGGGTATACGGTTCGATAGGG
>WTHR01000208.1 GCA_011523045.1 Gammaproteobacteria bacterium | reverse complement strand
GCGGATACGGCTATAGGCCGGGATGTCGTATTTCCTGAACTCACATCTGAGCAGCATGACTCCGTTCGTGCCACGGTGCATGACCTCGTGAGTGTCTCGAACCCCCTCGACTATCACACCTTCGCCTGGAACAAAGAGGAAGATCTTTTCGGCACCTACAGCGCGATGCTTGCTTGCGGCTTTGACCTGTCTATGCTGGTGCTGGATTTTCCCCGAGAAGACCGGTGCAACCTTGAGACTTGGGATCCCGCGGTAAATGCCATCACCCGGGCGGTCGACAAGACCCAGGCGCCAACTGCCGTTGTGGCCAGTCTCCCTGAAAGTCTTCCAGAAAAGATTGCCACGGATCTCGTCGGTATGGGTGTGGCCCCCTTATGCGGTATTCGACAGGCACTGGACGCAGCACAGGCGGCATCCCAGATCGGTGCGGCCTGGCGCCGGCCGCTTTTTGAAAAAACGCTCCCTGGTCCGGGACCGCATCTGGAACAACCCGTGGAAAACCTTGACGAAGCACACGCCAAGGGTGAGATCGAATCTTTTGGTGTAGGTGTGCCTCGTGGTGAACGTGTAGCCTCTATTGATGGTCTAAAGAATGCCGCTGAGTCGCTGACTTATCCATTGGTGCTTAAGGCCTGCGATGCCGCATTACTGCACAAAAGCGATGCCGGAGCGGTCATGGTGGGTATTGAGGATTTTGATGGGCTCGTTGCGGGGGCAGAAACGTTGTTCTCGCGCTACCCGAGCCTGCTGGTTGAGGAGATGATCACTGATACTGTCTGTGAGCTGATTGTGGGTGTACGCCAGGATCCTGTCATTGGCCCATGGATGATGATCGGCAGCGGCGGCATCTACGCAGAGCTTCTCGGCGACACCAGGGTGACGCTGTTGCCCGCAGGAGACGATGAGTTTGAGACAATGATCAACTCGCTCAAGATTCATCCTTTACTCAATGGCTATCGGGGCAGTGAAGCCGGTGACGTGCCCGCATTGCTCGCGACCCTGCAGAGCATTTCGGACTTTGTAATGAAAAGGCGGGAGTCATTGGTGGAACTCGAGATAAACCCCTTATTGGTGAGACCGAAGGATAAGGGTGTGTGTGCCGTTGACGCGGTACTCCAATATGCGAGAGCATCATAGGTTATGTCTTTATTAAATACAGATCCTGCGGAAGCATCAGTGGCTAAACCGGTTGATGCCCTGATTGAGTTTCTGGGCAGCGGAAATGGAAGACTCCTCGATATCGGCTGCGGCGAAGGGGTGCTAAGCGATACGCTCTCGCAGCACGGATACACCGTCACCGGAATCGATCCGCTAGTGGGCAACGGCACCTCTGCATGGCGCGTGCGTGCGAGTGCCGGAGCTGTCCCGCTTGCGAGTGACAGTTTCGATATCGCGGTGTTTCACTGGTCATTGCATCACGTTCCTGAAGAGTCGATGTCGGCTGCGCTTGCCGAAGCGCAGCGGGTGCTTACTGGTGTCGGTAGGCTTTTTGTGATTGAGCCGGAACCCGTCGGCAGCTGGCAAGAGGTGTCGCAGCCGTTTCACGACGAAACCGAGGTGCAGGCAAAGGCGGCGAAGGCGGTCGACAAAGTTGTCAGCGCCAGTGCTTTAACCAGACGACGGCAGTATTACCTCAGCGAAGACTGTTACAGCAGTTTTGACGAATTTGTTGAATCAATGATGTCCTATGCGTATAACCGCTACACAGAAGATCAAATTCGCCAGCCGCGTGTGCGGGATGCTTTCGAGTCTTACCGCGAAGGCGATATCTTTCGTCTTCAGCACCGGATTCGAATGGAGGAGATATGCCCGAGTGCAAACAACTAGGCCCCGCTTTGGGTGAGGAATATGCCAATGGGTAGCGGCAGTGTGCTCACTGAGCAACGGGGGGTTGTCCTTGAGGTGACCCTGAATCGGCCGAAGGCCAATGCGATCGATGTCGCGACCAGCCGGGAACTGGGAGAGGTCTTTGCCGGGTTTCGAGATGATCCTGAACTTCGGGTGGCGATCATCACGGGTGCCGGCGAGAAATTTTTCTGCCCCGGATGGGATCTCAAAGCTGCTGCCGAAGGCGAGGCCGTTGACAGCGACTATGGCGTAGGGGGGTTCGGAGGGTTGCAGGAGTTGCCAGATCTCAACAAGCCTGTCATCGCGGCAGTGAATGGGATCTGCTGTGGCGGTGGATTGGAGTGGGCGCTGTCGGCAGACATGATTCTTGCTGCTGAGCATGCCACGTTTGCCTTGCCCGAAATCAACTCGGGAACCATTGCGGATGCGGCCACTTTGAAATTACCCAAGCGCATCCCCTGGCACATTGCCATGGAGCTGCTGTTTACCGGCAGGTGGATGGATGCCGCAGAAGCGCATCACTGGGGACTCGTCAACGAAGTCACACCATTGGATAAGCTTCTTGCGCGCGCGCACGAACTTGCAGCGATGCTGGCTGAGGGACCGCCTCTTGTTTTTGCAGCCATCAAGGAAGTCTCACGAGCCTCTGAGAATATGCGGTTTCAGGATGCGCTTGATGGAATCACCGGCAGAAAGTTTCCGACTATCGATAAACTTTACTCCAGTGAGGATCAGTTGGAGGGCGCCAGGGCTTTTGCAGAAAAGCGAAAGCCGCAATGGAAAGGGCGGTGATTTCGCGACCTGACGGATTTCGATATCATCCTCCCCGCTTATCAGTATTTCAGTTAACTTAGATTCAGATTTCGATTCCGATTCCGATAAAGAAAAACGATGGAAGAATGGTCAATAGTTCATAAGGTGGCGCTGCTCGGTTTTTTGGGTGCCCTCATTTTCGGCGCCGTCGCCAACAAGACCCATTTTTGCATCATGGGATCAATCAGCGACTGGATCAATATGGGATCGCGGGTGCGGTTTCGGGCCTGGATGCTGTCGATCGGCATCGCGATTCTGGGTTCGCAGGCAATGGTGCAGTTGGGCTGGGTTGATTTCGACAGCACCATGTATCGTGGCTCCAGTTTTGGGCTGGCGGGTTTTTTGATTGGAGGACTTCTCTTCGGCGCGGGAATGACTCTTGGGGCAGGTTGTGGTCAGCGCACGCTGGTACGGGTGGGCGGCGGTAATCTCAAATCGCTCGTCGTGTTGATTGTTATGGCGATTACGGCTTACATGACCCTGCGTGGTTTGTTGGCGCCGGTTCGAATTGATGTCTTCGGACCTCTTGCCATTGACCTTGAGTCACAAGGCATCAGCAATCAGGGAATAGAGACCATCCTCGCTCACTGGGTCGGCGTATCCGGCCAAACGATGGCCATTATTGTCGCGCTGGCTTTAGGCCTTGGTGCGGTGATTTATGCGCTCAAAGACAAGGGCTTTCGTGCCAGCGGCGACAACATTCTGGCAGGAGTGACCATCGGGGCTCTGGTGGTAGGGGCTTGGTACGCTACCGGTGTGATCGGCAATGATGACTTTGAGCCTGTCCCTGTCGAGGCGATCACCTTTATTGCGCCCACAGGCAACACGGTTAACTATCTCATGACCTGGACAGGAGCCGAGATCAATTTCGGAATTGCTGTGGTGCTCGGCATGATCCTGGGTTCTTTTCTATATGCCGTTTTTTCCGGAAACTTCAGAGTCGAAGCTTTTGCCAACCGGGCGGATATGCGCAACCACCTGGTAGCGGGCGTGCTGATGGGATTTGGCGGCGTGTTGTCTTTTGGCTGCACCATCGGCCAAGGGGTATCGGGC
>WTHR01000175.1 GCA_011523045.1 Gammaproteobacteria bacterium | reverse complement strand
CGCATACGGGATTGGTCTGCTCAGCCCAGGCTTGAGGGTATACGGTTCGATAGGGTTCCTCCAGGAGAATCTCCTCCAGGGCCCGGTGGCGAATCATGTTGTCGAGCCTGCTCAAAATTGTGAACCGGTGTCGTGGGAGGTTGGGGCTTCAGACAAGGCTAAGGCCGATGACGATGTACAGGCAGCTTTTTGCAGAGTTTGTGTTTTTGGTCGGGGCGAGAGGATTTGAACCTCCGACCACCGCAACCCCATTGCGGTGCGCTACCAGGCTGCGCTACGCCCCGAACGTTGGTAATTGTAAGGCACTACGCCCTTAGGAGTTGTGCAATCTCTTCCAGCTCCAATACCAGGTCATCAACATCCTGGTCGCTGAGGCGGCTATTTGATGACGCCAGATCAGCTGTTTCAGCGCTGGATGCACTGAGTTGATTGCAGGCGCCACTGATCGTATAGCCCTCGATGTACAAGAGCTTTCGAATAGTGCGAATAAGTTCAACTTCGTGGCGTTGGTAGTATCGCCGGTTGCCCCTTCGCTTCACGGGCTGCAGTTGGGGAAACTCCTGTTCCCAGTAACGCAACACATGAGGTTTCACTGAGCAAAGTTGACCCACCTCACCGATAGTGAAATAGCGTTTTCCGGGTATTGGCGGCAGGTCTTCAGCGCCAGGGTCAAGCATCGTCACGATAACCCCTGCCCTTCCGACGCCACGGACGCAATGTGGTCAGTGTTGGTGCCAACCTGGTCTTTGACTTTTTGACTTGCGCGGTAAGTGACCACTCTTCGAGCGCACACAGGAACCGCCTCACCGGTTTTTGGGTTACGACCCGGACGGCTATTTTTTTCACGGATGGAAAAGCCGCCGAAGCCGGACAGCTTGACCGTTTCACCAGACTCAAGGGCTTGACGAATTTTTTCGAAGAACAACTCCACGAACTCTTTTGCCTCTCGCTTATTAAGACCGAGTTCGTCGAACAAGGTATTGGCTAAGTCAGCTTTGGTGATCGTGTTGCCCATCTTTTTCTTTTGATATCCGTCTAAACGTGGTCCAAGACCGCGCTAACTTCTTTTTTTGACCAGTCTCGATACTAGCTAGACCTAATTGAACCTTAACTGGACCTAAGCGCCGCACCAATTTGGTCGCTGAGTCTCTTCAAGACTGCGTCGATAAGGCGGTCGGCCTCCTCATCTGTAAGATTGCGGGAATTCGACTGTAAGGTCAAGCGGAAAGTGAGAGATTTTTTCCCGCTTTCAATACCAGTGTCGGTGTAGAGATCAATCAATTCCAACTGCACCAGGAGTTCGCTCGCCGCACTTTTGATAATCGCTGCAACGTCGGCGGCCACGATTTCTTCAGAAATGACTATGGAGATGTCTCGGGTCACCGCGGGAAATCGTGATACGGCTCTAAAGCTGGGTGGCTCAGTCGTTTCTATTGCGACCCAGTCCAGTTCAAATCCGAAGACAGGGGTGACGATTTCCGCTTCCTCCAGTAGACCTGGAGAGATACGTCCAACCCGCCCGATTTCTCTTCCTTTCAATTGAATCTGGGCGCACTGCCCTGCCTGATACACCTCGTCTTCTATAGGAAGAAATTCGGCATTGACCCCTTGATGAGTTAACCGGAGGAGCCGTTCAACATGCCCCTTAACGTCAAAGAAGTCGACCGGTCTTATCTGGTGGTCCCAGGTCTGTTGATCTGCGGCGCCTGCTAATAGCCCAGATACGCGTTGGCACTCCTCCGTCGATTTTTTCCTTTGTTGGTAAGTATGACCGGTCTCAAAAAGCCTAACGTCTTTGACCTGACGTCGGGTGTTGGTCGCCAGTGCCGTTAGCAGCCCTGGGAGAAGGGAGACCCGCATCTGAGCCATGTGGACCGAGATGGGGTTCTTGAGTGTGATTGGCGAGCCGTAGTCGTGGAAATGTTTCTGCAGGTCTGGTGAGACGAAGCTGTATGTGATCGCCTCTCGGTACCCAAGATCCACCAGAAGATCCTTCGCGCGGTCGATGGGAAGTTTTCTCTCGGGTGCCAGTCCATAGCCCGCTGCCACTTTCGGTCGACTTACGGGTAACCGGTCATAGCCCACAACTCTCGCGACTTCTTCAACGAGATCGTGTTCCGCCGCCACATCGAAGCGATACGTCGGGGCCTTTACTCGCCAACCTGACGGAGTGGACTCGCACGTCATTCCAAGGGAGCTAAAAACGTTCAGCACCTTCTTTTTTGGGATGCGCTCTCCCAGCATTCGTGAGAGTCGCGTCGCGCGCAATGGCACCCAAGAGCGCTTCGGGAGACGTGATTTTTCGGATGATTCGATCCGAGGGCCGCAGCGGCCGCCGCAGATCTGAATGATCAGCGCGCTGGCACGGTCAATTGCCTTTGCCGGGAGAGTGAAGTCCACACCCCGCTCGAATCGATGTGATGCATCGGTGTTAAGTCCATACTTTCGCGCAGTGCGCGCCACCCCGTCTGGGTCAAAAAATGCTGCTTCGAGGAAGATGGTGCGCGTCTTTGGATGAATCATCGTGCTCGCTCCACCTTTGATTCCAGCCAGCGCAACAGCTCCTTTCTGATCAGTAATGAGTAGGGATTCCGCATCCAGTGTCAGGCGCTCGCCGTCAAGAAGCTTAATCTTTTCCTTAGGTTTGGCTGGCCTGACCCGGATATTGCCTTTAAGCCGGTCGCCATCAAAGGCGTGCATGGGCTGACCCAGTTCAAGCATGATGTAGTTGCTAACATCGACCAGGGCGTCAATGCTGCGCAACCCGGCCCGGGTAACTCGTTCGCGGATGCGGTCCGGAGTGCGTGCCCCTGGTCGAACATCTTTGATGGATCGGCCTACATATCGCGCACAACGGCCGTCCGCATCCAGCGAAATCGATCTTGCTTCCGATTCGGTAGTGCGCACACGGGGAAGTTTCGGCTCCTTAAGTCGTCCGCCTGTTAAAGCGGCCACCTCCCGGGCAACGCCCAAGATGCTTAGGCAATCTCCGCGGTTTGGTGTCAGTTCCACCTCGAGGAGGCGATCCGGCAACTGGAGATGATCATTTAACTGACCACCCGGGCTCAACTCTGGGTCCAAGAGAAGCAGGCCCTGTGACTGTTCTTCGAGACCTAATTCTGCTGCGGAGCAAAGCATCCCGCTTGAGAGTTCGCCCCGAATTGAGACCTCCGCGATCTTTTCGCCGGCAGGCAACCGGGATCCAACCTTTGCGAATGGCGCAACAGCGCCAAGGGCAACATTTGGAGCGCCGCAAACCACCCGAACCAGCTTCGTCTCCCCGGCATCGACATCACAGAGCGTCAGTTCAGAGGCATTGGGGTGGGGACAGATCTGAACTATATGGCCCGCAACGATGCTCTCCGGCAACGCCTTAATGTCTTCAACAACCCCTGTCTCGAGCCCAGCGGCGGTGAGCACCGCAGGCAAGGCGTTGAAATCGAGGTCAAATTCGACCCATTCACGTAGCCAGTTTTCGCTGATGATCATGTTAAGAGCGGCTCAAGAGAATTGCCGAAGGAAGGACACTTCGTTCTCAAAAAACAACCGTAGGTCGTCCACCCCGTAACGCAGCATTGCCAGACGTTCAATCCCGAGACCGAATGCATATCCAGTGTACTTCTCGTTGTCTATGCCGACTTGCCGAAAAACTTCTGTATGGACCATGCCGCAACCGAGAACCTCTATCCAGCCACTGTGACCACAAATACGACACCCTTTCCCCCCGCAAAAA
>WTHR01000226.1 GCA_011523045.1 Gammaproteobacteria bacterium | reverse complement strand
CCTTTCCCAGCGCGTCGGCCATCAAGGCGATCCCGATGATATTGCCCATCTTCCCTTGATCGGTCGCCATGCCGAGCGTTGTGTATCGCTTGAGATGCTCCACCGACACAAAGCCTTCGTGATGGGCCAGTCGAATGTCGTCTGTCGTGACGTCGTGTTGAGGGTCTACGAAGGACTTGAGTTTCTGTTTCGCCGGGCGAACCTCGTAGAGGGGGTCTATGGGGCATTCCCAATCGCCTGGCGTCTGCGCGGCCGCGCGGTATGCAGGATTCCTGATGAGCTCCATTGCTTCAAGCGCGGCTTTCTCTCCAGACGCACGGCATGCGGCGTCGTCCCACACCCCGGCTGCACTTCCCGCGGACAGGATCGGCTCTTCAGAGGCCGGGGCCAGAAAGCACGCCAGTTCAGGGTGCCAGACAGGCTTGATACCCCGGTGTGACAGAAGATTGACGACGGGTGACCAGCCTCCGGAAACCAGCACCAGATCACAATCTATATCTCCCTGCGCACGCCAACTGTTCCCCTGTCTAATGGCCGTCGTCAGGCCTGAGACGGCTTTGCCGCCGAGCGCCTTCATTGGGGCTGCATCGGGCTTTATCACGATACCTGCGGTGTCGCAGTGTGACCGCAATGACGAGGGGATTTCGTGCCGGGAGTCAAGCATCGTGACGCTCGCGCCGGAGCCTGCGAGATCAGACGCTGTGGTATACGCAGAGTCGTTGTTGGTGGCGATGACGATTTTTTCGCCGGCCTGAATGGCAAAGCGGTTGAGGTAAGTACGCCCCGCATTGACGGTCATCACGCCAGGCCGATCATTGTCGCCAAAAGCAATGTGCCGCTCCAGCGCCCCGGCGGCAATTACGGTGGCGCGCGCACGCACCGTCCAGAATCTTTGACGCGGCAGCCAAGAGGGCGGATCAGTCAAATGGTCCGTAACCCGCTCCAGCAGTCCGGCAACACCGTTATCATAAAGACCGAATGCAGTGGTAGAGGTCATCAGTCGTACGCCGCAGGCCCTCAGCGCGGAAAGTTCCTCGTGCAGGACGCTGGTGTTATCTGGTTGGCTGAGAGTGTCGCCTCCGAAGACGGCGTCTTGCTCAACCAGGATCACATCACAGCCGGCCTTCGCGGCACAATGCGCCGCCGCGCGTCCTGCAGGGCCGCTGCCGACGACGAGCAGATCACAGTAGCCATGAGCGTGTTCATAGCGATCCGGATCCGGTTCCCGGGAAGCCGTGCCCATCCCGGCGGCTTTGCGGATGAGCTTTTCATACCGCATCCACATTCCTGTGCCACGTCCCCATTCAAACGGCGGCAGGCCCATGAAAGTCTTGTAATAAAACCCTGCGGCAAAGAATCGACCGAAAAGGCTGTTTATGGCGCCAAAATCAAGACGGACACTGGGCCAGGCGTTCTGCCCCCGAGCGGTAAGCCCTTCGTAAAGAGGCTGGGTGGTGGCTCTGACATTCGCGTCCTGCTTCGCACCCTGACCGACCGTGACCAGCGCTCCGGATTCCTCGACGCCGGCTGACATGATCCCCCGAGGCCGGTGGTATTTGAAACTCCGACCCAGAATCTGTTCGCCATTGGCCATGAGCGCAGAGGCGAGGGTATCGCCGGCGTAACCGCTCATGGGGGTGCCGTCCCAATGGAAGGTCAGGGGATGGGTGCGATCAATGTGACCGCCTGTCGGGAGACGTTGCGCTGTCATGATGTGCCCATGCCGTCTTGTTCCGCGTTCAGTGCACGGGCAATGCCGTCATGGGCGGGCCTTACTGAGTGGATAGCGTGGGTACGGGTATCACGTTCGACCACGATCCACATCCTGCACCCCTGAATGTGTTGCCAGGTCTCGAACTGCACCCCATCGATGTTCTCCCGCTGAAACACCGCTTCGACCCATTCGGATTCTGATGCATCCAGGGCGGGATACTCGACGGAGGCATCTCCGCCGTAACTGAACTCACTGTGGTCTCGAACACCGCAAAAGGGACAGGAGATTCTGAGCATAGCGGACTATCCGTGCAGTTTCGGGTCAGGACCGGCGCCGCGTTCATCGATGTTGATGCCGCGGGAGAATCGATCCAGGGTGTGATTGGCAATAACCGGGTCCGGGCGATTATTCGCAATAAGATCTGCAAAATACCATCCGGACGCCGGACTTGCCTTGAACCCGCCGTAGTTCCAGCCGGCGTTCAGATAGAGGTTATCGAGCGGGGTCTTGCAGATAAAGGGGGAGCCATCCATCGACATGTCCATGACGCCGGACCAATGGCGCAGCAGTCGGACACGGCCGAGACAGGGCAGGATCGAGGTGGCGCACTCAGCCACATCCTGGACAATCGGGAGGTTGCCTCGCTGAGCGTACGACTTATACCAATCGATATCGCCGCCGAACACCATTCCGCCCTTATCTGATTGCGAGATATAAAAATGTGCGCCGCCCACTCCAAACACCACCACATGATCAAGCAGTGGTTTCAGCGGCTCGGATACGAACGCCTGCAGTTTGTGGGATTCAATGGGCAGTTTACCGAGTTCCGCCATGCGCCAGAGTCTCGAGGTGTTTCCCGCAACTGCGAAGCCGACTTTTTTCGCTCGAATCACTCCTCGGCTCGTTTGCAGACCGGTGACTGTGCTTCCGTTGCGCTCGACGCCTGTGACTTCACAGTTCTGAAGAATGTCGACCCCTTGTTGGTCTGCCCCCCGGGCGTAGCCCCACGCGACGGCGTCATGTCGGGCGGTACCGGCACGCGGCTGCGCCATCGCACCGATGATCGGGAAGCGGGCATCGGCTGAATAATTGAGATGGGGGATATTTCGTTTTAGGGTCTCGAGATCCCAGAGTTCGCCGTCAGAACCCGTCAGGCGCATCGTGTTATACCGCCGGGCTGCGCCGTCTCGTGCAGCTGGCGAGTGCAGCAGGGTGACGTGGGCCCGTTGGCTGAACATGACGTTGTAGTTCAGATCGTGACTGAGGTTCTCCCAAAGCTTCAGAGAATGTTCGTAAAACTCCCGGTTCCCAGGAAGCATGTAGTTGGATCTGACGATCGTGGTGTTCCTGCCACCATTGCCTCCGCCGAGCCAGCCTTTTTCGACGACGGCAATATTCTTGATGTCGTGATTCTTGGCGAGATAATAAGCGGTGGCGAGTCCATGCAGTCCGGCACCAACAATGACCACGTCATACTCTGCTTTGGGCTCTGGGTCACGCCAGGCGCGATCCCAGCCTTTCTGACCCGTGAGGCCGTTGACGAAGACTTTCCAGGCGGAATAGGGTTTCATGACTTGATTATCGTGATGAGGAATAAGTTGCAGGCGATTGCCTCACGCCCGCAAAATCCGGTGTACGCTGGTCCACGCCTCCTCTGAAGCAACCGTTGCTCCGTCGCTCCGGACAAGGATTTACTCGGTGGGCTGAGGGCAGCATCCAGGCATCTAATCGGTGGATCGGTCTGAGATGGTAGTAGTGTGATCCTGAATTGGACAGGGCCAATTTAAAACCGAAATTTATGCAAAGTCGATAACTGAACGCGCCATAAAAGATGCTCGGTACGCCCAATCAAAAATCCACTCCACCAGCTATGCTGGCCTGGACCGTGTGGTCTTTGGGCGCGGGTCTGTTTCTTCTGGGGTTTTTCCATCGCGTGGCACCGGCTGTGCTTCATCGGGAACTCAGTCTGGATTTTGGGCTGAGCGCCGCCTCCTTAGGGAGCCTGTCAGCGCTGTACTTCTACTC
>WTHR01000182.1 GCA_011523045.1 Gammaproteobacteria bacterium | reverse complement strand
AGACAGGTTGTCCACCCGCAGGGGATCATGCCCCTCGGCGACCAGCTGCACACCCTCGATGATCTTGGTTCCGATCGTGCGCGAAGTGTAGAACCCCGTCTTGTCACCGACGATGATTGGTGTTTTTCTGAGTTGCTGGGCAAAGTCGAACGCCCGCGCCAGCGTCTCGTCCGAGGTTTCCGCACCCGCGATGATTTCCAGCAGTGGCATCTTGTCGACCGGCGAGAAGAAGTGCAGACCCACAAAGTTCTTCGGGTTCTGTGCCCGGGACCCCAGCCGTGTGATCGGCAGGGTCGAGGTGTTCGAACCCCAGACCCCGTTCTCGACCAGATACTCTTCGGTCTCGGCGATCACCTTGTCCTTGACTTCGATCTTTTCAAAGACGGCCTCGATGATCATGTCGCAGCCGCGCAGGTCTTCCATATCGGCGCTGGCTTTGACCCGCCCCAGAACCTCGGCGGCTTTTGCTTCGTCCATGCGACCCCGCTGTATACGTTTTGCCAGCAGTTTCTCGGTATAGGCTTTGCCGCGATCAGCTGCTTCTTGCGTCATATCCTTCAATACAACCTCGATGCCTGCCATAGCCGCGGAGTAGGCGATCCCCTGCCCCATCATCCCGGCACCCAGAATACCAAGTTTATTGACCTTGCTACGTGGGATGCCCTTGGGTCGGCTGGCACCGCCTTTGATCTGATTGAGACCAAAGAAAAAGGTCGTAATCATGTTCTTCGCTTCGGGCGACACGAGCAGCGCGCAGAACTGACGGGTTTCATAGCGCAGCGCTGTATCGAAATCCAGCTTGCCGGCTTCAACCATGATGTCCAATATTCTGGTTGGGGCAGGCAGCAAGGCACGGGTTTTCTGGAATAGCATCGCCGAAGCCCCTGCAATCTTGGGGGCCAATTTGGGCGAGTTCGACCCGCCACCAGGAATGCGATAGCCCTTGGTGTCCCAGGGCTGCGTTGCTGCAGCGTCGTCGCCCTGAACGGACAGGATCCATTCGCGAGCGCAGGTCAGCAGGGCGTCAGCCTCGACAACCTCATGCACCAGCCCAGCCCTCAGGGCTTCGGCAGGGGCTACTTGCTTGCCTTCCACCAGGAATGGCATTGCAGCTTCCAGTCCCAGCAACCAGGTCAGGCGCACCACACCACCGCCACCAGGCAACAGTCCCAACGTGACCTCGGGCAGACCAATCTTGGAATTCGGGTTGTCGGCGGCGATACGGTGGTTCGTTGCAAGGCACAGCTCATAGCCTCCGCCCAAAGCCGCGCCGTTGATCGCGGCGACCACCGGAACCGGCAGCTTTTCCAGTCGACGCATATCGGCCTTCATGACCTCGACCTCTTCAAACAGGTCAGGCAGTTGATCCGGCTCAATCGCCACCAGACGCTTGAGGTCGCCACCGGCAAAAAACGTTTCTTTGCCCGAGGTCAGAATGACGCCTTTCAGCCCCGCTTCGGCCTCAAGCATGTTCACCATATTTGTATAGAGCGGCCCGAACTCTTTGTTCATCGAGTTCACGGGACCATCCATATTCATGGTCACGATCACGATGCCGTCTGCGTCTTTTTCGTATGTAAATTCGCCCATCTGACTTCTCCTTCTCAAACGCGTTCGATAAGCGTGGAAATTCCCATGCCGCCGGCGATGCACAGCGACACCATTGCCCGTTTGGCATCGCGCCGTTCAAGCTCGTCCAGCACGGTCGAAATCAGCATGCCACCGGTCGCACCCAGCGGGTGCCCCATCGCGATCGCGCCGCCGTTGACGTTGGTGATCTCGTGGTCGATGCCCAGATCTTTCATGTAGCGCATGGCGACCGAGGCGAAGGCTTCGTTGATTTCCCAGATGTCGATATCCTTGACGGTCAGCCTCGCCTTTTTCAGACATTTATGCGCGGCCGGTCCTGGACCGGCCAGCATGATGACTGGGTCAGTGGCAATGACCGTCGAGGCGATGATCCGCCCGCGTGGATCCATCCCCAGATCCCTGCCTGCCTGTTCCGAACCGATAATGACCGCCGATGCCCCATCAACGATCCCTGAGCTGTTGCCGGGCGTATGGACGTGATTGATGGTCTGAACTTCGGGGTATTTCGCCAGCGCCATGTCGTCAAAGCCAAAACCGCCCATCTGCTCAAACGAAGCTTGTAACGCACCCAATTGCTGCAAATCGGTGTCGGGTCTGATGAAATCATCACGCTGCTGAATGACCAGACCGGACTTATCCCTAACCGGCACGACCGAGCCGTCGAACCAACCATTGTCCCGCGCATGCGCCGCGCGGCGCTGGCTTTCCACGGCAAAAGCATCGACATCTTCACGGCTGTATCCGTCGATCGTGGCGATCAGATCAGCACCGATCCCCTGCGGTGCCGATTTATTTCCCAAGACGAATTCCGGGTCAAAAAGCATTGGGCCGCCTGACGATCCGAGCGGCACCCGGCTCATCGACTCCAGACCACCAGCAACAACCAGATCCTGCTGGCCCGAGCCGACCTTGGCGGCGGCGATATTCACAGCCTCAAGCCCCGAACCGCAGAACCGGTCAAGCTGCACACCCGGCACTGACTCGCTCCATCCGGCGGACATCACGGCCGCCTTGGCGATGCACGAGCCCTGATCCATCAAGGGGGCGATGCAACCCAGAATCACGTCCTCGACCTTCGCGGTGTCGAGGTCATGGCGCTCCTGCAGGGCCTCCAGCAACCCTGCGGCCAAACGGACTGGTTTGACTTCGTTCAGTGTCCCGCCTGCTTTCCCTTTGGAACGGGGAGTGCGCACGGCGTCATAGATATATGCCTGAGACATAGTAATACCTCTTTCTTCCAGAATCGGTCTTTGAGGGTCAGAGCTTGCGCGAAATCAGTTCTTTCATGATCTCGTTGGCTCCACCGTAAATGCGATGCGCCCGAATGTCGGCAAACGCACGAGTGATTGGGTATTCCTGCATGTAGCCATAGCCGCCATGCATTTGTAGCGCTGTATCCGCTACTTCAAAAGCCATTTCACTGCACCAAAGCTTGGCGCCTGCGGAGTCTTCGGGTCTTAGTTTGTCGAGGGCAAGGTTGGTCATGCATTGGTCGACCATGGCCTGTCCCGCTGAAATTTGGACCTTCATGTCAGCGAGTTTGAAACGCACATCCTGAAACTCGGCCAAGGGGCGGCCAAAGGCCTGGCGCTCTTTGGTGTAGCTAAGTGCTTGTTCGTAGCAGAACCTGGCACCGGCAACAGCCCCGATGGCGATCATGAGCCGTTCCCAGGCCAGTTCACCAAACAACATCTTCAATCCGCTTCCGACGGCGTTTTCACCACCAAGAAGGTTTGATTTAGGAACGCGTACACCAGAGAAGTTCAGGATACAGGTGTCCTGCGCTGTTTGGCCCAGTTTTTTCAGCGGTTTTTCTTTGGTGAACCCATCGCGGCCGGCTTCGACAAGCACCAGTGACAGTTTCGGTTCGCCGCCCACAGCCGGATCGACAACCTGAGCGGCAACGATCACAAGATCGGCCATGTAACCATTGGTAATAAAAATCTTCTCGCCATCCAGCACCAGGTCGTCGTCATCCACCACGCTCCGCGTCTTGATGCCCTGCAGATCAGATCCCGTGCCTGGTTCAGTCATGGCAATGGCGCCGATGACCTCGCCCGTGGCCATTTTCGGCAGCCAAGCTTGTTTTTGTTCCCGGGTGCCATAGTTCAGGATGTAGGGGGCAACGATGTCGGAATGCAGCGCGAAACCAGGACCACTCGCA
>WTHR01000013.1 GCA_011523045.1 Gammaproteobacteria bacterium | reverse complement strand
TTCTTGCTTCAATGGAGAATTTATGTTGATTGGATATTCCGTTCGGACTGTGTCACCCGCCCTCTGAGAATACGAATATGCGAGTTGCTGTTATCGGTGCGGGGGCCGCTGGCTTAGTTGCGGCACGAGAGCTCTCAAAAGCTCAACACGAGGTGACTGTCTACGAGCAGTCGCCAAACATCGGCGGCATCTGGGTATATCAGGAAGAGTCCGAATCAGATCCACTAGGACAGTCGGGAACGCGATTACATGCATCAATCTACAGTTCCTTACGCACAAATCTTCCACGAGACCTAATGGCTTTCTTTGATTTCCCGTTCGATTCTTCGGGAGGAGGGAGCGATAACTGGCTACGCTATCCCGGCCATGCGGAAGTCCTTTCCTATTTAAGAAGTTTCGCCGAAACCTTTGGTATATCGGAGTTGATCTGCTTCAATTCAAAAGTTCGACGGGTAAATCCCGGAGACAAGTGGGAGTTATCGATAGATTCCAAGGAGGGAGGGCGTAAGGAGTTTTTCGACGCAGTAGTCGTTTGCAACGGACACTACGCTGCGCCTCGGGTGCCAGAACTTACAGGAATGAGTGAGTTCTCCGGATTTATGATGCACAGTCATAACTACAGAACGCCGGAATTCTTTCGCAATAAAAAGATTGCAGTAATCGGTACCGCGGCATCAGGTATTGACCTTACATTCGAGATTGCGTCTGTGGCGCAGAGTGTGCATTGGTGCGGGAATAACCAAACGATGCGGCGAGAACAGACGAGGGAGATGGAAAACATTTTCGTCGGTGGACCCGTGATCGCTTTATCGAGCGATGGTTACCTGGAGCTTGACAATGATGAATCTATTGGTCCGATAGAATGTTTAATATTTGCAACAGGGTATCACTATAGTTTCCCGTTTTTGTCGAACGAGCTGATCTCAGTGAATGACAATCTTGTAACTCCTCTATATCAAGATTTACTTTGTATCACTGAACCTACGCTCGCATTACTGGGTTTGCCACTAAAGATTATTCCGTTTCCAATATTTGACATCCAAGCGAAATGGTTTGCAAAACTCTTGAATAAGAACTTCAAGGTGCCGCCCGCATCTACGATGCGCACGCTACAAGAAGAACATATTGACCAGTTGAAAACGTCAGGAGTCGCTCAGAGAAACTATCATGTATTGGATGATCAGTTTCTGTATTACGATAGATTGGCCCTCGAATGCGGCGAGCCAGTATTACCAAGTTGGTATCGCAGACTCGGGGAGGCGGCCCGCAAACATGCCCAGACCTCACCGGGGAGCTTTCGCGATGACTTTCTTGATGTTCACGGCGCTCCTAGTCGTTACCCTCGTGGCCTACGCGACCACTAAAATAAAAGACTTTCCGGCATGGCATAAGGTCCATATCACGACACGTGGAGATTCCCCGGAACGTTATAGACATCGCGTAGAGACGATATCGCAGAATGTCGCGGTAAATGACCTTAAGATCTAGCGCAGGGTCCTAGTTAGGCGATAGATGATGTGCGGGCTCGCTCGTGTGATGACCAAAAATATTCTTCCCGGGTTGCAGCGGATACCAGATAGGTCTAGACGTCAGAAGGATATAGGGCCGGGTTTTGGCTCACGCAATTGTCACTGAAATTACATATCATGAATTAACATGAGAATATACTGGTCCAGCAACGACTATACATGTTAGATCAGCCGGTTCCAACCCATGACACCAGAAACCCTTCGTGAGATATACGGTAATCCTTCATTGAAAGCGACAGAAAAAGTGATCACTAAGTTCGATCATCACTGTCGGGAATTCATCGACAACGCGACATTTTTAGTTTTAGCAACCTCAGATGGCCAGAATTTGGATATATCACCCAAGGGAGACCCTGCGGGGATTGCCGTTGTAGAGAGTGACTCAACCCTGCTTTTGCCAGACCGGCCCGGAAACAAGCGTTTAGATGGAATGATGAATATTCTGCAGCATCCATACGTAGCGGCGATTTTTTTGATCCCGACAGTAGATGAGACGTTGCGGGTAAATGGGCGAGCAGAGATCTTGGATGATGAAAAGCTAAGAGCTAGGTTTGAGATCGCTGGAAGAGCCCCGAGAACAGTGCTTAGAATAACCGCAGACGAAATTTATACACATTGCGGCAAGGCGCCAATGAGAGCCGGCCTGTGGAAGCCGGAGACCTGGCCAACGTCAAGACCTATTCCAACACTGTTTGAGATGTTGCGAGATCACACCTGCCTTCCGATCGAATCCACCGACCAGTGTGATGTCGAGAAGGTATACCGGGAAGGTCTTTATTAACCTAATGCGACAGCTACGTCATTGGCCATGCGCAACGGTGATTGATCAATCGGCATCTACGGACAGATTTCAGTAAGTAGCTCGACATTTCGAAGACCATCTTCGCCTGGTACCTCGGGGTCTCTATCATTGGTAATAGCTGAAACAAAGTCATCGATTTCTCCGACATAAGGATTCAAGTTGTCGTATTCGATTGGACCGGCATCTGTAATGATCGAGCCACCTCCGGAGGTACCAATCGTCTCTCGACATAGAGCGTAACCTGTCGAGCCGTAAATTTCTCCGACTGTGGGTGTATCGTGGACCGCGGAGCAGAACATATGTGCGATAGCGCCTGACTGAAATTTCAGGTGTGCTGCGACAGAGGTATCGTGTGCGCTTGTCGCATCGGCGCGGGAAACTACACTCTGCACATCCTCGACCTCACCACAAATAGGTCTCATCATCCAGAGAATCCAGTCTAAGCAGTGAGTGCCAACTCCTGCAAGACTCCACCATTTACCAAGCTTGTCATGTGCTCTCCAGTTGCTGCTGTCCGGCGAGTTGAAGGTCCAGTGCGCTCGGATCGTTTGAATTTCGCCATATTCCCGGTTCCAAACACGACGAGCGAGTTCTCGGTGCCCTTGATGCCAGCGCATATGGTATGCCACTCCCAACTTGACTCCCGATTGGCGCGCGGCGGTGGTCATCATCTTCGCGTCCGCGATCGAAGTAGCCATTGGTTTCTCAACTAAAACATGTTTGCCTTTATCTATGGCAGCTAGCGAATGGGATGCGTGAATCTTGTCGGGACTCGCGACGATTACCGCATCTAATTCGGGGTCAGATAAAAAAGTCTGCAGGTTATCGAAGGCAGGATTTCGAGAATGGGCGCTAAATTCCACCGCTATTCGACGAGCTTTTTCAAGATCGCGACTTAGCACGCTCCACAAACAGGCTCCGCGTGCTTCCCCAATTGCAGGAATTAGACTGTTCGTTGCGATTTTGCCAAGCCCAATGACGCCGATTTTGATCATAGTCGATAATGGTAGAGGAATTGGTCAGAAATAGCACTGTCCGACACGAGGGTCTCATCATTCGGCTGATAAATGTTTTATTCCAGTAGGGACTCTAGTCTGCTTGTTGAGGTAAGGTTAATTCTTCTTATGCAGTGATCCATCAGGTTTGATCAATTTATGGAAATGGACCGTCAAAAACAGCGTGAAGAACTCGATACTTTTCTGCGCATTAGCCCATACTTTCAAATGCTTTTGGAGGATACGAAAGCTGAACTGGCCTCTTTTTTTAGTCGGCGGTCGTTTCAAGACGGGAACATTATTGCTAACACGACGGAGTTAAGCTCGCACGTACTTTTCTTTCTCTCTGGCTCTGCAAAAGCGAGCAGCATCACCACCGATGGAAGAGAGGTATTTCATGGGTTAATCGGTCCTGGACAGGTACAGGTTGTT
>WTHR01000195.1 GCA_011523045.1 Gammaproteobacteria bacterium | reverse complement strand
ACACTCGCCCCGATAACCTGTTGGATGGTCAGCCACTGCCCCAGCACCAGGATCCCGAGAATCATCGCCCATACTGGCGAAGTGTTATCGATAATGGCCGTCTGAAGCGATCCGACCCAATCCACTGCTTTGAATAACAGCAGCGTGGCAACCACATACAAGGTGGCACTGCCCGACAACGCGAGCCAGCCTGGAAAAGACACCGGCCAATGTAACTCAGCGAAAAACAGGGTCACGAAACCGACTACCGCAGTTGCGCTTATCAGCATGTAAAACATCATAACGGTTGCCGACTGTCTTCCCAGCACCCGCTCGCTCAGCAACAATATTGCGGCAAGACAAACCGCACTGCAAAGGGCGAGCACGACACCATTTCTGCCCTGCCAGCCTACCCACAAGGTATCGGATCCGGTCAACGCGATGATCAGGCCGACAAAGGCAAGCGCCATGACACCCAAACCCAAGTAGGACAGCTGATGTCGTCCCGTGCGCCAGGCCCAAAGGGCAATCATCACGGGATAGGTATAGAACACCAGTATCGCCAGAGCGGCCGGAATAAAAAGCACTGACGCCAGCAGCAGATACATCTCGGCACACAGCAGCAAGCCAAGAATCAGGCAGCGATACAGATCGTTTCTTTCGATGGAAATCCGGGAACCGGACAACCCTACCGCCACGATCAGACAGCCCAAAAAAACCGCTGTTCTTATCAAATTGAGCGCATGCAGGTTGGTGCCAAAATCATGAGCCAGTTTTGAAAGCACGACATTGGACGAAAAGGCAACGGCTGATGTCAGAGCAGCCGCACTTCCCCACCAGAACCGGGAGCGGATGGACTCAGGATTACGCACGGTGCGTAAGTGAAAGCAAACGGTATTGGTCGGCGAAGCTCAATCGGTGCAGGAAATCGTCATCTCCAGTTCCTCGACATCGAACTTTCCGTAACGATCCCTGACATACCCTTTTGAAGTGAGACAAGCTGTCCAGGCGCCGCAGTTGACCGTGGGTTCCCCGTCAGCGGTTCCCATCAATGCGCTATAACACTCCGTTCGCGCGGTCGCGAAATCCTGAACAGTACCGGGGCCATCATATTTGAGTGACGAGCATCCCGCCAACAAGAGTGACGAGACTGCTGGCAGCCAAACTTTCAAATTAAACATGGTATTCCTTGCAAAGGGGTCGGAATGGGATTCTGACATGGGTCAGGAATGATCCACCGGAAGTGCCTGCTGCTGCCATGCTTCAAAACCCCCGGCAATGTGGCTCACCCGGGAAAAGCCCTGATCTACGAAAAACGACGCTGCGGAATGGCTGGAGATGCCGTGGTAGCAATAGATGACCAGTGCGGCATCCTTTTCTGTCGCCTCAAGAAATGGTCCGAGAGATGTCTGATCCAGTTGAATCGCCCCCGTGATATGTGCGCTGGAAAACGAGTTGCCGTCCCGTATATCGATCACGCAGGCGTCTTCTGCCTGCATCAGCTCCTGTGCTTCAGCCGGTGATAACTCTGCGTATCCACTCATTGTTTGCTCTCATGCTCTTTTGCCCGACAAGCCCGAACGGCAATGGACATTATCTTCAAAAACGGCCGGGGTCGCCCATTCGAGGAATCTGCCCGCGGCGCGACACGGGATACATCAAAGACCCTAGATCCAGACATCGTTCTGCGCCGTGAGTTCTCCCCCGCTCTCACCGGTGTTGACCACACCCTTAGGCTCAATAATCATGACCTGGCACTCGTGCTCGGCGTACGGCCTGTGCGGCTCTCCGCGCCTGACCACGATCATCTCACCGGACTTAAGCTCAACCACGCGATCGGTGAATTCGATAGACATGGCGCCTTCGATGACCAGAAACGTTTCGTCCGTATCACTGTGCTCATGCCAGACAAACTCACCCTGCAGTCGAACGAGTTTGAACTGGTAGTCGTTCATCTGAGCGATCACCCTGGGAGCCCAGTGGTCAGAAAAAAGATCGAACTTGGACTTGAGGTTAACTGCGTGACTCATCGGGTCTTGGGGACGGGTCATGTCAGGCGGACTCCTTTGTAACAGTTAGCGCTCAGTACCACGCATCCGGCAGTTGCGCCTTTCTTGTGCTGACGAAGGACTCGAGCTCTTCTTTCAACGAAGGATCAATCGCCGGGGGCTCGTAATCTTTAAGCATCTGCTGCCAGCGCTTAGTGGCCCGAGACCGCATGTCATGGGCACCGCCCTCTTCCCAGCTCTCGACATTTTCGCTGTCACTGAGCCGGGGCTCATAAAAAGCGTTCTGGTAGTGCCGCATGGTGTGCGCCGAACCCAGGAAATGCCCACCCGGGCCCACTTCGCCATAAGCGTCTTTGGCAAAAGCCTCATCAGAAACATCAAGGCCCTTATCGAGCACCTTCTGGTATGCCGCAAGCCGGTCTGCATCCATCACGAGTTTTTCAAAGCCGGTGCACAATCCTCCTTCCAGCCAACCTGCAGCGTGCAGTACAAAATGCGCGCCAGCCAGCATCGTCGAATGCATTGAATCGGCGGATTCATAGGCAGCCTGGGCATCTTCAATTTTGGAGGCCGTCAACGACCCGCCACATCGTAGCGGCAGGCCCAATCGACGGGCTAACTGCCCGATCGCATAATTCGACATCACGGGTTCCGGCATACCGAAAGTCGGCGCACCGGATTTCAGCGACATCGACGACAGAAAGTTGCCCAAAACAAACGGTGCCCCTTTGCGGACCAGTTGCGCGTATGCACAGACCATCATGGCCTCCGCCACTGCCTGCGCGACACTCGCCGCCGTTGACACCGGCCCCATCGCGCCTGAAAGAATGAACGGCACCACGACGATCCCCTGGCCGCGGCCGCAGTAGACGCGTACCGCCTCGGTGACGACCTTATCCACCAGCAAAGGGGAGTTGGTATTGACGTTGCCCATGATCACGCAGTGCTGATCCAGGGTCTCACGGCCGAAGACAATCTCAGCCATATCAACACTGTCCTGCGCCCGGCTCATCTCCGTGATGGCACCAAGATGCGGTTTATCGGACAGGGTCATATGCGCCAGCAGCATATCGAGATGACGCTTGCTGACCGGCACATCACAGGGCTCGCAGGTTACAAAGCCTCCGTGATGCAGGGCCGGCGACATATAGGTCAGTCTGACGAGATCCTGAAATGACGCGATGTCGCCATAACGCCGACCCTTCTCAAGATCCCGCACAAAAGGGGCGCCGTAGATGGGCGCAAACACCTGATGCTGGCCGCCGATCGTGACGGAGCGCTTGGGATTTCGGGCGAGTTGCCGAAAACTACTTGGGGCATCGCGGCAGATCTCGCGGATCCAGTCAGCCGGCGCGCAGACTACGTCTTCCTCGACCCGGACCTCGGGTTGTGCCCGCCACAGCGCCAGGGCTTCGGGATCATCGCGAAATGCGATACCCACATCCTGAATGATCCAGTCGACCTGTGCTTCGAGGCGCGAGATCGCATCGTTATCGAGCGGATCGAAAAACGGCAGCCGGCGCTCAATCTGCGACTCAATACGGGCGGTGGCCTGCTGCGAGCGGTCACGGGCAGTTCTGTTTCGACGGGCCATGCTGTTTTCCTCTGGGCGTTGGCTCGCGACTGATCAACCGGGCCAAGACCGACAATCCGCGTAATCTTCCACGGACGCGCCGCCCGAGTTTATCCTGATGCGACACGGGCGAGTATTGTGCCGGGTGAGACTCATTCAAGCGCCCGCGATCTGCGGCGCTAAAGACGTAGTTAACTCAGCGCGGGAT
>WTHR01000033.1 GCA_011523045.1 Gammaproteobacteria bacterium | reverse complement strand
TCAGACCAAATTGTTTGCCGCCGAAAAGGATGCCAACTTTGCGGTCAACCCGGACGGACTTGGACGGTTTCGGGTGAACGTTTTTCAGCAGCAGGGTCAGGTAGGGATGGTGGTTCGCCACATCAGCTCCCACATCCCATCGTTTGAAGAACTCAATCTCGCTTCGCCCACGCTTGAAAAGATTGCGTTGATGCGCCGGGGACTAGTGTTTTTTGTGGGCGGCACTGGAACTGGCAAGAGCTCTACCCAGGCGGCGGTTATCGGATATCGTAATCGACACACCCGCGGTCATATCGTAACGGTGGAAGATCCTATTGAATTTGTGCATCAGCACGATAGGTGCATTGTGACGCAAAGAGAGGTGGGCGTGGATACCGGCTCTTATCGTTCGGCGCTGGAAAATGCAATGCGCCAGGCTCCCGATGTGATTCAGATTGGCGAGGTACGCACGTCAGAGACGATGAAAAGCGCCGTGGTGTTTGCAGAGACCGGTCATCTTTGTCTCGCAACGTTGCATGCGAATAATACTTATCAGGCACTCGAGAGAGTGATTAATCTCTATCCAGACGATACACGTGCGCATCTTTACATGGATTTGTCGATGAACCTTCAAGCGATAGTGTCGCAGCGCCTCATTCCGCAGGCTTCTGGAAACGGGTTTGTGCCGGCGGTTGAGGTAATGCTGAACTCGCCCCTCATAAGCGACCTTATCTTGAAGGGTGAAATAAACGAAATAAGAGAAGCGATGGAAAAATCAACCGATGAGGGAATGATCACGTTTGATCAGTCCATTTTTGAGCTGTACGAAAAGGGATCAATCAGTTACGAAGATGCCATGCGCAACGCCGATTCAGTCAACAATCTACGTTTAAAGATAAAGCTGGAAGGAAAAGCGGCGAAGGGCAAGCAGGACCTGGGGTCAACCTTCGAAAAGGTAGAGTTTTGAAGGGTGATATTTAAATCCTCTAATTCTTCGTCCGCCGATGTTAGGAGTTAGGCGTCCTGCGATGTGGCGAATGTTAGATCAGGCCGACAGCGTTGACCGGCAACGAGAACCATTTTGACGTTGCCGGGTAGGGCGGCCTGATCAAATGGCGTGTTGCTTCCTTGGCTGATAAATTGCGTTGAGTCGACCCGCCGATCGGTGACGGGCTCGAAGATGCAGATATCCGCAGGAGCGCCGGGCAGCAGCCTGCCTACGTCTACCCCAAGAATTCTGGCTGGATGAGCTGTCACTCGACCAATCGCTTCGGGTAACGAGAGCGTCGTTTCCTCGACAAGCTTCAGGACCAAAGACAAGAGGGTTTCAAGGCCGGAGATGCCGGAGGCAGATTCACTAAAAGGAGCAAGCTTTGCATCCATTCCGTGTGGTTGGTGATCAGAGCAAACTGCATCAATCACACCGCTGATGACGCCTTGTCGTAATGCCTCCCGGTCAGCGATGCTGCGAAGCGGAGGCATCACATGGTAGCGCGTGTCGAACTCCCCGATGTCCTGTTCGCTTAAGTGAAGGTGATGCGCAGACACCGCCGCGGTCACCCGAAGACCCCGCGCTTTCGCCTCTCGAATTTTCTCAACGGATCGGGCGCAGGAAACCTGTGAGATATGTGCCCGCACGCCGGTCGTTTCAATGAGAGCAAGATCTCGCGCCAGGGCGACGATTTCTGCCGCTTCTGGAACCGCGGGGAGGCCAAGGCGGGTACTGACTTCTCCTTCGTGTACGCAGCCATTCCCTCTTAGCCAATGATCGAGAGGTGTCAGAAACACGGTCAAGTCAAAGGTGCTCGCGTACTGCATAGCGCGACGCATCACAAGCGTATTGTCGATGATCTGGTTGGCGTTGCTCATTGCAGGGCACCCCGCGTCGCGCAGCGCAGACATATCGGTGAGTTGCTCGCCGGCTAGGCCGACCGTGAGCGCACCAAGCGGGTACACCCGGGCCTTTTGGATACGCCGACCCCGCTGGCGGACCATATGCACCATGGCGGGCGTATCAATTACGGGATTGGTATCAGGGGGCACACAGACGCTCGTAATTCCTCCGGCAACTGCGGCCGAGAGTTCGCTTTGCATAGTGGCTTTGTGTTCTTCGCCCGGTTCACGAAGACGTGCTTGAAGATCGACCAGCCCCGGACAGACGACACAGCCTGTCGCATCAATTTCCCGATCAGCAGAGAAATCATCCCCCGCTGTTCTGGGGTCGACAATAAAACCCTGGTTAACGAATAAGTCGCGAACGGAATCTTCTCGGGACATCGGATCAATCACACGCCCGTTTGCAATGCGGATCTTCACGTCATGTTGCCCCGATTTCTTGCAAACCTTGTGCTCCAACAAGCTGGGCCATGATGGCCATTCTCACCGCGATGCCGTTGGTTACCTGAGAAAGAATCAGGGAACGCTCGCTGTCCGCAACGTCTGAGGCGATTTCAAGGCCACGGTTCATCGGTCCCGGATGCATGACAACGGCGTCGGGCGCCGCGCGGTCTAGCCGTGCTTGGTTAAGCCCGTAACAGCGAAAGTATTCCTGGGTACTGGGAATCAGTTGGCCTTCCATGCGTTCCAGCTGTAGCCGCAACATCATGACGACGTCGACATCCTTAAGCCCCTCGTCGATATCTGTAAAAGCCTTTACGCCGAGACGTTCAACCTCAGTAGGCAATAATGTCGCTGGCGCGATGACACGTACCTCCCGGGCACCGAGAATCTTGAGCGCTGCAATCTGGGATCGGGCTACTCGCGAATGCAGAATGTCCCCGACGATCGCAAACGTGAGGTTCGAGATCTCGCCCTTGCGTTCGCGGATCGTGTACATGTCCAGCATCGCCTGGGTGGGGTGAGCGTGGCGTCCATCGCCCGCATTGATGATGTGCACATGCGGGGGAACGTGTCGGGCGATCAAGTGTGCTGTACCACTTGCGCTGTCGCGCACGACAAAGATGTCGGTATCCATTGCCTCAAGTGTCCGCACCGTGTCCAGTACAGTTTCGCCCTTGCGCGTGGACATTCGGGAAGGGTTTAGGTTAATTACGGCGGCACCAAGTCGTTTCGCTGCGATTTCAAAAGTGGTACGGGTACGGGTACTGTCTTCAAAGAAGAGGTTCACGACGGTGTGACCGATAAGCAGATTTGCCTGCTCTCTTCGCCTCTCGCTATTGGCACCGATGAAAACACTGGCGGCGTCCAACAGTTTCATCAGCTGCGTTTTGCTTAGGCCTTCAATCGTCAAAAAATGCCTGAGATGTCCGGCATCATCTATTTGCGGATTGACGGGAGAGGTATTTGTCGCTTTAGACGACATTGTTTTTTTGACTCTGTTCGTTAAAAAAGGTGCTAAGAATTAGCTCTGCCGCAATCTGATCCCGAAGGCCTTGTTGCCGGCCAATCATACGTTTACCCGCGGGGGTTGCCTCAGCAACCAGACTTTCCGCAACGCGGGACGTCAAGGTCTCATCAATATAGTGAACTGGACGAGCGAATCGGGAAGCCAGTTCCGTTCCAAATTGACGGGCTGCCGTGCTGAGCATAGTTTCAGCTCCCTCTTTGTCCAGGGGTAAACCTACAACAAGCATATCAGGCTGCCATTGATGAATGAGCTCTGCGATTTCGTTCCAGGGCCCGTTCTTGCCGCTATTTCCCACCGTAGCGACACCTTGTGCCGTGCCCGTTAGATCCTGTCCGGTCGCAATTCCGATACGTTTGGTACCGAAATCAAATCCCATTGCTGTATTGCTCATGCGTGACCTGCTCCGGAAGCCAGTCTGGAGAGATCGAGTCCCATAGCCTCCATGGACTTTTCCCAACGTTCATGGGGTGGTGTATCAAACACCAGGTCCGGTCGGGCTTTTACTGTTAACCAGGAGTTCTGATGAATTTCTGATTCCAGTTGACCCGCGCCCCAGCCAGCGTAGCCAAGACTCAGCAGGGCGTTTTTTGGTCCGGTGCCATTGGCCATGGACTCGAGGATATCCCGGGAAGAGGTCAGTCCCATATGTTCGCCTACAGGAATCGTCGACTGCCACGCTCCCAGGCTCTCATGAAGTACAAGGCCCAACTCGTTATGGACCGGTCCACCGGCGTAGACGGGCTCCAATATCGCTGGCTGATCCAGCTCTACCCCGAGTTCGAGTTGGTTGAGCACGTCATGTAGCGCCAGACTTTCTATTGGACGGTTGATCACCACACCCAGGGCACCATTTTCATCGTGCTGACAGATCAGGGTCACGGTTTGGAAAAAGTTGGGATCCTTAAGCTCCGGCATCGCCACCAGAAAGTGGTTCGTGAGGGAGGGAAAGCTGGTTTGTGTCGGCATATCTAAAAAGCGACTGAAGTCCCTATTGGTGTAAAACGCCAGGTTCTCGTTATGTGCAATAGATCAACCTCTTCGCGAATGATTTCGGGCAAGGGCTCAAAGGGCCCAGCAATTTCAGCAATATGTAGGGCCGCCCCGTCGAGAGCAGGTTTACCGGAAGAATTCAGGACCTTGATCGAATGGATTCGCCCATCTGCCTTAATCGATACAGCCAAAAGGACCTCTCCATATAGCTGACTGAGTTCCTGATTTTGGGCATACCGGTTACCCGTTGCTTCGACTTTTTGTCGCCAGCGGCCCATCCACTCACTATAAGCATTCGGCGTATTTGCAGCGCTGATAAACACTTCGCGATCCATGCGATCGATACTCGCTTGAAGGGACTCGATCTCATCTTGATAGCGTTTGACAAGTGGCTCATGGCTCAACGTATGGTTCGCTGTCTTCGGATCGGTGTCGACTGACTCAATCGAAGACGGCTGCTGGTCGGAGCCGCTTTCGGGCAACAACAGCACCTCCACGAAAGGGGGTGCCGTGGGTATGAGCGCGGGTTTTGCGGCCACAAACCCTATTCCCCCGATAAGCAGAGCATGTAACAGGATGGACAGCCCGAGTGCGCGAGCGGCCCTTGAGCCAGCAGGAGTTGGAACAGCGGTACCGCTGACCGTGCCGATGTTCGAACCGGGAGCGATCAGGGATTGTGGGGAACGAAGACTCTTATGACGCAGAACTTTGACCTCGAAGGCGAGATTTTAGCCGGGTGCGGCTGATCGGTCACGCGTCGATACTCGATTTCTTTGCTCTTATAAAGACGAAAAGGTTTCTTTGGTATGCCCTCAACGTTAGACTACAGACAGATGATCTCGACTATTTGATCTCTGATTTGATTTGCCCTCCAAAAGTCTGTGTATTCGATAGCTAAAGAATAATAAGTTATTGATTAATATATTTTATTTCTCGACTTGGCCCCATTCATGAGCGGTCTACCAGAGCTTTCAGCCCTGCGTCAGATTCTGACTGATGCATCTGAGAAAGCCGGTCTTTCCAGTTTCGGTCTTCGGGAGACCAAAGCCAAAGTAGATGGCAGTGTCGTCACCGAGATTGATCATGAAATGCAGCGACTCATCTCGACGGAGCTTAAGACCGGTTGGCCCGAGTTTTCCTTCATGGGCGAAGAGATGGACCATGATGAGCAGGCGCGGATCGTGCTTGAAGGACAGGATCAGGGATTCTGGGCGCTGGATCCTCTGGACGGTACGACTAATTTTGCAATGGGCTTTCCCTTTTATGGGGTATCACTTGCCCTCGTAAAGAATGGTGAACCGAAGCTGGGCGTAGTCTATGACCCGGTCCGCCGGGAGTGCTTCAGCGCCAGCGCGGGAGGCGGAGCTTATTTGGATGGAGTACCCCTGAAGACTCCTCAGGCGCCACTCGCGCTACGCGAATGCGTGGCCAACGTGGACTACAAGCGTCTTGTTTCCGGATTGGCAGACTCGCTCGTCCGGTATCCCCCGTACCGGTCCCAACGGAATTTGGGGTCTTCCGTGTTGGAGTGGTGCTGGGTCGCTGCGGGAAGAGTGCAGCTTTATCTGCACGGAGGCCAAAGAATGTGGGACTACGCCGCAGGCAGCCTTATCCTGAAAGAAGCGGGCGGGGTTTTCTCGACCATACCAGGTAACGTCCTTGATTGTCGCAAACTCACTAAGCGCTCGGCGATTGCCGCGATAACTCCGGAACTTCACCGATTGTGGATCGGTTGGGTTCGTGAAAATGAAAATCCCTAAAGAGAATAAGTAAAACTTAAGGCCCAAATTTATGATGTTTGCTATAACTTTTTGCTCGCTCTCGACAAAGTGAGTTTTCATATTCTGCTTTTGCATACCCGGGCTCACCAATACCGTGCCCTGTTAGCTGGTGAGGCGAATATGGGTAGTGAAAGCCCGGTGATGCGAGTGTGTTTATGACGTCAAACGAGAGATCCTCATGAGTACGACAACCCCAGACGCCCCGAGGTCGGTCGATCGACAGACCAAGGCAAATGCTATCCGTGCTCTCAGCATGGACGCGGTGCAAAAAGCAAAAAGTGGCCACCCCGGTATGCCGATGGGGATGGCCGACATCTCAGAGGTGCTTTGGTGTGATTTTCTGAAGCACAACCCTTCGAACCCCGCGTGGCCGGATAGAGACCGGTTTATTCTCTCCAACGGTCATGGCTCAATGTTGCATTACGCTCTGCTGCATCTTGCAGGCTATGACCTGCCTATCACTGAGCTACAGAATTTCCGTCAGCTGCATTCCAGAACACCTGGCCATCCCGAATACGGTTATGCCCCAGGTGTGGAAACCACAACAGGTCCCCTTGGGCAGGGCATCACCAACGGTGTTGGCATGGCGCTCGCCGAAAAAGTCCTGGCGGCGCAATTCAATCGTAGCGAACATGTGATTGTCGATCACCACACCTATGTTTTCCTGGGCGATGGCTGCATGATGGAAGGCATCTCCCACGAGGCCTGTTCTCTGGCGGGGACGCTCGGCTTGGGCAAGCTTATTGCTTTTTGGGACGACAACGGCATCTCCATTGATGGCGAGGTGGGCGGATGGTTTACTGATGATACGCCGGCCCGCTTTCGAGCATATGGCTGGCAAGTGATTGAGAATGTCGACGGACATGATCCGCAAGCAATTTCGCAGGCGATCAATGATGCCCGACAGGAATCAGACAAACCTTCCTTGATATGTTGTCGAACAGTGATCGGCTGGGGCTCTCCCAACAAGCAAGGCAAAGAGTCCTGCCACGGTGCGCCGCTGGGTGACGAGGAGATTGCTCTCACGCGCGAGGCGTTGCAGTGGCCGCATTCACCATTTGAGATTCCGGATGAAGTACGAGATGCCTGGGATGCCACGACCACAGGCAGTACACAGGAAAACGAATGGCGCGAACGATTTGAGGCTTATCGCACGGCTCATCCAGATCTTGCAGGCGAGTTTGAACGGCGCACCGCCGGCGAACTGCCAAAAAATTGGGCGCAAGCGTCGCAGAACTTCATCGACTCCGTTGATGCAGAGGGTGCGACGGTCGCAAGCCGCAAAGCCTCACAACTGACGCTGGAGGGATTTGGGCCTCTATTGCCAGAATTAATTGGAGGGTCAGCGGATCTTGCGGGGTCCAATCTAACCTTGTGGTCGGGCTCGAAGGGAATTTCTCGCGACGAGGCAGATGGCAACTATATTTATTTTGGGGTGCGTGAATTTGCGATGGCCGCGTTGGGCAATGGGCTGGCATTGCACGGTGGGTTGATTCCGTACAGTGCGACTTTTCTGGTGTTCTCGGACTATGCGCGCAACGCCCTTCGGATGGCGGCGCTTATGAAGATCCGACAGATATTCGTTTTCACGCACGACTCCATTGGGCTCGGTGAAGATGGGCCAACGCATCAGCCGGTAGAGCACACTGCGAGTCTGCGTCTGATACCCGGCATGTCGCTTTGGCGCCCGTGTGACGCGGTGGAGACGGCTGTTGCCTGGCACTGCGCCATTGAACGCAACGACGGCCCGACCAGTCTTGCATTATCCCGACAGAACCTGCCGCATCAGGTTCGTGACTCTGCGCAAATTCGAAATATCGCCCGAGGGGGTTACACGCTAATGGATTGTGAGGGGGAGCCCGAAGCGATTATCATCGCCACCGGCTCTGAAGTGGCGCTTGCGACAGATGCGGCCACGCTTTTGAAGGAGAAGGGCCGTCGGGTGCGTGTGGTTTCCATGCCCAGCACGGACGTATTCGACTCTCAGGACGACAGTTACCGTCAGTCAGTACTGCCAAGCACTGTAAAGGCTCGGGTAGCCGTTGAAGCCGGCGTAACGGATGGTTGGCTAAAGTACGTTGGACTGGAAGGTGCTGTCATAGGGCTTGATCGATTTGGCGAGTCCGCCCCGGCCGAAGAAGCATTTAAATATTTTGGCTTCACAGCAGAGAATGTCGCGCAGCAGGTGGAATCGCTGATTTAGACGAGCAGGGCAAATAACGTGCCGCTGCCTGAGGTGACAAGCAGAGAAGACAAAAGCAAGAAATAGTTTAATTAAATAAGGAGATGAGTCCATGGCAATTAAAGTAGCAATTAATGGTTTTGGCCGGATCGGCCGCAATGTGTTCAGGGCCATGTTCGAGTCCGGCCAGCAGGATCAATTTGAAGTCGTCGCGGTCAATGATCTGGGTGACGCAGCGACAATCGCCCATTTGCTGCAGTATGACACCGCGCATGGCCGTTTCGGCCAGGATGTCAGCGTCGATGGCGACGCCTTTATGGTGGGAAATAGGCGCGTAAAGGTTCTCGCTGAGCGCGATCCTGCCAAGTTGCCTTGGGGAGAGCTTGGTGTTGATGTGGTGATGGAATGCACCGGTTTTTTCACCAGCAAGGAAAAAGCCAGCGCGCATTTAGCGGGCGGCGCCAAGAAAGTGATCATCTCTGCGCCTGGTGGCAGTGATGTCGACGCGACTGTTGTCTACGGCGTGAATCACGATGTCCTCAAAGCAAGTGATACCGTTATTTCAAACGCATCTTGCACGACGAACTGCCTGGCACCATTGGTCAAGCCGCTACACGACGCGATTGGTGTGGTCGGCGGGTTGATGACGACGATTCATGCCTACACCAATGACCAGGTGCTGACAGATGTCTACCACACAGATCTAAGGCGGGCTCGATCGGCCACACAATCAATGATTCTGACCAAGACGGGTGCAGCTGCCGCCGTTGGGCTCGTTTTGCCGGAACTTAATGGAAAGCTGGATGGTTTTGCGATCCGGGTACCTACGATCAATGTCTCCATGGTGGATCTGACCTTCGAGGCGGCTCGTGAGACCACAGTCGAGGAGGTTCATGAAATCATGCGTGCAGCGGCAGACGGCCCGCTTAAAGGTATTCTCGATTACAACGACAAGCCGCTCGTTTCATCCGACTTCAATCATTGTCCGGCGTCCTCGACCTACGATGCCGCCATGACGAGAGTCGTAAACGGCACGACGGTAAAGGCCTGTTCCTGGTATGACAATGAGTGGGGCTTTTCCAATCGCATGCTGGATACCTGCATCGCTTTGATGAACGCTTCGTAAGACATGATCCCGCTCCGCCGACTTGACCGTCGGCGGACTTGCTTTTGGTGCGCCAGGTATGTCGACGTAATGCCAGACGTTTACTCGACAAAAATCCCCGCTGACTGAAACGCTATTTGGTTTGCTCCATGAATGTACTGAAAATGACGGATCAGGATCTCGCGTCAAAGCGTGTGTTGATCCGAGAAGATCTGAACGTTCCTATTAAGGAAGGCCGTGTAGCGAGCGATGCTCGGATCCGCGCGGCTCTGCCTACGATCAGGACGGGGGTTGAAGCAGGCGCGAAAGTCATGCTGATGTCACACCTCGGTCGTCCAAAAGAGGGCGAATTTGAGAGTGTTCATTCTTTAGCACCCGTGGCGGAACATTTGGGCACCCTGTTGAATCAGCCCGTGCGGCTGGTACCGAACTGGCTTGATGGTGTTGATATTGAGGCGGGCGAGGTGGTGCTTTGTGAAAACGTGCGTTTCAACGTGGGCGAGAAGGCTGACGATGACGCGCTTGCGCAAAAAATGGCGGCCCTTTGTGATGTATTTGTGATGGATGCGTTTGGAACCGCGCATCGCGCCCAGGCGTCCACTCATGGCGTAGCACATTATGCGCCACTTGCCTGTGCAGGGCCGCTGCTGGCAGCTGAGCTTCAAGCTCTCGGCAAGGCGCTGGGGGATCCCGCAAGACCGATGGCGGCGATAGTGGGCGGAGCAAAAGTGTCAACCAAGCTGGTTGTGCTTGAGTCTCTGTCGAAGGTGGTTGATCAGTTGATTCCCGGAGGGGGAATTGCAAATACTTTTATTGCGGCAGCCGGCTATCCCGTCGGCAATTCGTTGATTGAGACAGATCTTATCGATCAGGCGAAAGCGCTGATTGACCAAGCGGCGGCGAAAGGCGGCGAGATTCCTGTGCCGACTGATGTTGTAGTAGGAAAGGCGTTCTCCGCTGATACGCCCGCGATTATCAAGCCCGTATCCGATGTCGCAGAAGATGACATGATCTTTGACATTGGACCGGAAACGGCTGCCCGATTCGCCCGTATGATGCGCGAGGCCGGGACGGTTTTATGGAATGGCCCGGTGGGGGTGTTTGAGTTTGACCAGTTTGGAGAAGGAACGCGAATTTTGGGTGAGGCGATTGCCTCGTCTGATGCTTTTTCGATTGCGGGGGGTGGAGATACGTTGGCTGCCGTAGACAAGTACAATATCGCTGAACACATCTCCTATATTTCAACCGGCGGCGGCGCCTTTTTGGAGTTTTTGGAGGGCAAGACCCTGCCCGCGGTTGCCATGCTGGAGCGCCGGGCGTCCGAGAAATGAACACACGTTTAACTTCCTTCCTGAGGATTAGGCCAGAAGCAAGGTGAACCCTCGCCGTCGCACTAAAATCGTAGTCTCACTCGGCCCCTCGACTGACCGGGCTAAAACCATGTCGGCTTTGATTGAGCAGGGCATTGATATGGCCCGGCTCAACATGTCGCATGGGACTCGCGATGATCACCGCCGTCGCGCCCAGCTCGTTCGTGACAGCGCGGCCCAGCATGGTCGTGCGATAGCGTTATTGGTAGACCTGCAGGGCCCCAAGATCCGCATCGGCGGTTTCGCCAAGGGTCCGGTTCAGTTGCGCAACGGCAAGCGCTTTGTCATCGATACCGCCCTGGGTGAAAAGGCCGGGACCGAGGAAAGCGTCGGCACAAGTTATTCGGGACTTGTCAACGATGTTGATACGGGCGATCGGCTCCTGCTGGATGACGGCAACATTGTGCTTCAGGTTGAAAAAATAGAAGACACTGCCATATCGACAAGAGTGATTGTTGGTGGGGAGTTGTCTGATTCCAAAGGGATAAACAAACTGGGAGGCGGTCTGTCGGCTGAGGCGCTCACTGAAAAAGATCACGAAGATATTCGGTTCGCCGCGGAAATCGGCGCCGATTATCTTGGCGTGTCATTTGTTCGTCACGGCGCTGATGTCGAGACTGCGCGCATGCTTTTGAGAGCTGCGGGAAGTGATGCCCATGTCGTTTCCAAGATCGAGCGTCGCGAAGCTCTGGATAACATGGATGAAATCATCGCGGCCTCGGATGTAATTATGGTGGCTCGCGGGGATCTGGGTGTCGAAATTGGTGACGCAGAAGTACCGGGCGTGCAAAAGCGCCTCATCAGTGCATCACGAACCCAGAATACCGTTGTGATTACTGCGACGCAGATGATGCAGTCAATGGTCACCGCTCCCCAGCCGACGCGCGCTGAGGTATCAGATGTATCGAATGCCGTATTGGACGGTACCGATGCCGTCATGCTCTCAGCTGAAAGCGCAATTGGACGCCACCCCGTTAAGGTCGTTGCGGCGCTGGATCGGATTTGCCTCGCGGCGGAGCGCCATCGAAGCGTTCTGGTGTCAGGGCATCGTATAGAGTCGCGTTTTGATTCCGTCGAAGAAACGATTGCAATGGCCACCATGTATACGGCAAACCATTACAACGTTGTTGGGATTTTGACGTTGACAGAGTCAGGTACGACGGCGAAATGGATGTCGAGAATAAGTTCAGGAATTCAGATCTTCGGGATGACTCGCAATGAAGGCACCGAGAGAAGAATGGCCCTTTATCGTGGCGTTTATCCAGTCCCCTTTGATGCCACTCAACTGCCAAGGGGTCAAGTAAATCGGGCGGTTGTGTCTGAGTTGGAGTCCCGAGGCCTGGTCGCCGAGGGCGACTGGCTGATTATTACCAAGGGGGATTTTTCCGGGGTGAAAGGCGGTACGAATTCGATGAAAATCGTAAAGGTTGGCGAGGTCGCGGGAGAGCGTGATTAGCCGTGCAAGCTTGCTTGAGAAATTTTTGCAAAATTTAGGAGAGAAGAAGATATGCCTATGATTTCAATGCGCCAGTTGCTTGATCACGCAGCTGAGCATGATTACGGAGTACCTGCGTTTAACGTCAACAACATGGAACAGATGCACGCCATTATGGAGGCTGCTGAGAAAACTGATAGCCCGGTCATTGTGCAGGCATCAGCCGGTGCCCGCTCATATGCCGGCGCACCTTTCTTGCGCCACTTGATCGTCGCGGCGGTCGAGCAGTGGCCGGATATTCCAGTCTGTATGCATCAGGACCATGGAGCCTCTCCTGGAGTCTGTCAACGATCAATTCAACTTGGCTTCACATCCGTCATGATGGATGGTTCCCTAGGCGAGGATATGAAGACGCCGATGTCATTTGAATACAACGCCGACGTTACTCGACGCGTGGTGGAGATGGCACACTCTTGTGGCGTATCGGTTGAGGGCGAACTGGGTTGTCTTGGCTCTCTGGAGAGCGGCATGGCAGGAGAAGAAGATGGTTCTGGCGCTGAAGGCAAATTGAGTCATGATCAGTTACTTACCGATCCGGAAGAAGCTGCGCAGTTTGTTAAAGAGACCGGTGTGGATGCGCTCGCCATTGCTATTGGAACCAGCCATGGTGCGTATAAATTCACCCGCCCTCCCACAGGCGATATCCTGGCAATCGAACGCATCAAGGAAATTCACGCGCGGATTCCTGATACCCATCTAGTGATGCATGGGTCGTCGTCCGTGCCCCAGGACTGGCTTGCCATCATCAATGAGTTTGGTGGCGACATGGGTGAGACCTATGGTGTGCCCGTGGAGGAAATTCAGGAAGGGATCAAGCACGGAGTTCGTAAGGTCAATATTGATACCGACCTTCGCATGGCGTCTACGGGCTCGATTCGACGGTTCATGCATCAGAATCCTTCTGCTTTTGATCCACGTAAATATCTCAAAGAAGCCACCAAGGCGATGAGCGAGATTTGTGTTGCTCGTTACGAAGCGTTTGGTACCGCTGGGAATGCGTCGAAGATTCGTTCGCTCGACCTTGAAGAGATGGTCAAGCGCTACGACAGTGGCGAGTTAGATCCGACCGTTCACTAAATCTGGGTTGTATTGCCATCTAGTAGCGGGTAGTAATAAGACTGCCCGCCACTCGTCTCTTCTGTCTTTCTTGTTATGAGATCGAGCCTCTCAAAGCTTGTTGTCCCGGTCCTTGCGATGGGAATCGTCATCCTGGCCTCGAACGAACTGGTTCAGCATCCAGTTCAGGGCATGCTCTTTGAAGTCGATCTTTCTTTGATACTGACTTGGGGAGCCTTTACCTACCCGGTTGCATTCTTGGTCACCGATACGACCAACAGAATCTTTGGTGTTGGCTCTGCTCGACGCGTAGTGGCGGTTGGGTTTGCCCTGGGGGTCGGGTTGACTATCGTTGCGGCTTTAGTCATCGCATCAGGCGTAAGTCGGGCTAGCGAGGTTTCCATCTGGCAGGCGCTTTTTAATGACCCAGAGGCTTTAGCTATGTTGAGAACGGCTGTTGCGTCGGGTAGCGCATTTTTGGTAGCGCAACTAATCGATATCAAGGTCTTTGATGCTCTGCGAGGAGTGGCCTGGTGGAAAGCGCCAACAGCATCATCTCTGTTGGGATCGTTTATAGATACCGCGATTTTCTTCTCATTGGCTTTCGCAGGAACCGGA
>WTHR01000019.1 GCA_011523045.1 Gammaproteobacteria bacterium | reverse complement strand
CGCGGGGTCGCGCCGCCTGCTCGTCACCGCGGGCGAAGACTGCGCGGTGCGTCTTGAAGATCTTGCCGAATACACGCGGCGTCTCACGGAGATTTTTGAAAAAAACGGCACCTCCGGCACCTGGTATGCCCATGCCTCTGTGGGGTGCCTCCACGTCAGACCCGTGCTCAACTTAAAGCAGGAAGTCGACGTAAAGAAAATGCGTGACATTGCGGAAGAAGCCTTCGCGATGGTACGTGAGTACAAAGGCTCGCATTCCGGTGAGCATGGCGACGGACTGGTCCGCTCAGAGTTCCATGAAGCAATGTTTGGAAAGCGGATGGTTGAGACGTTTGGCAAGGTCAAAAACCTTTTCGATCCGGGCGGGACCTTCAATCCCGGTAAGATCGTGAATCCGTCAAAAATGGATGACCGGAGTCTTTTCCGATTTAAGCCCGACTATCGAACGGAGAAACTGGACACCGCCCTGGATTGGTCTGCATGGGGCGGGTTTGCCGGCGCGGCCGAGATGTGCAACAACAACGGCGCCTGCCGCAAGAGAGATGCGAACGTGATGTGTCCATCGTACCGGGCGACAGACAAGGAAGCGCATCTGACGCGCGGGCGGGCCAACAGCCTTCGTCTAGCGCTTTCCGGGCAGCTCGGTCCGGAGGCGCTGACGTCACAAGATATGTATGAATCGATGCAGCTGTGTGTGAGCTGCAAGGGTTGTCGCCGCGAATGTCCGACGGGCGTAGATATGGCCAAGATGAAGGTGGAGTTCCTGCACCACTATCGCTCTCGTCACGGCGTCCCTATGCGCGAACGGCTGGTCGCAGAACTGCCACGCTATGCTTCTTGGGTCAGCCGGGTTCCTGGACTGGCTAATGCCAGAAATCGGAGTTCGGCGTTACGGGCGCTTGGCGATCGATGGCTGGGTCTGAGCGCAGAGCGCCAACTCCCTCAATGGGCAGGCCGGCCTTTTTTGCAGGTCAGGCCAATACCGGAGAGGCCCGGCATGGAGAGTTGGTGTTATTGGTGGATACGTTTAACCGGTATTTCGAACCAGATGTGCTGTCGGATGCGGTAACGGTACTGACAAGGGCAGGTTTTCGTGTTCATTTCCCGACATCTGGCGCGTCACATTCACGGCCGCTTTGCTGTGGGCGTACCTACCTCTCGGCCGGGATGCTAGATAAGGCCAAGGAAGAAGCGCGGCGAACCGTGACTGCACTCAAGCCCTTTGTTGACGCAGGGATGCCCATAGTCGGTTTGGAGCCATCCTGCCTATTTACCTTGAAGGACGAGTTTCCAAGTATGTTGGAGGGAGTAACGGTGAAGCATCTGGCAGATCGCGTCATGATGTTCGAACAATTTTTATCGGGTGAGGGGGCCAAGGGGTTCTCCGAGTTACCCTTGGCGATTGGATCAGGACAAAAAGCATTTGTGCACGGACACTGCCATCAAAAAGCATTTAATGCCCACGGCGCCGTTCATCAGGTGCTGAGCAAAATTGACGGACTTGAAGTCGAGGCGATCCCTGCAGGCTGTTGCGGAATGGCGGGGGCTTTTGGATATCAAAGTGAAACACAGGCAGTATCCGTCAAGATGGCGCAACTCGACCTCTTGCCCGCGATTGGAAAAACCGATCCCACAGATTGGCTGGTCGCAGACGGATTCAGCTGTCGGCATCAAATCAAGGATCTGACCCAGCGACAGGGCAGACACGCGGCACAGGTGCTGGCAGGGCTTTTAAGGTGATTCTTCAAATCCCTGGCCACAACAACAAGGCGGGCTAAGTCTTGCAGGAGTTCGACCTTCTCATTGTTGCGTGGTGTGCTTTTGCACTTTTTTGCGGAGGACTCATCAAGGGAACGCTTGGCGTCGGGACACCGCTTTTGACGGTTCCACTGATGGCACTGGTGTTGCCCGCCCAAGTGGCGGTTATTCTCATGGCCATGCCGGTTGTTGTCGCCAACGTATGGCAGGCATTCAAGGCAGGACGGCTGCATTCGGCTGCTGTGAGATTCTGGCCGGTGTTCATTGCCATACTGATTGGAACGTATGGCGGGGTCGCAATTCTTGCCACGATTGATGAGCGCTCCTTGTTGCTGGTGGTGGGCGCGGTCGTGATAGCTGCGGCAATTCTCCAGGGTTCCTCTTACCGACTGAGCCTGCCTCCCCGCCTGGAGAAGCCGTCTGGGGTCCTATTTGGGTTGGCAAGTGGCGTCGTAGGCGGGCTTTCTTCGATGTTTGGGCCGATGCTGATCATCTATCTAGTCTCTATCCCGGGCCTGGATAAGGAGCGATTCGTTGCGACAATCAGTTTTCTTTATATTGCATGTGTTGTCCCATGGGCCATAATGCTGGCATGGTTCGGGATTCTGGACCAGGAACTCGTGGTGCTTTCGAGTCTAGCGACCCTCCCCGTGGTAGTGGGATTGTTCGTTGGCGAAGCGCTTCGAAAGAGGGTAAGTGACGCCCGTTTCCGGAAAATGGTACTGGTCGTCCTGTTGTTGTCAGGCGGCGCCATGCTCTGGCGAGCGTTGGTATAAAACTGGTACGCGGGAGACTGGGATACTCGCGTTGGGCAACGCGCCCAAATAGTTTGTAAATCCAATTTAGGAGGAAGTAAACGATGATGAAGACAAGAAGATTTCTGATCTCCGTCGGTTCTGTCTTTGCCGCCATGACGCTTTCGGCCGGCACGGCGTTCGCTGGCTGTGCGACGGACGGCATGCCGGGTTCGATGGATCGTCCGGGAGGTTTTCCGGAGCGTGCTTTGGGCATGATCGTGCCTTACGGTCCGGCTGGCGGGTCCGGTCAGGTCGCACAGGCCATGGCACAGGCCGTCACTGAATTGACGGGCGTGGCGATCAACCGAGATCACAAGCCTGGCGGCTCAGGAACGGTCGGAATGACAGCGTATCTCGCGACGCCGGCGAACGGCTACACCGTACTCGAGCATATCGATGATGCGTCCAGCGCTCACGCGTTGGATTCGGGTCGACCCAACCCTGCTGAGGATCTGATTCCGTTGGTGATTTCACAGATTACCTTTTCGCAGATCTATATCCGTGCCAACGAAGACCGTTACACCGATTGGGATTCATTCGTTGCGTGGGTGAAAGCGCAGGACGGAAAAGCCACTATCGCCAATGTCTCCAAGGAAGGTTCCATGGAGCGCATCAACATGAAGTACCTGACGGACTCCACCGGCATGAAGATCCAGCAGATCTCATTCGATAAAGGCGCTCCTCGATATGGCGCACTCGCCGGCGGACAGGTAGACGCATTGTTTGAGCAGCCTGGAGACGTACGCAAGTTCCTCGATTCGGGCACGTTCAAGCCCATTCTGACTCTGTTGCACAGCCGGCCGGGAGCATTCTCAGATGTCCCAAGCCTGACAGACGCAGGTTTTGACTTCGAGCCGCTGCTTCGATTCCGTGGTTTCTATGTCCACAAGGACGCGCCTGCGGATCGTGTCGAATGGCTCCAGTGGGCATTCCAGAAAGCGTTTTGTGAGAAGAGTTATCAGGATTTCAATGAGAGCAAGTACATGAACCTGATTGAAAGCTTCCGCGATACGGACGGCGCTCGGGAGCTGATTACGGCAACCATCGCCCAGTATCGTGATGTCTACAAACAGCTGGGAATGGAAGTTAAGTAAGCTGCCCCCAGCTTGAAAACCTCTTGAACGGTCGGGAGCGGTGCAAAACTGCTCCTGACCGTTTGGTTTTTTTGATTTATATCTGCGTGCACGGGTAAGTCATGGGAAAACTGCGTCTGGGCCATATTTGCGAAGCCGTCTTCTGGCTGGCTCTGGCGGCGTTCCTGTATATCGAGTCGTTTGATTTTGACCGCGGTATAGAGA
>WTHR01000189.1:5355-14088 GCA_011523045.1 Gammaproteobacteria bacterium | reverse complement strand
TTTAAGCGCCTCACTGGAGCCCCACAACACCCCCTGATGTGTGCCGAAAGTCTTGTAGGTGCTGTAGGCATAAAAGTCCACACCCAGCGATTTCATATCAGGAATGACATGGGGCGCATAAGACACGCCGTCCGCTACCACCAGCGCACCCACTCGATGCGCCATCTCGGCGATCGCCGCCATGTCATTGTGGGTGCCCACCAGGTTCGAGCACAAGGTGCAGCACACAATCCGGGTTTTATCTGAAATCAACTCCTCAAGGTCATTGAGATCCAATTCACCATCAGCTTTGCCGACACGCCACTCACGGATAACAATGCCGTGCTCAGACAGGCGCCGCCAGCAACCGATATTGGCCTCATGATCCTGATTGGTCACCACGATCTCATCGCCGACACGCAACCGATGTCTCAAACTCTGAGCAAGAATATAAAAATTCAGTGTTGTTGAGGGTCCGATCGTAATCTCATCCTCAGCCGCATTAATGAGCGAAGCGATCGCAGCGTACGACTCATCCATCTCTTCACCCGCCTGCTTTGACAGAGCGAATGCCCCATAGGGCTGCACCTTGTGATCAACAAAAAACCGTGCCAGGCGATCGGAAACGGTAGCCGGCACGTAAGACCCGCCCGCATTTTCAAAAAATGCCCAGTCACGAGTTTCCTCAGCCGAAAACGCTGGAAACTGCGCACGTACAAAATCCAGATCAAGTTCCATAGATATTCATCCTAGTTCCCAATTGCCTCCGTTTTGCTTAAGCGAGGCTTGCGGCCTTCAATGTCAGCTCTGGCATCGCGGACAATAGTAGGAGGCCCTTTGGCCGATCACTTTCCTCCGGATAGGAGTCACACAGTTTACACAAGGGCGGCCTGCACGCTCATAGACATCGAGCGACTGCTCGAAATATCCCGGCTCACCCGTCACTCTGGAATAATCCCGCAGTGTAGTCCCCCCTGCCTCGATCGCTTCCGACAGGACTTGTCTGATCGCGTCCAGCAACCCCTCATACTGCGACAGCGTTACCCGACCCGCGGCCCGTCCCGGCCGGATTCCAGCGCGAAAAAGGGACTCACTGGCATAAATGTTACCCACGCCGACAACAATGCGGCTATCCATCACAAATTGTTTGATACTGGTTTTTCTCTTGCGGGAGACCTGATGCAAAAATGCGCCTGTCAATTCAGGGTCAAACGGCTCCGGACCTAATCCTTTGATCAACCTGCTGTTTCGGTAATCCTCTGCCACCCAGAGCACGCTGCCGAAACGTCGTGGATCATGAAACCGCAGTGCTCTTCCAGAGTCGAACACCAGATCGACGTGGTCATGTTTGACGTAAGGTGTATCTGCCGGCACGACGCGCAGGCGCCCTGACATTCCCAAATGGATCATCAAGGTTCCATGACTGAAGTTCAGCAGTATGTACTTGGCTCGACGACTGACAGTGACCACTCGCTTTTGGGCAAGGATGCGACTCAATCCGCGTGACACCGGCCAGCGAAGGCGCCGTTCGCGGACCCGCACCGCTTCAATTCTTCGATCTACCACCGCCGGACGCACTCCTCGCACGGTCGTTTCTACCTCAGGAAGTTCCGGCACCTGACCTCCCCGCATGGCAATGATCAACCGAACATCCCTTCGGGCTTTTGCGAAATGTTCTCAAGTCGATACCCCGCTTATCCTCTGCGCCACATCCGTCGCGTCTTCACCCGACGGCATGCGAAAATACAAGCAAATTTGAACTCTACACTCACTGCCAATTATGGCCTTTCAGGTAACCAATCAGAAAACCGGGCATTCGTTCTCGGTTGAAAACACCGAAACCGTACTCGACGCAGCAATGCGTCAAAGCCGGGCCTTCAGTTATAGCTGTCGAAGCGGTTCCTGCGGCAGTTGCAAAGCACGCCTTATCTCGGGAGAAGTTGACCCTGGGGACTACGCGGCGGGCGCGCTCTCCGAAAGCGCAAAAGCCGCCGGAGACATTCTGCTCTGCCAAGCCAAACCCCAGAGCGACATTGTGATTGAGGCCAATGAGTTGCCGCCGGGATCGGCAATGACCATCCGCACCTTACCCTGCCGGGTCGTCCATCTTGAAAAAGTCAGCCACGACGTCATGGTCGTACAGCTGAAGTTGCCGCAGAACCAGACCCTTCAATACCTTCCCGGTCAATACATTGATATTCTGCTGCGCGATGGCCGACGCCGCAGTTTTTCTATCGCCAACGCTGCAGCCGAAGGCGAAGATTTGCAACTCCATGTACGACGGGTGCCGGATGGGCATTTTACCGAACAAGTCTTCACAACCATGAAAGCCCGTGATCTTCTGCGGTTTCAGGGACCGCTGGGAACCTTTTTTCTGAGAGAGGAAGAAACCCATCCGGTGATTATGGTCGGAGGCGGCACCGGTCTTGCTCCCTTAAAAGCGATACTGGATGTCGCCCTGGACAAATTTCCAGATCGCGAGTTTCATCTGTTCTGGGGAGTGCGCTCAATGGAAGACTTGTATCTCGACAATGAAGTGAGGCGCTGGTCCGATACCCATCGCAACCTGCGTTACACACCGGTCCTGTCGGAGCCCAAAGCTGAGGACAATTGGGACGGGGCAACCGGATTCGTACACGAAGTCGTGTTGCGGCAACATCCTGCACTTAATGATTTTGAAGTGTACGCGAGCGGTCCGCCGCCGATGATTGAGGCCCTGAGAAACACGTATCCCGCCCATGGCCTTAATCCCGAGCGGCTATTCTTTGATTCTTTCGAGTTCACGGCTGACGCAGAGTAAGGCGAACAAGCCGCGCAAAGATCCCAGCGCGTCCGGATTTTTTAAGGACGTTGCTCGGCAGAAGGAAGCGGAATCAGCTCTCCCTCAGCAGTTGCCGACTCCCTTAATAATTGCGGCGCATCTTTCGACTCGGCCGACTGCAGGCCGCGGCGGTAACATTGCAGTGCTTTATCCGATTCACCCATCGACTCCAGCAGTAAACCCAGCTCCAGATATTCCTCTCGTGACCCACCCAGGCGGACAGCTTTGAGAAGATGATCCCGCGCCTTATCACGATCTCGATTCGCCAGGTGAAGTCGTGCCAGGGTCATCAACAGATCGGGGTCCTCTTTATGATCCTGCTGCCATTGCTCTGCGCGACGTAACTGCTCATCAATCTGCTGCGAATGGGCGTGCCCGTAAAGTCTCACCAACTCTGAATCCCACTGGCGCACGATGCACTTGCGTAGAAACTGTTCAGCAGCATCCCCTTCTCCCGAATTAATCAGAGCCCGGGCGTGGGCAGCCTGCAGGACCGGGTCTTTTCTTTGCCGGCGCGTCAATTTCGTCCAGGCTGATCCTGAATCATCTGCTTTGACAAGACGCTGGACCTGTATCTCTTGGCGCAGCATATCGAGCTCAGCCCGTGGCAGTGCGCGAAGATCTCGATCCCGCTTTAGCAAAAGTTCAAGGGCTGGCCAATCGTGCTGTGTTCGCATTAGGCCCAATAACATTCTTTGGACTGCTCGGTGGCGCACGCCCTGCTCATGAAGTTGTTCGAGCACACCTCTCGCCTCATCAATCTGCCCAGCCCGCTCAAGCAACCGGGCTCGGGTAATTTCAATGGCTTCAAGATGGTCCGGATCCTGCTCACGAGCGGTGACCAGGTACCGATCCCTGGCCTCAAAATCGCCCCTCTGCTGGGCCGCATAGGCGGCACCGAGATACTGCAGCAATGGTGTACTGCCCCGACCCAGACCCTCATTCAACGCAATTTCCGCTTCCTCCCACTCACCCTCGATCAGGCGCGCGTAACCGGTCAAAGTTGCGCGATCGGCCTGAGCGTGCCGTCGGCGTGCTTGCCAGTGGTGAAGATCGCGTGGGGCACGGAAAATACGAAACAGGATTCTGATCAGGAAATAAACAGCAACGAGTCCGACTGCCAGTCCAGCGAGGAAAAGCGCCAAAGAGACTTCGATCTCATAGGGCCACCGGGAAATAAGCACATAGCCGGGATCCTCACGCGCCAGGAGTCCCAGGGTGAGTGCGACGGCCAGTGCCGTCAGTACCAGGACGATTGCCGTCACTCAGTCGGGGTCCTTGCGCCAATTTGGCTGCGCAATAGGGTTAAGGATTCGGATATATCGGGCAACTCCTGAGCGATGTCGATCTGCATCAACTCTGACAATCTCGCATCAAATCGCTGCGATTCGGAGGATGACTCAAAGTAGTCATTGAGCCAGGTGCGGGCTGTCGTCAGGTTTTCTTCGTAAACCGCTTGATCACTGCGCAATACCGCCAGCTGGGCAACCAAAAGATGCAAGCGAAGATTTTCAAACGCGAGAAAACGCTCACTGTTGTCGAGCTTGGGCGACTGAGTCTCATCTACCCGACGTACCCGAATAAGACTTCCAAGATCATCCGCTAGACGACTCATCCATGCGGCAAAAAAACCTGGCTTGTCCTTGTCGACTGACGAAGCGGTCGAGCTGTCCTTTCCACTTTGATCCGCCTGCGCATCGGCAATCCAGTCTGGGCGATCCTCGTCGCCTTTAAGCGGCAAAGCAGACACCGTCTGCACCAGAGAGGAAAGATCCAGTGCGATGCCTGAAATATCTGGCAACTGTACTCGCTCAAGGGCGCTGAGCTCTTTAGAGAGAGCTCTTCGGACTTCCAATATTGCAGGATCGGCAACCGAGCGAAGTCGATCGTCAGCGAGAGTCAGCGCCCGCTTTGCCAGTTCCGCATCTCCAAGCAACGTGAGTCGCTGATTTGCCAGCAATAATAGATGCGCAACTTCTCGAAGCGTCCAGTCTTCCTCGACGGACCCCAGTTGCGTACGGGTCGCGGCCAGCGTGCCCGCCAGAGACGAGATCTCGTCATTCTGCCGAGCAAGGGCACCTTCCTGCTCGTCCGCCAATGACTTGAACCTTGCATCCAACTCAGATTGAGCTGCTTCGATGCTCTCGAGCACTTCGCGCTTATCGTCAAGATTTTGACTGAGCGCGGCATCAATCCTGACCTGCAGGCCGGATTGCTCGGTCACAAGACGGGTAAGTTCTCGGTCTACTCCGTCAAGACGACCCAGTTCACGGCCTGCCTCAAGCTGGCCGGCGACCTGAGTGGCGTACCAGGTATAGATACTGAGGCCGACTCCGAGAATGGCAAAAATCAAAGCCAAAGAGGCGGCCCAATGCGCCTTGGCGGGATCGTTGGCTGGTGCTGAAGCCGCGGGCACAGCCAACGACTCGTTCACTGAATCCGAACCCGCCGGCTCGACCCCAGATATTGCGTCGGAAGCACCCTTTGAAGAGTCTTTACCGGTTGTCACAAATACCTCTCACTTGCCAATCAGATAGCATGATCGACTTAAGCGATCTGCTCCAATGCCGATACCAACGCGGGCATCCCTGCATTTTCCGCTACAACGATACTTCCTGCAAAACCCAACGATCTGCAATGCTCGCCGATACGCTCGCTGGAGACCACAAAAGTCATATTCTTAAGAAGTTCAACGGCGCTCTCGTCTAAAAGCTGCCAAAGATGGTCGGCAGCGCTGGCGCTGGTCAGGATGAGGACATCGAATCCCTTGTCATGCCACCGGCTCAAAACCTTGGGATCCGGATTATCCAACGCAACTCGTCGATAACAAACCAGGTGTGAGACAACGGCCTGGCGTCGGTCGAGTTCTTCAGCCAACATTTCTCTTCCCGCCTGCCCCCGAATAATCAGTGCCGAACGTCCTGCAACATCTTGAAGATCGGGCAAACCCAAAAGAGCCTCGCTGTCATACTTGCCCTGCGGAACGGCGCTGACGCTGACTCCTCGTTCATGAAGTTGTCTGGCTGTGCCGGGACCCACCGCCAGTACTCTTGCGCGTTTGGGAAGTTCTCGACCCTGGCGCTCGAGAAGAGACAAACCATATGTGGCTGCGTTGGGGCTGACAAATATCGCGACATCAGCCTCATCGAGAGCCTCCAGAGACTGAACGAGTGCGGGGTCGGAATCATCCACCGCCTCGATTTCTGTGACCGGGAACCGGACCGCTTCTGCACCGGCCTGACTGATCAGATTGCAGAGCTCGTCGGCCTGATGCACTGCCCGCGTCACCACCACCGACAGTTGTGCCGGATCAGCCATCCGCTACCGATTGCAAAATTCTTTTTGCGTCTTGACTGAGAAGGTCTTGTGCTGCTGTGCGGCCGATTGCCTCCGGGCCAGAAGACGGGCCGGCGGCTTCGGCAAATAACACCTCAGAACCGTCTGGCTGGCCAACCAGGCCACGAAGCGTCAGTTGCTCATCTTGGATCTCTGCATAAGCCGCGATGGGGACATGACAGCCACCGCCCAATTCCGCATTGACCGCGCGTTCTGCTTTGACACGTAGATGGGTTTGTGGATCGTCCAGAGGCGCGAGAAAGGCTGTGGTCTCATCATCATCCTGTCGACACTGAACGCCCACTGCTCCCTGACCGACTGCAGGCAACATGACCTGTGGCGCGATGACCTCTCGGATACGCTCCGGCATCTCAAGGCGCATCAATCCCGCAGCGGCCAGAATAATCGCATCAAAGTCCCCGGCATCCAGTCGGGCTAACCGACGATTTACATTACCCCTTAAGTTTTCGACCTGAAGATCCGGAAAGCGGTGACGCAATATGGCCTGGCGCCTCAAACTACAAGTCCCCACCACAGCGCCTGCCGGGAGATCCTCAAGTTTGGAAAAATGAGCAGAGACCAGTGCGTCACAGGGGTTTTCGCGCTCGCAGATTACCGGAATATGCAGCCCCTCGGGCTCAATGACGGTGACATCTTTCATCGAGTGGACAGCCACATCAATCCGCCGCTCCAGGAGTGCCTGCTCAAGTTCCTTCAGGAAAAGGCCTTTGCCCCCTTTGGCAGCAAGCGGGACATCAAGGGTGCGGTCACCTTCTGTGGTAATCCCCACCAACTCAACTTCAAGATTTGTATGCGCGCCCAGTAACGCATCACGGACAAAAACCGCCTGCCACATGGCAAGATCACTGCGTCGGGTACCAATCTTGAGAGTCATCACGGGATTTTACGAGCCAAACAGTTGCGTCGATAACGAGTACCGTTTAATCCTAGCTAAGTGACCGGGACTCGTCCAATGAGTCAAATCAACTTCAAGCTAACCCACTTTGGCTTGAGCAAATCACGAAGTGGCTGATCGTGAAAGTGCCTCGCGGATAAATTTTACGATCCACTCAAATGTCAGGCCCCCATGAACGGGTTTCGCCAAAGAGTCCATGCCTTCAGAAACCCGGTCGGCCGGGATAATCTCCCTGCGCGCCTCCATCAACGCTCGGGAATATTCAGTCGTAAATTCTGGGTGGCCCTGTATGCCCAGCATACTCTGGCCAACAGAAAAAATACTGTGAGGACAAAAATCACTGCCCGCAACTAACGTAGCGTTTTCTGGCAGCGTTATCACCTGCTCCTGATGACTCACAACAAGATTAAGCTCATCGACCGCCTGAGACATCCAGGCAGGTTGCTCATAAACTGAACTCGTTGCGACCCCCACTCCCCAACCTTTTTGAGAAAATTCCACCCGGCCGCCAAGCGCCCGCGCCATCATCTGCATGCCGTAACAGATTCCAACAAAGGGGTGTTCTTTTTCAGCAACGACTTTTACGAAATCACAAAATTGCTCCGTCCAGTCATTTTCGTCATTGACGCTGTGACGGGATCCGGTCGTGATCCAGGCGTCACACTCGTCGGGCTCAGGAATCTCACCTTCAAAGACGCGCCAGGTTCTGCAGGTTAACTTCGGATCCTCTGCAATAAGACTTTTTGCGATCATCTCGTTGTAGTCGATGAAAGCGTGACTCAGGCTCTCGGGCACCTCTCCGCACTGCAGGATTCCGACAGACTGCTCAGCATCTGGGTTAGCCGCAACCATGTCCTTATCCAAGATTTCCTTTAAGCGCTTTGAGGAAAAGTGACTGATATTGGTCTGCACTAAAAAGAATAGGATTGGTTCCGCTGGAGGGATCCGTCTCAGCCATCACGCCGACTCTTTCGGCCTGTGCATCATCAATTCCGAGAGCTTCAAGGTTTTGAGGAATATCGAATGTCTCGCGCAATTGCAGCACCCAGTCAAGAAAAGACGAGAACCCGGGGTCATCAATCCCAATGCTTCGTGCAAGCCGACAGATGCGCTCTTCGATCACCTTGCGGTTCTCTACGAGGACGTAAGGCATTAAAACGGCATTTAACGTGCCGTGATGAGCGTTATAAAGAGCACCAAGAGGATGTGCCAAAGCATGCATGGCCCCGAGACCCCGCTGAAAAGCCGTCGCCCCCATGGTTGATGCAACCAGCATCTGAGTACGCGCCTCGAGATTATTTCCGTCGGCAACTGCAGCAGGCAAATACTCGCGGACCAGGCGGATTCCTTCAGCAGCGATACCTTCTGCCATAGGATGGTAGACCGGAGAGCACCACGCCTCGAGGCTGTGGGATAAGGCATCCATTCCGGTCGCTGCGGTTAAGAAAGGCGGCAATCCCGCCGTGACCACAGGGTCAAGAATGACAATAGCAGGCACGATGTCCGGATGAAAGATCAACCGCTTTATCTCATTCGGCTCGTCCAGAATCACCGAAACGCGCCCCACTTCCGAACCCGTACCCGCAGTTGTCGGCACTGCCACCACAGGTGCAATGCCTTGTGCATCAGCTCGCGTCCAGTTGTCTCCCACATCTTCAAGGTCCCATATCGAAATCGTCTG
>WTHR01000189.1:0-5255 GCA_011523045.1 Gammaproteobacteria bacterium | reverse complement strand
CGACATCTCAGAGGTACAATGGAGCGGGTGATGGGAATCGAACCCACGTCATCAGCTTGGGAAGCTGAGGTTCTGCCATTGAACTACACCCGCGATGCCATAACGCTTAAGGGTATCACTGACGCCTGCCCGCGAACAGACTCCATAGATCAAGTCATCCACGCTTAGCAGTCAATGACCAATAATCTCTCAGACATGAAGCATCTTCGTAAAAGCCCAGTGCGAAGTTTCGTCCGGCGTGAGGGCCGAATGACCAACGCGCAAAAACGGGCTTTGGAGGAATTGTGGCCCGTGTACGGGTTCGGGTCCGATTCCGGTCTCGCGGGCCAGATTGCAGGTTATGAGAATGCTGAACGCTCACTCGAGATTGGGTTTGGCGATGGTGACGCGTTGCTCAGCCTTGCCAAAGAGAACCCTATGCGGTGCTTTATAGGTATCGATCCTCATAGACCCGGTGCCGGACGGCTGCTTTTGCGACTGCAGCAGGAAGGTATCGAGAATGTACGGATCGCGATTGGCGATGCAGCCCAATTGGTACCCACGATCGATCCCGGCTCACTCAGTCAGATCCTCGTTCTTTTTCCAGACCCGTGGCCGAAAAAGCGTCACCACAAGCGCCGGCTGCTGACCGCTGGCTTTTTGCATATCCTGAGCGAGAAACTTCAGACACAAGGGCGCCTGCACATTGCGACTGACTGGCAGGAGTACGCAGATGAGATTCTGGCGGCACTTGATGTAGTGCCCGCTCTTGAAAATGAGGCGGGCCGTCTTGCTTTTTCAGAGCGCCCAAATTGGCGGCCACTCACCAAATATGAGCGACGGGGCCTGCGACTCGGCCATCAGGTCTTCGATATCGCCGCAATAAAACGATGAGCCTCGAACATCCGTTCTGGTGGGACCCGCACTCGGACCAGCCCTTCAAGCTTGCTCGTTCAGAAAAACCTCGACTTAAGGTCGAGAATCTTAATGAATACCTGCGAACCGCGTTCTGCACTTTAGGATCGTTACCAGCTATCGCGTGGCACTACGCTCGCCCCAAAAGGATAGTTCCGCCAAATCCACGCGACTTTGTTGGACTTGGCATATCACCCGATCATGGGAGTCATCAAGCGGTTAGCGATCTGGTGGAGGAGCTCGGTGTTCAAAACGTCCTATTGCGCGTTCCCTCGTGGCATATAGACAGGCTTGATTACTATCTTGACTTTGCGGGCCGATTTAAAGGGCGCAAACTCCTCATCAACATCCTGCAATCCCGCCAAAGCGTACTCGATCCATCGGAGTGGCTGGAGACAGTCGATCGAATTATTGATGCCTTTTATCCCCTCACCACGACCTTTCAGATCGGAAACGCTATCAACCGCAGCAAGTGGGGCTGTCACCATACGGGCGAATACCTGGACTTGCTGAAAGGAGTAGACGATCTTCGGACACGTCGGCCTGACCTTGTTCTTGGCGGATCATCCGTCATCGACTTTGAACCTTTGGCCACGATTCGCACGCTGATCAACGGATATCACTATCACCTGGATGCATGTACTAGCGCGCTTTATGTAAACCGTCGCGGGTCTCCCTATTCGCACCAGTACCGGTTTTTCGACCTTGAGCGGAAAATCCGACTGATTCGGGCCATCACAGAGGCCTCAAACCGCTGTGCCCCGCGGGTATGGGTTACGGAAACCAACTGGCCCCTTCTGGATACGAAGCCCTACACCCCGAACTCAGGTCTGCCCCGCTCTACGGTCGACGAAGCTACCCAAGCCAAATACCTGACAGATTACTATCGGATTGCCTACCAGACGGGATTGGTCGAGCGGGTTTACTGGTGGCAACTGATCAACCCGGGCTATGGACTGGTTGACCATCGCCACGGCATGATCCGCAAGATGCCTTCATTTAATGCTTTTGCAAAACTATTAGCAGGTGACCTTCTGCAGGACTAGGCGTCAGGCAACTTAGACCGTCATCTGGCGGACACCCGAGCCGCCTCCCACCAACAGGACATCAGCCCGGCGAGCGGCAAAAAGGCCGTTGTCAACGACTCCGGCAAGAAGATTGATCTTTGACTCCATCGCAAGCGGATCCGTGAGATCAAGACCCCGGACATCCAGAATCACGTTCCCATTGTCCGTCATGAAGTCTGAGCGCAGTTCGGGCTGTCCACCCATCGCAATCAGTTTGCGGGCGACGAGGCTTTGAGCCATTGGGATCACTTCTACCGATAAAGGAAAAGACCCAAGATGGTCCGATAATTTCGATTCATCGACGATACAGACAAACCGCTTGCTGGCGCTCGCCACGATCTTTTCACGGGTGAGTGCGCCTCCTCCGCCCTTGATCAGTTGCAGATGAGCAGTGGCCTCATCTGCACCATCGACGTAAAGAGACAGATCACCCGTCCGGTTAAGATCAATTATCGGCAGCCCGATCGCCTCCAGCCGATCGGCAGATGCCTGAGAACTGGACACTACGCCGTCGATTTTGCCTTTGACCCCTGCCAACGCATCAATAAAGAAATTGGTCGTTGACCCGGTTCCGACACCGACGATATCACCCGATTCAATAAAATCGAGTGCAGCCTGCGCCGCGAGGCGCTTTTGCTCATCCTGACTCATGGCTAGAATCTCCTGAAGATATCAACGGAGATTTTACCGCCTGCTCCCTAGTACCGAGGTGTCAGATAGAATCTGGGGAGTCAATGAGGCACATCCACGCTGATGTCCGAGTACATTGATCCGGCGAATACCAATCTGATGGAAGAATTTACAGGACTATTTAATCTCCCGGGAGAAGGCTTCGTTGCGCAATTGCGCAATGGCGGTCAGTCGTCACTTTATGACCGACAGGGACTTCAGTATCTCATCCTTCAAAGAAAGCAGGAAGGGCAAGATGCCGAGGCTGCTGAGCAGGCCCTCGCGCGGATGAACTCAGTGCAAAACACGATTGGACTGCAACTCTGAGGGGGCAGATAAGCACCCGGTCAAGCTTGTTACTGTCTGTAGTAAGAACGATACCAATCCACGAAGTGCTGAACCCCCTCCTCAACCTTCACTCTCGGACGGTAGCCTAAATCCGACTCCAGTGCTGTCACGTCAGCTTCGGTTGCGGGCACATCTCCATCCTGCATGGGCAAAAGATCAAGCACTGCCTGTTTTCCCAGCGCCTTTTCCAAAGCCTGAATGTAGTCCATGAGCGGAACCCGATGACTGTTGCCGATATTGAAAATGCGCCAAGGCGCGCTGGCGCTTCGATCAGGTTCATTAACACCGTCTGATACGGTCGCCGGCCGGTCAATTACACGAACCACTCCCTCGACAATATCGTCTACATAGGTGAAATCTCGGACCATCTCGCCACGGTTGAAAACCGGAATCGGCTCGTCCTTCAGAATGCCGCGAGTAAACTTGAAGAGCGCCATGTCCGGCCTGCCCCAGGGACCGTAAACAGTAAAAAATCGAAGCCCCGTAGCGGGCATGCCGTAAAGGTGTGCATAGGCATGCGCCATCAGCTCATTCGCCTTCTTGCTCGCGGCGTAGAGCGAAATAGGGTGGTCAACGTTGTGCTTTTCGGAAAATGGCAGCTCGGTGTTGGAACCATAGACGGAACTGGAGGAGGCATAAACAAGGTGTCCAACATTGCTGTGTCGACAGCCCTCCAGGATATGACCAAACCCAACGAGGTTCGCATCGATATAGGCCGCCGGATTCTCGATTGAGTAACGCACGCCCGCCTGCGCTGCGAGGTTAACCACTGCATCAAAATGATTCCCGGCAAATAGCTTTCCCATCTCTTCTTGATCCGAGATATCCGCCTTAATAAAGCTAAACTGCTTTGAGGGTGTCAAACGAGCAAGCCTTGCCTCTTTGAGGGAAACGTCATAATAGTCGTTAAGGTTATCGATACCCGTCACCTTGTCTCCCCGATCGAGAAGACGTAGCGCCAGGGTTGAGCCGATAAATCCTGCCGCCCCGGTAATCATGACATGCATGGCTACAGGCTCCAGTAACTCAACGTCTTGTCTTCCGAAGCTGCCGCCCGGAATACTGCTTGAAGGTCAATGAAAACACCTGGTTGTCGCGTAATCGATTGAATCCACTCATAACCCCGCTCGCAGAGTTCCTGATGCGGCACAGCAAGCAGCGTCATGTCGGCAGGCTCAAGCTCCTCGACAGGCTTTAGCCTGATTCCTGTCTCATCCTGAAGCATTGAAGCATCTGCTCTCGGGTCGACAGCGGAAACTGTGATCCCAGATTTTTCCATCGCCCCGATAAGAGCAAAGACTTGAGAGTTTCGGGTATCCGGACAATTTTCTTTAAACGTCACGCCAAGCACATTCGCCGTCGCTCCCGAAGCACTCATACCCTGCTCCGCGATCAGTTGCAGAGCTTTACCCGCCACAAATTCCGCCATGCTGTCGTTAATTCGACGCCCAGCCAGAATGACCTCCGGCTGATATCCGATCATCTCGGCTTTATGGGTGAGATAGTAGGGATCCACTCCAATACAGTGTCCCCCCACTAAACCCGGCTTGAACGGCAGGAAATTCCATTTACTGCCCGCAGCATCAAGTACATCACGACTGTTGATATCCAATCGATCGAACAACACGGCCAGTTCATTCACCAACGCGATATTCAGATCACGTTGCGTGTTCTCAATAACCTTTGCAGCCTCAGCGACTCGGATGCTGGGCGCCCGATGAATGCCGGCCGTTACGACTTCACCGTAGAGATCCGCAAGAAGGTCAAGCGTCTCATCGTTATCAGCAGAGACCACCTTGGTAATGGTCGCCAGGGTATGTTCGGGATCTCCAGGGTTAATGCGCTCTGGTGAGTAGCCAACCGAAAAGTCTTTCTTCCAGATGAGTCCGGAGTTTTGCTCAAGCTCCGGGACACAAACCTCTTCTGTTGCCCCCGGATAGACAGTGGACTCATAAACCACCGTCGCGCCCGCTGCTATAACGCGACCGACCGTGCGGCTCGCACTTACCAATGGACCAAAGTCGGGATTTTTTTCAGGATCAACGGGCGTCGGCACCGCGATGATGAAAATATCACACCCCTTCAGATCTGAAGACTGAGTTGTGAATTCAAGATGAGCCGCTGCCCGTAACTGCGCTTCGGACACTTCTCCTGTCGCGTCGTAATTCGCTTGATAGCCTGCAACCTTTTGTTCATCGAGGTCTAACCCAACCACTTGGTGCTTGCGACCAAGAGCGACTGCGAGCTGAATACCAACATAACCGAGCCCAACGATAG
>WTHR01000210.1 GCA_011523045.1 Gammaproteobacteria bacterium | reverse complement strand
ATTTCACGCCGATTGGCCCGAGAATATCGGACCCCTGCGCGTAGGGCTTTCGGAATCGGGGTGGCATACGCTTTCCTTGCAGATGCCGGTGCTGGAAAAATCGGCCAAGTATTTCGACTACCTGCCGGTGTTGCCCGAAGCGATGCCCCGAATCGACGCTGCCATTGCACACCTTAAGGATCAGGACATCTCACCAGTGGTTTTGCTTGCCCACAGTTGCGGAGCGCATATGGCGATGCTCTGGATTGAGCAACATGGTGACTCCGGCATCGATGCCTTCGTCGGGATCGGCATGGGTGCCACCGACTATAAACAACCGATGCGCCATCCCTTTCCTTTCGCTTCCATAGCCATACCGGTGCTCGATCTTTATGGAGAGGAAGATTTTCCGGCAGTTCACCGCATGGCCCCCGAACGGCTGGATCTCATAAACAAAGGAGGGAATCCTCTATCCCGGCAGATTGTCTCGACCGGGGCAGATCACTACTTTACGGACAGCAGCGACCAGCTCACCGAAGAAGTCATCGCCTGGCTGAATTCCCTGGGCTGGGACTGAAACGCCAAAAATCCCCTAAATCTCTGAATATTCAGCCCGATTCTGATCGAAGGGGTGGGAATAGCCTGCGGCAGTTCCACAGGCAATTCGGTTTTCGCTCTATGATTAACCCTTAGCAGGTTCAAAAATAATGACAAATCGAAAAGTCAGGAGGATGCAATGGCGACGACCGACCACCCCGATATTGAGAAGTTTCTAGAGGGAGTAAAGAAACGCAATCCCGGTCAGCCGGAGTTTGTGCAGGCTGTTCAAGAAGTAGCCCAGGACATTTTCCCCTTTATTCAGGACAAGACCGAATACCACGAATATCAGATCCTGCGTCGAATCGCAGAACCTGATCGCGTTGTCAGTTTTCGCGTCTGCTGGGAAGACGATGAAAACAATATCCGGGTACAGCGTGGCTGGCGCGTCCAAAACAACAACTCAATCGGACCCTATAAGGGAGGGATCAGGTTCCACCCTACCGTCACCGAAGGGGTGCTTAAGTTTCTGGCATTCGAGCAGACATTCAAGAACAGTTTGACGGGTCTTCCGATGGGAGGAGGAAAAGGCGGGTCAAACTTCAATCCTCGAGGCAAATCCGAGCACGAAGTCATGCGGTTTTGCCAGTCATTCATGACAGAACTGTTTCGTCATGTTGGAGACGACATTGACGTCCCCGCAGGCGATATTGGAGTGGGCGCACGGGAGATCGGTTATATGTTCGGGCAGTACAAGCGCATCACCAATCGTTTCACCGGTGTGCTGACCGGCAAAGGGCTCGAATATGGCGGCAGCCTGATTCGAACCGAGGCGACCGGCTATGGCGCGATTCTCTTCATGCAGAACATGCTGGAGCACATCGGGGATTCGGTCGAGGGCAAAACCTGTGTGATCTCCGGGTCCGGCAACGTGGCGACCCACGCCGCGGAAAAGATGGTCCAACTGGGCGGCAAGCCGGTGACCCTCTCGGACTCCGATGGATTCATTCATGATCCGGAAGGTCTCACGCTTGAGAAAATCAACTGGGTGAAGGATCTGAAAACTAATCGACGCGGCCGCATCTCCGAGTATGTCGAGGAATTCAAAGGAGCCAGTTACCACGCGGGAGACCGCCCCTGGAGCATCCCTTGTGATCTGGCCGCGCCTTGCGCGACTCAGAACGAAATCGATGGGGATGATGCCGAAACGCTCGTCAAAAACGGCTGCCTTGCCGTGAGTGAAGGCGCGAATATGCCAACAGACCTGCATGGCGTAGAGGCGTTTAAAGAAGCCGGTATTCTTTTCGCACCGGGCAAAGCTGCCAACGCAGGAGGTGTCGCGGTGTCGGGTCTCGAAATGAGCCAGAACTCAGCCAGGCTGTCCTGGAGTGAAGACGAACTGGAGTCTCTCCTGGCGGGTATCATGAAAGGCATCCACTCCAGTTGTGTGGAGTATGGTGCTTCATCAGGCGATAGCGCGGTTGACTACGTTAAAGGAGCAAACATCGCGGGCTTCAAGAAAGTAGCCGACGCCATGCTCGCGTATGGGGTCGTCTAGAGCCTGCTCACCGGGATGGATGGCCATACCTGCCCTGGCCACTTGAGAAAGTGGCGTCCCCAAGGGGATTCGAACCCCTGTTGCCGCCGTGAAAGGGCGGTGTCCTAGGCCAACTAGACGATGGGGACATGTATGGTGGAGCCGGACGGGATCGAACCGACGACCTCTACAATGCCATTGTAGCGCTCTCCCAACTGAGCTACGGCCCCGAGAGAACGCGGTATTGTCGTTTTTTGACCCGACGGGGTCAAGCGCCCTGCTCTGCCCGCGCCGCAATAAAGCCAATCGCGGCATCGATCCGCTCGAGAGTTCTCTTTTTGCCAACGAGTTCCAGGGTGATATCAATTGGCGGAGTGGCAGCTGTACCTGACACTGCAACCCGAAGCGGCTGGGCAATTTTTCCCAACTTGGAGTCATTCGCTTCGACACATGCCTGCAAGGCATCATGAATTGTCTGCGCCTGCCAAACCGACAACGCCTCGAAACGCTCACGAATATCCGACATCAATCCTGCAGCCACGGGCCGCAAGTGCTTCTTGGCGGCACCCTCATCATATTCATCAAAATCACTATAAAAATAGAGGCTCTTATCCACTAATTCATCGATGGTCTGGGCACGCTCGCGCAGCGCGTCAGCGACCGATCGCGGCGCGGGACCCGACGCAATCTCGACATCACACGCCTCGAGCCCTGTGACCAAAAGCGCGCCCAGCCGATCGGCATCTGCTTCTTTGATGTAGTGCTGATTGAGCCATTTGAGCTTATCGAGATCAAAAGCAGAAGCCGCCCGATTGACCTCGCCAAGGTCAAAAAAACTGATCATCTCCTCCGTCGAGAAGACTTCCTGATCGCCATGCGACCAGCCGAGACGCAGCAGATAATTGCGCATGGCCTCGGGCAAGAAGCCCTGATCCCGATACTCCAGCACACTGACCGCGCCATGACGCTTGGAAAGACGCTGGCCGTCTGCGCCAACGATCATCGGCACATGTGCAAAAACCGGCAAAGAGGCATTCAAAGCGTTGAAGATATTGACCTGCCGTGGCGTATTGTTCACATGGTCATCCCCGCGGATGACATGAGTGATCCCCATGTCCATGTCGTCCACGACTACAGCAAAGTTGTAGGTGGGCATGCCATCACCCCGGGCAATCACGAGGTCATCAAGTTCATCGTTGCTGATATTGATGCGCCCGCGCACCAGGTCTTCGAAAATGACTGATCCTTCCAGAGGATTTTTGAATCGAATAACAGGATCGATGCCAGGCCGGGAGGGATCCCTCGCATCTCGGCATTTTCGGTTATAGCGGGGTTTGATGTTCTGCGCGCGCTGTTGTTCTCGCACCGCATCCAACTCTTCTGGGGTGCAATAGCAGTAATAAGCAAGGCCCTGATCCAGAAGCTGATCCAGCACTTCACGATACCGAGCGAGGCGATCACTCTGATAAATCGGACCTTCATCCGCATCAAGACCCATCCATTGCATGCCTTCCAGAATGGCATCGACCGAGGCCTGGGTAGAGCGCTCACGGTCGGTATCCTCGATCCGGAGCACAAATTCGCCGCTATGATGGCGGGCATAGAGCCAGGAGAATAAAGCCGTTCGTACCCCGCCAATATGCAGGTATCCAGTGGGGCTCGGCGCAAATCGAGTTCGAACAGCGGACATTGCAGGGTCCTGCGTAGAATCGGAGAGCGGATTCTAATTATAATAAGCGTCCCGCGCACCCTTGATCACAAGCGTGCGCAATCCACACGGGGCGCGTAGCTCAGCGGGAGAGCACTGCCTTCACACGGCAGGGGTCACTGGTTCAATCCCAGTCGCGCCCACCATTT
>WTHR01000101.1 GCA_011523045.1 Gammaproteobacteria bacterium | reverse complement strand
GAAGGCACGGCAGGCGGAGAGACGCCAGGAACCCATTTAGCCAAGGCCGCGAGGTTCAGAAGATAGACTTTGCCTTCCGATAGTTTAAACCGTGCAACACCTGTCATCGGGAAAGCGGGTTTAGAGTTAAGAAGCCGTGAGTATTTTTCAGAAACAGCGTCCACGTCCTCGACGCAAAGTACAACGTCTTCGAGTGATAGCGCGCCATTTGGATGCTCCATCCACTTTTGCTGCCAGAGCAATTCACGGGTCACGTGTTCAATGAATATGACTTTCGCCTCAGGGAAGAGGTTCGGATCCAGTGTAACGTTATTAAAAACGGCTCGGCTTTCCTCCTTGCATGATCCTGTGTTAACTACCCTCTCGAGCCGTCGTGGCTCTTGGACACCATCAAAACGCTGCGACAACATCTTGTAGTTGTTTTTTGCATCTGCACCCTCGAAAGCAATAATGTGCAGTCCCTCGTACTTTTTGAGCATCGTTCGTGCGGTGCTATAAAGATCTGGGTCGGTTAGGCCCATCACCTCGAAGTACCCTTTTTTAAGCATCACACAATGATTGCCTGAGCCGAATTCCTCCACTGGTTGGCCTGGCTCACGAGAGCCCGAATGGATACTCCGTGGCGTCAACTTAAAGCCGAGACCTTCATAGGTCGCCCTGCCGACTTCTAAGTCCCGAAGGATTAATCCAACATGATCGAGTTCTAATTTGAATTCGTCATTGTTCATGTTTCGAGATATTTTCTAATTTCTATCTTCCCATCAAGCGTTTCACTGCACTGTAAGAATCTTGCCTCAACTGTTCGCACCCATTTCTGTTTTGATATGTCTAGCGATATCAGCGTGAGTGGCAAACCAGGCTTGGCCTGAGTCCTGAATATGCTGAATTAGGCTTTCAAGAATCCATATGCGAGATCGATACCCGATGACATGGGGATGCATTGTTAAGACATATAGTCCTTTCTCTTGCACAGCCTGATCATATTCCCGCTTGAAAATATCAAAAACAGCTGTAGGAGGGGTATAGGGTCTCAGCCCACCAAACCTAGCCATCATGAGGTAGGCGGCATCATCCCGAATCCACTCAACTGGAAGTTCAATAATTCCGGTAGGCTCTCCATGATCAAGCAATTCGTAAGGATCGTCATCCGCAAACAACGAGGAGTCATAGAGCAACTCTAGCTCACGCTCTATCCGCAGCGTATGTGGACTAAAATCCCAAGAAGGCGTTCGCAGCCCGACGGGTCGTACTCCGGTGATAGTCTCAAGTGTGTCTACCGCCCGGAACATCAGATCCTTCTCTACGTCATACGGTAAAACGGAATTGAGCTCATGAATCCAGCCGTGAATACCGATTTCGTGTCCAAGATCGATCACCTTACGTTGCTCATCAGGATGCAAAAGCGCAGCAACCGCTGGAACAAAAAAAGTGGCGGGGACCTGGTATTTTTCCAACACGTGGAGGATTCGGGGCACGCCTTTTCTTGTTCCGTACTGACCCCATGATAGCCTCCCGACTGATTTACCTCCGTCCCGAAGTTCATTAGTTTCATGGTCTGAATCAAATGAAAGCGCTACCGCAACAGCTGCATCATTCGGCCACCGCGACGGCAGTAGGTTTCGGCCTGCTCTGACCTGATTCACCAGGCCACGCCAGTGAGATTCACTCCACTCCCAGGGCTCAAGTTCATCAACCATTTATAAAGGGCCTCCTCTACACGTTAATTTGCGAATTTTTTTATATGCCTGCGATTGGTTCTATGTCGGTCCCATCGTGAAACCGGGATAGTTTGAACGGTTGAGGATTTAAGAAAAGACGCTGGTTCACAGCCATTTGCGCTGCTAGTTCTCCCGCCGCAGGGCCGATTCCAAACCCATGTCCGGAAAATCCGGTGGCAATAACGCAACCGGGGAGCGCATCAACCTCGGAAATTACTGGTACCGCATCAGGTGTCACATCAATCATTCCCGCCCACCGTTCAATTATCTTCATCTTTTTAAATAGCGGAAACGCGGCAGAGATATTTTCTTTTGCCTGATTCAGTAAACGGTCTATCGGTTCCGGATTGAGAATTCGCTCTTCTTCAAAAACTGTAGTTTGGGCAGAACTCCAGCGGGCGGGGTAACTACTCTCAATCGTTAACCGGTCAGATAATCGAGGTCTAAGGCTTTTGCGACTCATCCAAGCTAAACGAAGAAAGTCTCTAAGATACCGAAAAGAATCTGGCGTGAGATCATAGGGGATCCGGGTACGACCCCCCAATGCAACGGTATAACCGCCGTCTAAGCGCTTCCGAATCGTAAAGCCTGAGGAGTAGATGCAGGCCTCTGGTCCTCCCGAAATCGGGGCAGTACGAAATACCGATGACCGGACCTTGAGCTGAGGAATCCTAATATCGAGGTTTCTCATAAAAAGGCTGGTCCACGCTCCGGCCGCTACGATCACAGATTTGCACTGAGTGAGTCCCATCTCAGTGACCACACCACTTACTCTTCCAGCCGCTGTTTCGATCGAACGAACAGCCGTGTTAGTAAACACTTTCGCGCCATGATCTTTTGCAGCCTCGACAATTGCCGGCCCTGCCATAGTTGGCTCCGCCCGGCCATCTGACGCAGTGTAAAGACCGCCCAACCAAGTTCGATCCGTAGCAGGGAGAAATTCGTTAATACCATCCGAGCTTTTCAGATCAAAAGGAACACCATACTCACGAGCGAGCTTGGTCCACGCTGTTAGCTTTTCGAGTTGAGTCTCATTCTGTGCCAGACAGAGAATTCCGCATTCTCTATACCCAACATCCCGATCGATGCGAGCACTCATCTCTCGCCATCTCTGGAGCGACTGAATAATTAGAGACATTTCTCTTGGATCGCGTCCTTGTTGCCGACACCAGCCCCAATTTCGGGAAGACTGTTCCGCAGCAATCTCGCCTTTTTCAAAAAGTGCGACGGCTATCCCTTTCTCAGCAAGCGTGAGAGCCGCAGACACACCAATGATGCCCCCACCAATAATGACCACATCGGTCTCAACGATCGGCTCTCGATCTGGTTCAACTTTTTCAGGAATTGGTGCCATATTCAGTGCTCGATACTTATTTCGGACTATCTTAGTCGATACCAGATAACCGGCAGATTATTCAACAGAGAACCATTTAATGGGACAATAACTCACGATACTGGATCAAACAATTGGAAGGACCAAGGAATTACTGATGGAAGATTCTGAGCTTTCGAAATGGGTTGTCGTTACTGGAGCCGCGTCAGGTATCGGGTTAGCGACTGCTAGCGCTCTTCTTGAGGCAGGGATTAAAGTGATTGCACTCGATCGAGACGCTGAAAAACTAGACACCGCTTTCGAGCACCAAAAAGCATCCGTAATAACACGCCGGGTCGACGTTACTGACGCTGAACAGAGTCGACACGTCATGAATACTGTAAGAAGTGAAACTGGTCCACTCTGGGGTCTAGTTAACGCGGCGGGTATTTTTCCAGTGACGCCATTTATCTCGCTCGAATTAGACGAATGGGATCAGGTGCTGAATACCAACCTGCGTGGAGCATTTATTATCGGGCAGTGGGTTGCCCAGGCGATGATCGAAGATCAGGTTTCGGGAGCCATAATCAATGTCACCTCTACATCTGCAACATTCTGTCGCCCAGGTGTTACGCATTACGGAGCTTCAAAAGCAGGTCTGACACAACTCACTCGAGATATGGCGCTAGAACTTGCCGAATATGGCATCCGTGTCAACGCCGTCGCCCCAGGCCTTGTTGCAACTGAATGGGTGCTTGATTACGCGAAGCATGGCGATCCAGATGAGCATGCTGCGAAACTGGCTGCAATCCCACTGGGCCGGATGGGAGATGTCAAAGAGATTGCGAATCTCATCTGCTTTCTTTTGAGCGATCAATGCAGCTA
>WTHR01000228.1 GCA_011523045.1 Gammaproteobacteria bacterium | reverse complement strand
CCTTTATATCGGGTCAACAGATCACCGTCCTCTACATACTCAGGAACGCCCTTTCGGGCAACCGGGACTGTCAAAAAGATTAGCTTTTCTACCGCCTCAGGAGGAACGTCCAGCACCACCTCTTCGTCGTGCGAGAAAAATCCGCCGCCAGGCAAAAAACCGGATGAACTTGAGACTGCGAACTTGCCAATCTTGAGAAGTTCGTGATTGATCTGAAGATTCGCAAAGCCGGTTCGTGCGCCAAAGTCCGTCCCTGCATCAAAGGTATTATCGATATACCAAGACAGGTGACGCTCTTGCTGCTGAAAATGCTGAGGGGTGATGAACATCCCCTCCTTCCAGATGACTTTATTGGAATCACTCATGGGTTTACGTTAGCCTGATATTTTCCACCAGGGTTTCTTGAGAACTGGCTTAAATACGGCAACGTTGTTCCCCGACAGTGTGACCAGGATGACATCCAGCGGCGGTGCGCTTTTTGCGGGCGAGCCCAGCGGCAGAACAGAACGATAGTTCGCCGACTGATATTCTGAGAATTCAGCGAGCACGGCAAAAAACTTGGCACCTTGATGCACGAGAACTTCAACTTCTCTACTTTCTCCAGGCAGCAACGGTGTTAATTCCTGCTTCGCAACTAACGTATCAGCAAGCACAGCATCGTCGTTGGTGAATAACGCAATGCCTTTTTCCCCTTTGAACTTGCCAGGATCCTTTAACTGATAGAACCGCAGCACAACCGGTTTTGCCGAAACCCCTTTTGAAGGATTAATCGAATCATCCGCGTGGATCATAACCGTGAACTTTGTCAACGGGTCGATCTTTTTTGGGACCGCACACCCGACAAGCCCCAGCACGACAACCCAAAGGATCAGATAAGCGGCACTTTTCCTCATAATGCTTTTGATTCTTTTGCGGCTTTTTCGTCTTTTGCTTCGGTAACCGCCAGTTGCCGATTATTTATTCTAATGTTGTGCATCTTTTCCTGATCGCTATGCGGCTTCTAGCCGTTCGAGCTACCTTCAATCCGCTTTGTATTTGCCACTCTCTTCTAAACCTAATGCCATTTCGCGGCAATTCAATTTCTCAAACTTAGCTATCCTGATCCTGAATCCTGATTCTGGCCATCTTGCTCGACACCAGCTTGCAGGTGCTTCAAAAGCAGATTCTTGAGAGAGGCGTGATAAGCGCGCTCCTGCATTTGTTCAGTGTAGTGCGACCGGTAAGTTTGCCACAACCACCGATGCTTCCCCATCCGCTTCCTCTGCTTCCCGAGGAACAACGCCTCCAGATACGTCGGATCAAATTGGCTCAGAAACTCCTCAGCCGCATCATCGATACAAGCGAGCAAGCGCTCATATAGTCGATGATCACCGATGCTCTCGGGGTCAGACCTCGGAATAACAACCGGATTGACATTGTGGAACATGGTCGTTTGCGGCTCAGCGTCAACAAAATCACTAACGTCAAAGGGTCTTGATTCCGACTCGACCGTAGCCCCACGAATGCTGCCGTTGGCAGCCAGATCAACCCCTCGAAGCACATCCATATCCGGAGTGATAGCGAACACGTCTGCGCCTTCGGCCTCCCCCTGTGAGCTCCTATCCTTAGGCACCACTGCTGACGATGCCAATTCATTGACGATTTCATTACCGACATAATCCAATCTCGGCTCCGAAGGTTTAACTTGCTCGGGATCGAGAGCATCCAAAAGATCTTGATCAGATGCTTCCATTGGGTTAGAGAAATCAAGGTCTCTAATGCCTTCTCCCCATGCTGACTCCCCTCCACTCGCCTCTCCCGCGCCGGGTCGCTGTCGCTGCCCAGGATCTTTTCGAAGATCCGTCACGAGAACTCGATAACCAGAGATTGTCATTAAGTCTCCGTCATATAAGGGCTGAGCGACGCCCCGAGGCAAAAACTGATCATTGAGTTTTGTTGGATTTCGCCCCTGATCCAGAAGAGAAAACCCGTCTTCGCCTGCCACGACTTTCAACTGGACCCGCGATATCGATGGCGCGGGCAACTGCAAATCACAATCGAACGATCGACCTATTCGACCGCCGTTGCTCGATAAAACTACAACCCTCTTTGGGGCAGGGGAATCTGCTGGTTGATCAACGATCTGCAAAGAAACTTTCACGAATTAGGTCCCGATACCCTATGTGGCGGTCTTCACAACATCGCGATGAGGTCCGCCTGCGACAAAATTACACCGACATTGATAGGTCTGATTATGCAGAATTTTTGAGGCACTGCATAACTTGCGTGGCGCACGGATTCCATACATGTGCCACGGTTGCCCGAGTTTCCTTAGGTTCGAAATCACTCCAAAAGCGTTTTCCAGACTATTTCGACAACAGCTTCCGTGTCTCTATCCCTGATGCGCCTCAGGTCCCCAATGGACGACACCTCTGCCAGGTCCGGACCAACATCTTCCTTGACGACTATTTCCCCTGGGCCTCAGGTTAGCCTAGACTCTGAGCGTGGTCGCCATTTCTCTTGCCCAAGCTAAACTTTGATGACTCGAATCCAAGTGATGATGAAATTCTCATATCCTCATCTGCGCAAAATTGTCATCACGATTCTGTGTACTTTCGGAATCTCAGGATGCGTTCCTACTCCGTATAAAAGCCAAGAATGGAACTTCCTTGGGGGATACTCTGATACAAAGGTACAAGAAGATACATACGACATACACTTTAAAGGCAACGCTTTTACAAAACGCGAAGCAGTAATCGACTACGCTTTGCTTCGCTCAGCCGAGGTTGCACTTGAACATCAGTGTGTTGCCTTTGCAATCATTGACGCAAAAGAGCGGGTATCCACTGAGGAGAATCCTGAAGGCGAGGTCAGTTATCTGGACGGCCAGAAACTTATGCATCCTGTGAGCGTGTATGGCAATTTTTCTACCGAATCGGGGAAAACCTATTTTTTGCGAAAACCCGATGTGGTGAACCGGATCCTATGCTTTAAAACACAACCAAACATTGATCATCACATTTACGACCCCCACTTCATCACTCTCACGCTCAGGACAAAGTATGGTATTCAGCATGCCGGGCAGAAAACCTCCTCCAGAGCAAGCAGCACTGCTTCTCAATAACACTTAAGACGAACGCTGCGCATGATCGCGAAAAAGCATTTCTGCTGCGCTTGATTTACTCTTTCTTATTCTGTTTTACCTTGCTCGATTCTTAACTTCGCGATTGGCGCAAACACACCGTCTGGAAACTGCTTCAAGTAGGCCTGATAAAGCACAACTGTGTCATCTTGCTCGACAGACTTCCAGAATTCCAGCTCAATTTCGAGCTGCAAAGAGGTGAGATCATCGCGATCCTGATCAGGCTCAACACCGTCAGCAGATTTTGAGGGCAGGCCACTGATTTCCTGGGCCCCAGCTCTTTTCGTAATAATGACGCCCAGATATCCCGGCTCACCTTTTTTCGGGACTGTGTAGCTCTGAAAAGCAGAGAAATCTGATTCAAATTGCATCAATCTCATTGAAGCACCGTATTGGCGATCATTTAGGCTGCTCTCATTGACGGCCACGATGCACAGTCGATCCTTATCACAACGTTCTCCAGGGAGATCGGTTACTTTCCACACGTCAGTCCACTCTTTTGATGACAAACGGCGAAAAGTGTGGAATTCCTCTGCTATCCACTGCCCCTCAGGCATAGTATTCGCCCGAACTTTGCCACCCCCTTGCAACTCGTTTTTGGCATTCTTGTAGAAATCGAGCACCACATTGATTGTCATATCCTCAAATGGACCAGCATAAAAATACTCTCCGATTATCTGATCCTTGTCGCGCTCACTCAAAGGCATATCAGCCTGCACTGCTGCGCTGAACATCAATCCAGCAGCGATCACACTCACCAGAAATTTTCCCACTATCCGCTGTCTCCTTGCGCTATACGGCTCTCTATTC
>WTHR01000017.1 GCA_011523045.1 Gammaproteobacteria bacterium | reverse complement strand
TCACAATACAGGCTTCACCCCAGAAAGAATTCCCTGTTTGAACATACTTCGCTAGGGACGGAAGTAAGAGTGCTGGCCCCCCCAAGCCCAGCTTTGGTTGTTTAGCGAACTCGAGCATTCCGCTGTCTTCTATCCAATGCATATAGGTTTCCCGGGTGACGGGAGATTTCGGGATGGGATAGTATGCAGAATTATTGGTGTCTGGAGATCCGTATCGGTAACGTTCGATCGAAGGGGCGTAAAATGTGGGAGATCCAACTCGCTCGACTTGTTCAAAGTCGTCAATGGCTTCCACGGTCGTCGGTCTAGAGCATAGCAGAACTTCGATGAACATGCTCCCGATAACTGATCGAGTGGCGATGCTGATTTTGCTCTTCATTGCCATGGAAATTCGCAAAGGACGCATCTCATCTCCTAGTTAGACCGGCGCTCATCTAGGACACGATTCTTTGCTTTGATCCTGTTGCCCTCAAGAGTGACATCGTCCGTTTTGTTTCCGATGCGTATGCCAGTGCTTTGCCGTCCGCTTCCGGTATCTTCGATTATGTTTCGACGAATCACGGTCCCGCTGGTCACTCCGTCCACAAAGAGTCCCCAGCCTTGATTGTCACGCACGATATTTTCTTCAAAAGTTACCCGGTGAGCAGCCATTGGCGCGGTTTCTGATCGCCAGTAAACGCCTCCTTGCTGATTTTTAATGATCGTGTTTAGTCTGACAAGATTGTCGCTGTCTTTGTGTCCTATGGACATACCGTATCCGCCGTTGTTCTCAAGCCAGTTTCCTTCGGCAACGCCGCCGCGAACCCGCCAACAAAAGAAAAAGCCATCTTCATCGTTTTCGATTGCGCGACAATTGATCACCTTTGGCCTCTGTGAACCGCTTCCAGGATGTAAGCCAAAACCGGCACATTGTTGCACAACACATCGATTGACTTCGACTTCGTTGGACTGCTGAAAGCTAATCCCATCACCCTGATAGTTGGTAACGACGCAGTCGGTGATCAAACAATGATCACCTCGGTAAAGATAAATGCCTGCTGTACGGCATCCATCAACTTTGGTGGGGTTGTGTTTTCTATTTCCATCCACAATCAGGTGTTCAATCTTGGCATCCTGTATTTCGTAGCCACTAATGACAGGAAAAATGGTGGCCGCGAAGCCGCCATCCGCGACCATGATGTCAGCGTTCATCGGGCGGGTGAGAGTAAAGTAGTTATCTTTTTTATTGAGGATGGTTGCACAGACTCCATGGAAATTACGCTGCGTATTGGAAGCGACATAAACTCCGCCGCCAATGGAGAAACCTTTGAGATGCTCAATGGTGATTGCCGACTCGCCGAAATCGCCGTCAGCTACAAGAGGGGTTCTATACTCGACATCCTTCTTGAGAACGGTCTTGCCTGGCGTGCCTCGAACCGTAACACGACTGCGCAAGTGCAAGGAATCCCGCATGAGAAATTCTCCGGGACCGATTTTTACCGTTCCGCCTCCAAGGTTGCCAACATAATCTACTGCAGCTTGCAGTGCCCGATTATCAGAGCCGACAATTTCTGCATTCTCAAGTCCAACCGTGATCTCGATCGCAGGAAGAGCGTGAAGTTCATTCTCCGCATAGCGACGTCCTGCCTGATCCCCAAAAGCATGAAAGCAACAGATAAAACTGAGAAATATAAGATACTTTTTTAGAGTAAGCTCCATGAGGATAATTATCGAGGGGCTTTCACGCAATGGCGAGTTCAAAATTAATTCAGCTCACTTATCCATTGTGTAGTCCAAATAAGAACCAAGATTATCGAAATGAAGCTCCCCCCTGAACTTCTTGAACGTTTGGTTAAATGTGGCGTTCGACATTGAAAATTACTACATCGAATCATTCACTCCTACCGCGAAGTCGATCGGTATAAAAAGGGAGATGCAGATTGTAGGTTTTCAATCTGAAGGGGTTCCATTTCCGGATTAAAAACAACCCATTCCACCTGGCCAGGAGTGAGTTCAAGACGCAACACAGAAGCTTTAGATGAGTCCTTGACGATTTGAATGCCGGAAGCGTGGGCGGTCGCCTGCAATTCATTGGCATACGCAGCCCTAGTATTAGGGTTGGGGTTATTTGAGGTCGCTCTGGCTCGATAGGGCGAATGCGGATAGTAAACTTGTGTGAAAACCAGTTTTTCACCGATTGCGGGGGTGCCTTCCCACTGGTAGCGGACTTGGTTTGGGCATGCTTCCGCCCTGGGATCATCAATGAGTCGATCGATTACCTTAAGCTCGCAATCTTTACGAGGGGCAAACCACACCAGAAGATCTACAGGAGGGCTCTTCATGCTTCGGGTGCCATTGTTGGCTACAGGTTGATGGATAAACGTATTGGCCCAGTGACTGCCGATTTGGGGGCCGACATTGTGAGTGTTCCACAACGGGGCCAAGCGTGCTTCGAAGCTTTCCTCAAAGGTGACAATTTCCCTTGTGGCCAAAAAGCGGTTCTTGGCGAAGACAAACTCTCGTTCATAGACCACAGGCAGACCGTCCATGTTCTGCACTCGTACACGGGCGTATGTGGCTTGAGGGGTGTCTTCAAAGTAGGTCACCTCGGACCGGATATCCGGCATGGAACCGCTTCTCCAAAATTCATCGATTCGTAGTTTGTCAGAATGATAACGTCGTTTCGCCTGTTGGTTTACATCCTCGATAAGAAGTCGGTTTTCAACAGACGCCCCTTTGCTAGTAACAATTTGAGTAAACGGAGCTCCCCACCGGTTCAGTCCCATAATGCCTCCAGGATTTGCAGGAAAACTGGTCGGGTGAAGTTCAATCAGTCCAAAAAAATCTCCTGGATTCCATCCGCTTCGCAAAATTAATTTGTCAGGCCATTCTTCGCCGGTCATATACCAACTACAACAAATGTGACCTCGGTTCTCTCTAAAGTCAGCATTGCCAAGTAGTCTGTCCGTAAGTTGCTTGTCCGTATGAGGGATTCGGATTGCTTCGCCCCGCTTGTCCATAATGAACCTACGTTCGGTTCGATCGCTTCAACGCGGTCATCCGCCCAAATGGAGGCTAGTGCTATCAACCAAGGAGCCCCAGTATCGTTGCTTTGTTTATTGGGGCCGCGATGTTGATAGCGGAGATAGTTGAAAAGTTTTTGAGCGCCGAAGCGATAACGTCCGTCGCCGGTAATGGCAGCTAACCTCTCAAGCATCGCAATTCGATAATCAGCCGTACTGTTCCAACCACCGTTGGGGCCATAAGGGTTGATCAAACCATCCGGGGAGATTTCAACAAGAAGGCGTTCCCAAAGCCGATTCATCCCGGGGTCCTCAAAGACTCGATTGTCGCCGGTCCATTGGTCACCACCACAAATTAGTATGATAAGAGGGCCCATCATATAGCCGGTATCATTTTGCGGAGCGTCCTTCGCTCGCCAGAAGTCACCAAACACCAGATCAGAGTATCGCCTCCACTCTTCAGCTTCCGGAATATCCGGGTACCAAGCTGCTGCCCGGCCCTTGGCAAAGGCTTCGGGCATCGAACGATGGCATCCGCCACGCCACTCAACGGGTTCGCTATCCCAGACGTGTAGGTTCCGGCAGTAAGTCAGCCACATCTCCCGGAACCATATTTCATCTCCCATTATGGCGCCGCCGGCGATGAGATGCTTTCGATAGAGAGGAATCAATGCAGCAGGGTGTTCAAACTGCCAGAACCATTTGCGAGTTGCGACTTGTTTGAGCATCTCCTCGTGGAATGCCTTAAGCATAGCGATACAGGCTATCCCCCATCGTGAATCGGATGTCTGAACATATTTTGCAAGGATTGGCGCGAAGATTTGTGGTCCGCTCATCCCTCGGTTCGGATTTTTTGCGATCGCCTCTGGGTGGTAAGCGTCGACCTCCTGCAGGTAAGTGTCGCGGGTTACCTTAATTTGGGGAATAGGATAGAAGGCTGGATCCATGTGATCCGGGCTGCTTCCG
>WTHR01000181.1 GCA_011523045.1 Gammaproteobacteria bacterium | reverse complement strand
GAAAAGGGATGGGTCAGCCTGATTCAAAAACGCCTGCCAACCGGCACCCGAATGATCAACGCCTCAATCAGTGGGGAAACCACCGCGGGGGCGTCACGGACGCTTCCCGGACTGCTTGGTCAACACCGTCCACAGATTGTCATTCTCGAACTTGGCGCCAACGATGGTTTGAGAGGACACCCTCCCGCCGTGATAGAAAGAAATCTCGCCGGCATGATTACACAGTCAATGCAATCCGGTGCTAAGGTCCTCATGACCGCCATAGATATACCGTCGAACTATGGCCCCGCCTATCGAGACGCGTTTCGATCGGTCTACACAAACCTCGCCGCGGATTATGACATCGCCTTTGTGCCCTCGATATTCGATGAGATTTTCTTGCGACCCGATTTGCTGCAGGATGACGGACTACATCCCAATGAAGCAGCGCAACACGTGATAGCCGACCGAATATATTCAGTTCTTGAAACACTAATCGACTGAGCGTCCAACACTCGTGAATAGCGCCTCAAAGAGTGATCCCTCTTGGGGCCGGAGGGTATGATCCCTGCGAGACTTCTCAGGGTTCGTCGGTACCGATTGCCTCCTTTCTTCGAGCCACGTAATCTTCAAGGGACTCCTCTATGCCCGGATCGATCTCCGGGGGCTCGTGCTCTGCCAGAATCGACTGCCAGAGTGTGGTGGCTCTTTCCGTCGCAGTTTTTGCCCCTGCGGCCTGCCAGTTCTCATTGTTCTGCCAGTCACTGACCAACGGCGCATAAAAGGCAGTTTCGTAACGGGCCATCGTGTGGTCGGTGCCAAAGAAATGTCCTCCGGGGTCCACATCCCGGATCGCCTGCACACCCATCTCATCCTCAGAACAATCAATGGGCGACAACATGTGCGCAAGATGTTGAAGTATCTCTATATCAAGGATGAACTTCTCATAGGACGCCACGAGCCCTCCTTCCAGCCACCCGGCAGCGTGGTAGACCACGTTGCCATGGCCCATGACCGCGCCCCATAGCGCCATCTGAGTCTCATAGGTGCTCTGCGCATCTACGACGTTCGATGCGTTACACGCGCTGGTACGATACGGCAAGCCATAGCGTCTGGCCAATTGACCCCCGGCAAGATTGGCTTTTGCGTTTTCGGGGGTGCCAAACGCCGGCGCACCGGAGCGCATATCAACATTTGATGTAAACCCTCCGTAGACTACCGGGCTACCAGGATGAAACAACTGGATCATGGCGATTCCGAAAAGCGCCTCTGCGTTTTGCTGAACCAGGCCGGCCGCCATGGTGACTGGCGTCATGGCGCCAAGCAGAGTAAACGGTGTCACGATGACCGCTTGGCCGAGTTCTGCGAGCGCGAGCGCTCCATCAGACATCGCCTCATCGAGTTTGCGAGGCGAATTCACGTTGATATTGCCAATGAGCCCGGGGTGTGTCCGCATCTCATCCAAACTGATGCCGCGGGCCAAGGCGAGCATCTGGGCCGCATCGTTGACCCTTCCTGCTCCAATTGGGATTGCCGAAAAGATCTTGTCTGTCAGGCAGAGGTTCGCGAGATAGCAGTCCAGATGCCGCGTTGTTGGAGGAAGATCAGTGGTCGCAACCGTCTGATTGCCAAAAAGGCCTATCACGTTGAAATGCTGACCAAGACTCAGCAACTTCTTGTAGTCAGCAAAGTTGCCGGCACGACGCCCGTTGACGCAATCATGTACATTCGGAGGCCCTGACACCATCCCGAAATAGCTCTGGTTGCCGCCCAACTGAAGTGCTCGCTCCGGGTTACGTGGCGTCAGGGTAAAAGTGCGGGGTGCGCGGCTAACCAATTCCACGATCATATCCGGATCGGTCAGCACTACGTCGCGGTCCTCGAGCACCTTCGCCCCCTCTTTTGCGAATGCCCGGCGGACCCGCTCGCTCATAACCTCAATGCCGCCATCACGCAGCAGGTCCAGTGATGCCTGATGAACGGCTTCGAGCTGTTCTTCGGTTAAAGGATTTAGAGGGGGATAGGAATTGGTCAGCGGACCAAATGCTAACTGCGAGACCTGCGATGAGCCCATCCGGGCCACTTTACGATCCTCGCGGGCACGCTTGCGGCTACCGCGTCCCGATCGCGCCGGTGATGGAGCCTCTGACATGCTTCAGGATTTCATTTTATCCAGAACACTCATGTCCTAAGCATGACAAAGCCACCGGCCGCAGGCCAGAGAGAAAGCGTCGAGTGCAGTCGAATGAGCGACCCGACCCCATGCCGGTCGCTCACCATGGATTGTCAGGGTTACCCGAGCACCGCCCGCGTGGCGTCCGCCAGAATCTCCGGAATCTGATCCAGCGTGTTTTCGTCGGTGACGATGGGTGGGGCGACACAGTACACATCACCTCGAACACGGGAGAACATTCCCCGCTTTACCGTTTCGTTATGTATTTTCGGACCAATGGTCTCGCCCGGATCAAAAAGCGTCTTGGTTGCCTTGTCTTTGACAAATTCGACGCCGCACATCATTCCGAGTCCGCGAACATCTCCCACGTGCGGATGGTCGGCGAGCGCCTCTTTGAGCTTCACAAGCAGGCGTTGGCCTTTTGTCCTCGCTTGTTCGAGGAACGACTCGCGCTCAATGATATCGAGCATCGCCAGTGCGACAGCACAGCCCACCGGATGGGAACTGTAGGTATACGCATGCATCCAGGGAGAGCCGCTTTGGTTCATCACATCGGCAATTTCATCACTGATCCCGATTCCGCCAAGGGGGAAATAGCCTGATGTCACTGCTTTCGCGAATTGAATCAAATCCGGCTGAATACCCCAATGCTCAAGTCCGAACATCTTTCCCGTGCGGCCAAAGCCTGTGATGACCTCGTCGGAAACCAACAGCACCTCGTACTTATCGCAAATCTCCCGGATACGCGGAAAGTAATCATCTTGCGGAACGATCACGCCTCCGGCGCCCTGCACGGGTTCTGCTATGAACATGGCGACCGTTTCGGGTCCCTCTTCGAGGATTTTCTTCTCAAGTTCATCGGCTGCTGCAATCCCCTGACTCGGGGCGCCTTCCGGGGCTTCATACAAATACGGATACGGACTGGGAATGTGGACAAATCCGGGAATTCGAGGCTCAAACATTCCCCAGTAAGGTGCAATACCGGTCGCGCACATGGCCGCGAAGGTTACGCCGTGATAGCCCCAGATCCTGGAAATGACTTTGGTTTTTTCTGGCTTGCCTTTTACCTTCCAGTAGTAGCGGGCCATCTTGATGTTACTGTCGGTGGATTCGCCGCCCCCTGATGTGAGGTAGAAGTGATTGATATTTGGGTAGGTCACGTCTGCCAGGCGTTCTGCAAGCTCGATCGCACGCGGATTCGTACTTCCGGTGTAGCCGGAGGCAAATCCCATCTCCCGCATCTGCTTCGAAGCAGCATCAGCGAGTTCATGTCGGCCGTTGCCTGCAGTGTTGTTCCACAGACCGGACAGGCAGTCGATGAAGCGATTTCCGTCGGCATCGATCAGGTAGGCCCCTTCTCCCCCCGTCCAAACCCGCGCCGAAGCATGGGCAGCCGGGTTGTGCAGAGGATGAACCAGATGGGTTGCATCGCGATCCACCCACTCTTGCTGCTGCTGATGCTGCTCTTGTTGCTGTGCCATTTTTTTTCCTTAAGTTTTTGGTTGCTCTGCCTGTCACCGTGAACAGGCTCTTGGGTCCTACCCGAAGGAAACTTCAGGGGTCTGCATTAGCCATCGGATTATTGGGATGCCGGGTCCACTGCAATTTTTCGGCAGGACTCACCATCTGGCCCGTCCGCACATCGACCTCATTTTCTAATCTGCGCAACGTCAGGCAATTCTCCACAGGACAGACAGTAACGCAAAGGTTGCAGCCGACACACTCCTCTTCGTTCACTTCATACCGGCGCTCGCCGTTGTGACGTGCGTGAATCGCCTGATGCGACGTATCCTCACAAACGATATGACAACGACCGCACTTGATACACAAATCCTGATCGATTTGCGCCTTAACTGTGTAGTTAAGATTAAGGTGCTGCCAGTCTGTGAGCGATGGAATGGCCTGCCCCACAAGATCTGACACCGACGCAAAACCTTTTTCTTCCATAAACCGACTCAGCCCGTCGATCATGTCGTCGACGATCTTGAATCCGTGGGTCATCGCGGCCGTGCACACTTGGACGTTGCCGGCGCCCAGCAACAGAAATTCAGCAGCGTCCCGCCAATTGCTGATGCCGCCGATCGCAGAAATAGGCAGACCCTCACATTCCGGATCGCGTCCAAGATCGGACACCATGTGAAGCGCGATGGGCTTGACCGCGGGCCCGCAGTAGCCGCCGTGGGTACCCATAGCATCAATCGTTGGATTGATGCTGAGCGAGTCCAGATCCACCGACATCACGGAGTTAATGGTATTGATCAGCGAGACCGCGTCTGCACCGCCCTTTTTTGCCGCCCGGGCAGGTTGCCGGATATTGGTTACGTTTGGGGTGAGTTTCACTATGACGGGAAGCCGCGAGTACTCCTTGCACCAAGCCGTCACCATCTCGACGTAGTCGGGTACCTGGCCGACCGCCGCTCCCATGCCCCGCTCAGACATACCATGAGGACAGCCGAAATTAAGTTCGAGTCCATCGGCTCCGGTGTCTTCCACCTGACTCAGAATTGATTTCCACGCAGCCTCCTGACAGGGCACCATTAAAGACACCACCAATGCACGGTCTGGCCAGTCCTTCTTGACTTGCGCGATCTCCTGAAGATTCAGCTGCAAAGGCCGATCCGTAATCAATTCAATGTTGTTAAAGCCGATGACGCTGCGATCCTTGCCGTGAAGAGCCTCGTAACGAGGCCCACTTACGTTGACAATCGGCGGGCCTTCTTCCCCCAGCGTCTTCCAGACCACGCCGCCCCAACCGGCTTCAAAAGCGCGATTGACGTTATAGGCCTTGTCTGTTGGAGGCGCGGAGGCCAGCCAGAAAGGGTTTGGGGACTCGATCCCGACAAAATTACTTTTGAGATCGTTCATGGTTATCTCCTCTTCTCTGAGATCACTCTTTGCTGTTGTTGTATTTCCAAATGCGCCAGACTGATCCGGGTTTTATTCCAGCAGACTCGGCGCAGTCAGCCGGCTTAAAGGGAAAGCGCTCGATGAATGCTGTTGGCCGCCACCTTGCCGTCCTGGACGGCACTGACGGTCAGATCATCACCGCCGGCGATACAGTCCCCGCCAGCCCAGATACCCGAACAGGAAGTCCGGCGTTCGTCGTCCACCACAAGTCGTCCGCTCGCCACTTCAAACAAGTCCGCGGACCCGGCTCTTTCAAGATGTGATCCCTGACCTATGGCCTTCAACACCATATCCGCCGGGATCACAAACTTCTCTCCCGCGTCCGAATCCCCACTCGGTTGAAATTCGACACCTGCCGCCTGACCGTCCTCGACGATTACGGCACCGGGTTGCGCCCAATACCGGATCGAGACGCCCCGGATCTTCGCAAACTCCTGCTCAACAATACTGGCTTTCATGGCGTCCGCACCCTTGCGGTAAGCGATGGTGACTTCTTCCGCGCCCAGTAGTTTGGCCTGAACCGCTGCATCAATGGCGGTCATTCCCCCACCGATGACAACGACGCGCCGACCGACCGGAACCGCCGACAGCTGATCTGCTTGTCGCAGTCCGTCTATGAATGCGACCGCGTCAGCAACACCCTCTGCTTCCTCTCCGGGAATCCCAAGCGTATTGCCTCCACCCAGGCCAATCCCCAGAAAAACGGCGTCGTGACGCTTTTGCAAATCCTGAAGAGTGACATCCCTTCCCAAAATCGTGTCGTGGACAATCTCGATGCCGCCAAGCGACGTAATGAAATCTGACTCCTTTTGGGCAAATTCATCGAGCATCTTGTACGCAGCAAGACCGTACTCATTCAGACCGCCTGACTTGGCTCTGGCCTCATAGACCACGACATCATGTCCGAGCACCGACAGGCGGTGAGCACAAGAAAGGCCCGCAGGACCCGCCCCCACAACACCAATTGACTTGCCAGTCTGTTCGCTGCGTGAGAAAAATTCTGTTCCTTCCTGAAGCGCTTCGTCAACGGCAAAGCGCTGCAGTAATCCGATTGTCACAGGGCGGTCATCGCCATGATTGCGGACGCAGACCCCCTCGCATAACGTCTCTACTGGACAGGCTCTTGCACAAGTCCCGCCCATGATGTTCTCTTCGAGAATAAGGCCCGCAGCACCGACAGCGTTGCCGTTGGCAATCATGCGGATAAACCCCGGGATATCAATTCCGGTCGGGCACGCTTCGGCGCACGGCGCATCAAAGCAGAAATAACACCGCTCGGCTTCGACACGAGCCGCATTCCCCTCGAGAGGGGTGTGCATCTCACAGAAATTACTCTGGCACTCGGCTTCATTCAGCCGCTCGGCAGCGATGCCCGATGGCCCGTTATGCGCTGTCGTAATCAATTCCACTTTCTATCCTTCCTGCTAATGCAGCCAATCTGTCCCCTTGGGGTTTCTTCGTTGGCGAGTTACCCGGTGACGTCGTACCGCCGAGTGCTCCTCGACCGTTTTACCCGTTGCTGTAACCACTTCTTGAAGTCGTCAAAAAATAAATCGGCAGACAGACCCCGGATGCCACCGCATCCAGGGTCGTGCCTTTGCCTTTGGGCTACAACGTCAGAGAAGCGCTATGACCTCAGAACGCCGCATCCCAAACCACGTGGGACCATGCTCCCGAGGGCGCCTTTGAGATGACAGGGTCAGAGCCGCCACTCATCAGGGTCGCTACGGTACGCTCGTAGTCGCCTTCAGCGAGCTTGCCGCCGCCCGCCGTGAGCTTGTTGATCTCGCCCATCATCCGACGCTGGTGTTTTTCAGTCTGGGCGCCGGTCTCGTCGTTTTCCAGAACGATGTCCGCTGCCGCATCGCCGTTCTCGCGAGCCCAGGCCCAACCTTTCATAGAGGCGCGGACAAAACGAGCCATCTTGTCGACGAACGCCGGGTCCTTCAGGTTGTCTTCGAGGACATACAGGCCGTCCTCAAGTGTTGCGACACCCTGGTCCTCATACTTGAAAGTGACCAATTCGTCGGCGCCAAGACCGGCATCAATAATCTGCCAATACTCGTTATAGGTCATGGTCGACACACAATCCGCTTGCTTCTGAAGAATGGGGTCGACGTTAAAGCCCTGCTTCAAGACCGTCACACCCTGCGAACTGCCATCCGTCGGGACACCCAGTTGGCTCATCCAGCTCAGGAACGGATATTCATTCCCATAGAACCATACGCCCAGGGTTCGGCCAGGAAAATCAGATGGTGTTTTGACGCCGCTATCCTTACGGCAGGTCAGCATCATGCCGGAGCGCTTAAAGGGCTGGGCAATATTTACCAGCGGCAAGCCTTTTTCACGCGATGCAAGCGCCGAAGGCATCCAGTCAATGATGACGTCTGCACCGCCACCCGCGATTACCTGCGGAGGCGCCACGTCTGGCCCACCAGGCTTAATCATGACATCAAGCCCTTCTTCTTTATAAAACCCCTTGTCTTTCGCAACAAAGTAACCGGCGAACTGCGCCTGGGTTACCCACTTCAGCTGCAGGGTGACCTTGTCGGCCGCCAGGGTCACGGAACTCGCCATACCCACTGCTGCTGCCAGGATGAGGGTCGTAATATTGCGTCTCATAGTTAACCTCCTCTGTTTGGTTGAACGTGCCCCAAAGGGGGCGTTTTTACGACGGTTTCCGGAATGAGGGGTGCCAAAATGTCGCCCGCCTTTCCGCAACCGCCAGTAAACCATAGAACAGTGATCCAGACACCGCCGCCAAGGCGATCGATGCCCAAACCATCTCCATATTCATCCTCCCGACCTCCGTCGAGATCCGAAAACCCATCCCAACGATAGGCGTGCCAAAAAACTCGGCGACGATGGCCCCGATCAGAGCCAGCGCCGAGTTGATCTTTAGCGCATTGAAAATAAACGGCAAAGCGGTCGGCAGTCTCACCTGCAGGAATGACTGCCAGTGGCTCGCTCCAATGGCGCGCATCAAATCCAACTCCATAGCCCCCGCACTGCGAAGCCCGCTCATGGTATTCACCAGCATCGGGAAAAAGGTCATGATGACAACGACCGCGGCTTTGGACTGCCAGTCGAATCCAAACCACATCACCATAATCGGGGCGATCCCGATAATGGGGATCGCGCTCACGAGGTTGCCCACGGGCAATAGGCCCCGCCCCAAAAACGCCCACCGGTCCGCGGCCAAGGCAGCAGCGAATCCAGCAAGATTGCCTATAACAAACCCGGGAATAACGGCACGCACCACGGTCTGCTGGAAATCTGCAGCAAGAATATTCAACGATCCTGTGATGGCATCACCTACAAGACCCGGAGAGGGCAGCAAGACCCGTGGAATTCCGAATCCGATAGTCACCAACTCCCACAGGGCCAAAAACCAGACACCGAAGATCCCAGGCACAATGATGCGGAACATCATCTGCAGCCACGCTGCCTTGGGGTCGGCCTGACTGAATCGCTGCATCACATGCCAGACGGCAAACCCTAAGGAGGTAACGACCAGCCAGAATCCAAGCTGTGCGACTCCACTAATCGACTCCAAATGCACCAGGTCAAGCGTACCCAGAAGCGCTACACCCAGTAACACCAACTGAGCGGTCCGACTCCATAACGATACCGTCGGCCCTAACAGAGAAAACACCAGGACGCCGGCAAGCGAACCGGAAGTAACCCAGACCCCCGAAAGGTCAATCCATTTCACTTCCGGCGCAGGCGAACCAAAAAATGCCAGTAGCAGGAACAAGCCGCTCGCCCATACCGACCCGGGGACTTTTCTTGAGCCGACGTTCACACCGCCACCGCCTGGCCGCCGTTCAGTTTGCGCAGCGCAATCCTCTCCAAGCGCCCGACTACCGTAACCAAAAGTGCTGATACGACTGAAGCGACTATCAGCGCTGACCAGATCATCGTAATTTGGCCATAGTAGGAGCCGGTAAGAAGACGGGCACCCAGTCCTCCCTGCCCACCTGTCGGTAACTCTGCAACAATGGCGCCGACAACGCTCAACGCAATGGCTACCTTAAGCGACGCGAACAGGAATGGTATTGAAGCCGGCAGACGGAGTTTGAAAAACACCTGGGCCGAACTGGCCGAGTAGGTACGCATCTGATCTATGAGTATGGGCTCGGGCGACCGAAGCCCCTTCACCATGCCGACAACGACCGGGAAAAAGCACAGATACATGGAGATCACCGACTTCGGGAAAAGGCCCGTAATCCCGATTGAGCCCAGCACCACGATAATCATCGGTGCCAACGCTAGGATCGGCACGGTCTGAGAGGCAATAATCCAGGGCATCAGACTTCGGTCAAGCGTGGTGACGTAAACGATCCCGATAGCGAGCGCGATACCGAGAAGCGTCCCGAGCGCGAATCCTAAGAGCGACGATGACAACGTGATTCCGGCGTGATACACCAAACTGCGTTTTGAGGTGACCCGCTTGTCGAGCACAGTTTTTTTGAGCTCAACACCCACCTGATGAGGAGCGGGCAACACCGGCCGCTCCATTTTCCAGGCATCTTGGGCCAGTCGACTGATATCCCAATCAACTCCCTTTTTTTGATAGCGGTCAATCAACTGCGTGCTGTTGAGATAAACGGCTCCGGCATACCAGATCACTATCAGGCTCGCGACGACAGTGAGCACCGGTAAGAATGCCCCCTGATGCAGCAGACGATCAATCATCGTCATAACTATGCCCCGCTTTTAGGCCCTCGCGTACCCGGTGGGCGATCTCAAGAAATTCAGGTGTCTCACGGATATCCAAAGCCCGCTCCCGCGGGAGATTGCACGAAATGTCGTCGATCACCCGTCCTGGTCTTGGAGACATGACCACAACGCGAGACGAGAGAAACACCGCTTCCGGAATGGAATGGGTCACAAAAACGACCGTTTTGCCTGTCTTTCGCCAGAGCTCCAGGAGTTGCTGATTGAGGTGATCTCTGGTGATTTCGTCCAGCGCCCCAAAGGGCTCATCCATCAGCAACAACTCGGGCTCGACGCTCAGGGCCCGGGCGATAGAGACACGTTGCTGCATGCCGCCCGATAGTTGCCAGGGGTATTTTTTCTCAAAACCGTCGAGATTCACCAGATCGAGATATTGCGCACACCGCGCTTCACGCTCCTGGCGCGAGACGCCCATGATCTCGAGGGGCAGCATGACGTTACGACGAACCGTCCTCCACGGGTACAACGCTGGCGCCTGAAAGACATAGCCGTATGCCCTACTCTCGCGGGCTTCGCGCGGGCTGACGCCGTTAACCTCAATCTCCCCTCCGGTATGCGTCTCGAGATCAGCAATCACCCTGAGCAGAGTTGTTTTGCCGCAGCCCGAAGGACCGATCAGCGAGATAAATTCGCCCGGCGCAATATCCAGGTCAATGTTCGAAAGTGCATGGACCGGCCCATCGTCCGTATTGAATTCCAACGACAGATTGGCGGTGTGTACAACCGCAGAGCCCGTATGCACTGTCTGAGTCATCGAAGCAGTCCGCTGTCCCGATTAACCGTCGGCGTGGCCGGCTTTGGACAACATGGCGCGGAACATGACGTTCGCTCCGGCAGTGGACCACTCCGGTTCGATGTCCTCTACTTCGTTGTGGCTGATGCCGTCGATGCAGGGAATAAACACCATTGACGTCGGCGCAGCATGGGCAATGAAGCAGGCGTCATGGCCGGCACCGGTAACAATCTTTCGGGAACTGTATCCGCAGGACTGGGCGGCCCCGTCCACGGCCTCAACGCAACTCTGATCAAACGGTACCGGCGCGTAATAGAAGATCTGCTCCAGATCAGACGTTAAACCCCCTTCAGACGCAATCCGATCTATCCCCTCACGGATAGCCTGATCCATTTTTGACAGGACTGCATCGTCGGGGTGGCGAATATCGATCGTCAGGAAGACCCGTCCGGGAATAACATTCCGCGAATTCGGGTGGACATTCACCATGCCGACTGTTGCGCAAGCCAATGGGGCGTGAGCAAGGCCGGTCTCGTTGACGAGACTGATAACTTTTGCAGCTCCCAGTAACGCGTCCTGGCGACGGTCCATCGGTGTTGGCCCTGCGTGTGATTCCTTGCCTGTCAGTTCGAGCTCATACCATCGTTGCCCCTGGGCATCGGTCACGACACCGATCTCAATCCCCTCTTCCACCAGGATAGGTCCCTGCTCAATGTGGGCTTCGAAATAGGCATGCAGTGGTCGACCCATTGGCTCATCACCGGCATAACCGATGCGCTCCAACTCCTCACCCATCGTCTTGCCTTCCTCGTCCGCACGAGACAGGCCGTACTCCAGGTCATAAATCCCGGCGAAAACGCCTGACGCCACCATGGCTGGCGCGAACCGACTGCCTTCCTCATTGGTCCAACACGCCGCCTCGACGGGATGGCGGGTCTGAATGCCATGGTCATTAAGGCTGCGAATCACCTCCAACCCGGTCAGGACGCCATAAACCCCATCGAAACGGCCGCCGGTAGGCTGAGTATCCAGGTGACTGCCCGCGACAACGGGCGGCAAATCCGGATCGGTGCCTGGCCGGCGGGCAAAGATATTGCCCATCTTATCGACAGAGATAGTGCATCCCGCATCGCGGCACCATCCGACAAAAAGATCCCGCGCCTCGCGGTCGAGATCCGTCAAGGCCAGCCGGCAGGAACCCCCTTTATCGGTAGGGCCGATTTTGGCCATCTCCATTATCGAATCCCACAGGCGCCCCCCGTTAATCATCGGCTTATCACCCATGCTTCCTTTCTCCTCTTTGTGTTTCTTTCGATTGTTGATTGGGTCTTGGTCAGTTCAAGTCGGTTAAAGGCCCGTAAGTTTCTGGCCGACGATCGCGGAAAAACTGCCAGGTATCTCTGACTTGTCGCACCATATCCATATCCATCTCATGGATCAGAAGTTCGTCTTGATCCGGGCTTGCCTGGGCTTCGATCTGGCCTCTGGGATTCACGAAGTAACTCGAACCGTAGAACTCCCCGATATTCCATGGGGCTTCAGTCCCGACCCGGTTTACCGCCGCAATAAAAACCCCATTCGCAGCCGCCGAAGCCGGCTGCTCTAACTCCCAGAGATACTGCGATACCCCAGCTACTGTTGCCGACGGGTTGTAGATGATCTCCGCCCCCGCGAGCGCCAACGCGCGCCATCCTTCAGGAAAATGTCGGTCATAGCAGATATAAACCCCTATACGGCCGTAGGCGGTATTGAATACCGGCCAATCGGAAGCGCCCGGCTTAAAGAAGAACTTTTCCCAAAAACCAGCGACATGCGGAAGGTGCGTCTTACGGTACTTGCCAAGATAGCTCCCATCTGCGTCAATCACTGCCGCCGTGTTGTAGTAGACCCCCGTCATCGCCTCCTCATAGATCGGCACAATAATCACCATATTGTGCTTCTTGGCGTATTCCTTCATCAAAGAGACCGTGTGCCCATCTGGGATCGGCTCCGCAGCGGCGTACCACTTGGCATCCTGGCTCGGGCAGAAATAGGGTTGCGTAAATACTTCCTGAAAACACAACACCTGCACACCCTCGGCACCCGCCTTGTCTATCAGCGGCAGGTGCGCTTCAAGCATGGCATCACGAATTTTCTCCGGCGTATCCTCCGTCGAACCTTTAAGGCTCATCTGGATCAAGCCTGATTTCAACTTACTCATCGTCCACTCCTTAAGTTATCTGTAACCTGCTCTATGTGTCGGTGACGGCCGCGCTCCGATTTAAATCTTCGAAGTCAAGCAGACTGCACGGAACATCTCTGATCACGTTTTAAACCCAGAGCCCGCACAAGCGCATCGACCACCTCTCCTGACGCGTCTGAGTAGATTTCCTGATCATAATTGGTGACTCCTGTGACCGCCTGAATTTGGGCCTCGAAGTCGGCATACGTCTGGGTGACGGCCCAGATCATGAAAAAAGCGTGAGCCGGATCAATTTTTGCCATCAGGCCGGCTTCTTGCCATTTCTTAAAAATCCTCCCTTTCTCTTCGACCCAACGCCGAAGTTCTCCGCTCAGGTGATCGCTAATGATGGGGGCTCCGCTGATGACTTCCATCGCAAAAAGACGCGAAGCCTCTGGATGGTTCCGGGATAAAGCCAGTTTTCGGTTGACATATTGGCGGATGGCCTCTTCCGGATTACCTTCCTCCGAAACGTTGCCTAACGCCTCGAGCCACAGACTAAGCACCTGTTTGATAACGATGCGGTAAAGTGCCTTTTTTGACTTGAAGTAATAAAGCACATTGCCCTTGGGTATGCCGGCCTTCTGCGCGATCGCCTCCACCCGAGCGCCGTCGTAGCCTTTTCGGGAAAAAACGAGCGTTGCGGCACGCAGGATCCTCTCCCGCTGGCGCTCTCCGACACCCTGGTTACTGGTGGGAGTCTCAATCCGGTCTAATCGAGAGGGTATGTTGGCTTGAGGCGCTTCCATCACCGAAGCATTCTGAACCTGAATTGACCGAATGGTCAACTTTGATGACTCCCCTCCTGATCCAGGCCCCCAAATCACTGGGGCGACGCAGTTTTCCCATGCTCCTGGCGAAAACGGCCCATCGCATGGACAAACAGCACCGAAATGACGACAACACCCCCCACGATAGAACGCATACCCGGATCTTCCCCAATCACCAGCCAGACCCAAAATGGTCCCAAAACAGATTCGAGCAGACCGAGCATCGCCGCTTCGGGCGCCGGAAGATATCGTGGGCCTATCGTAATCAGCGCAATCGCCACCGGGAGCAAAACGGCACCCCCGGCAACAAGTGCCCCCCACTGCACCGCATCCATCTCCGGAAACTCTGCAAAAAAGGCGCCGATAGTTCCCGCCACCAGCAGTCCCAGCACGACCGCTGGAATCATGTTGAACTGACGACGACCCCGCACAATGGCAAAACTCAAACCGAGTATCGCTGCATTGGCCAGCGCAAGAAGATCACCGATCCATTGTCCGCTCTCAAGACTTCCGCTGGCAACGATAATGAGACCTCCGGTAACGCAGACAATCGCAATCTGGGTCGATCGCGAAACCGCCTCGCCGAAAAGAATTCTTGAGAACAGAGCAGCCAGCAACGGCGTGCAGGCGAAAATCACGAGCACATTCGCGACGCTGGTATAAGAAAAAGACGCGTAGAAGGTTAAAGACGCGCATGCCTGCAGTCCTGCAAAAAAAATCCCCCACCCTCCGAGCAGTCTCAGCGCTTTGGCAAACCCGCCGGAAACAAAAATCCTATAGCCCAGAAGCAGAACTGCGCCCGCCATCAGCCCACGGC
>WTHR01000131.1 GCA_011523045.1 Gammaproteobacteria bacterium | reverse complement strand
GCGTGTACCCATCGGCACTCATGACCGCGTTACATTCATGTGCGCAGTCCCAGAATTTAATTCCCGCAGCCGGGAACAAATCTGAAATCGGCATCATGGCTGAGCCGATAATCCCAAAGGCATGTTCGATGCCGTGCATCTGCAGGACTTTGACAAACGCTTCCTCGGTGGTCATTTTCATCAACTTCACTCCTGTTATTGCGCAGCGCCAGCCGGGTAGGCCAGGATGCGATCCATGTCGAAAAAGAAGGGCTTGATGGTGTTGCCATCATTTGCCCGTTTCTGGGCCGCCGCCTCTCACTGCCCGCTGCCTCGTTGTCGGCAACAGAGCGTGTTTTCAGGTCACTTGAGCACAGTTTTGCGCAGTGACCAGATGAGCGGCTGGGGAGCCGGTATCATATAATTCTTCGGTCTGCAAAACCACCATTTTGGCGAAGTCTTTTAAGGGAAAAATCATGAAATACGATCCGGAATTCCTCGAGAACTATTGGATGCCTTTTACCTCCAACCGGGACTTCAAATCCGACCCCCGGATAGTCGTTCGCAGTGAAGGGGTCTATATGTACAACGATTCTGAGGAGCGGATTCTGGATGGCTCGTCCGGGCTATTCTGTTGCGCAGCCGGTCACAGCAGGCCGGAAATTGCCCAGGCGGTGCATGACCAATTAAAGGCCTCTGCATATGTGCCTCCTTTTCAGTTGGCCCAGCCCCTGTCTTTTGAGCTTGCTCGCCGGGTGGCGAAACTGACCCCTGACGGGCTTGACCATATCTTCTTCGGCAACTCCGGCTCTGAAGCAGTCGACACAGCGATGAAAATTGTTTACGCGTACCACTACGCTCGAGGCGAGGGGCAACGCCAGCGCTTCGTCTCGCGTGAGAGGGCGTATCACGGTGTCAATATGGCAGGCGTGTCTTTAAGCGGCATGATTAAAAACCGCCAGGCGTTTGGCCCGGGGATTCCGGGAGTGGTACACATGCGCCATACCTGGCTTCCGGAAAACCGCTTCATCAAGGGACAGCCGAATGAGGGGCTTGATCTTGCTGAAGACCTGCTGCGTATCGCAATGAACTACGGTCCCGATACGATAGCGGCCTGCATCGTTGAGCCCGTTGCAGGGTCCACGGGCTGTCTCGTACCGCCCAAGGGCTATCTGGAGAGATTGCGCCAGATTTGTGATGACCACGGGATTCTTCTGATTTTTGATGAGGTGATCTGTGGCTTCGGGCGGATGGGAACGCCGTTTGCATCGCAGGCCTTTGGCGTCACGCCTGACATCATGACAATGGCTAAGGCATTGACCAACGCAGCGCAGCCGATGGGGGCAGTCGCGGTCAGCGACAAAGTGTATGACGCAATCATGGACAGTTCTGCCGAGGGGGCGATTGAGTTCTTCCACGGCTACACCTATTCAGCTCATCCGGGGGCCTGTGCTGCTGGTATCGCAACCATGGATATTTTCGAGAAAGAAAATCTCATCGGCCGCGCGGCAGATTTGTCCGAGTATTTCCTTGAGCAGGTGTTTGCGCTGAGCGATATTCCGCTCATCACCGACATTCGCGGCTACGGGCTTTTTGCGGGGATTGATCTGGAGCCGATGGGAAATCCCGGTACTCGCGGGATAGATTTCCAAAAGCGTCTTTTCAAAAATGGTCTGCACATCAAGATGACCGGCGACGCTGCATTGGTCGCTCCCCCGTTAGTGAGTGAACGACATCACATTGACCGGATCTGTGAAGTGATCCGGGAAACCCTTGCCGAATACTGACTGAAATAGGCGTCATGCCCTTTTTTACGAAGGCTGGGGCGTACCGTTTGGCAGAACTTGCTGTATTGGCGGATTTTGGAATCTCGGCAAGGCTGATTCAGCGGTGCAACAATATTGAAATATCTTTATATTAAGGTCCGGGATTCCATGACGGATTAGCCAATCGGTCATGGTTTCCGGAAGTGTCCGGCCCCGGGGGAGGACCTTGGGAGCCTGGAAACTGTTAAAGATCAAACCACTCAGGAGGATAAAGTGTCAGATCAAAAACTCAATCACAGCAGAAGATCATTTGTAAAAAAATCCGCTGCGGTCTCTACAGCGGCCGCGGTAGGTCCGTGGATCGTCAGCCCCAAGGTGCTGGCCTCGTCCGGCGAGGTCAACGTCTTGCTCTGGTCGGACTACTGTCCGCCAGGGTTTTTGAAATCCTTTAAGGAGAAAACCGGAATTACGGTTAACTTCACCGGGATTGGCTCGAACGAAGAAATCATCAACAAGATGAAGGCAACCAAGGGTAAAGGCTTTGATGTCTGCAGCCCGACCAATATGCGTTCGCTCCAGTGGGAGCCGCTGGGTCTGCTCCAGCCGATCGATTACGGCCGCATCCCCAACGTAAAGAACCTCAACCCGGCAATGCTGGCAGTAGGCGACAACGAATGGAACTTTGGCGGTCAGGGATCCCATTGGCTGCCGCAGATTTGGGGCACGGAAGGTATTGCCTGGCGTTCAGACAAATGGACGCCGCCGCGTGATGGCGAAATGCCCAGCTATGGAGACGTCTGGCAGTCAGATGTTGAAGGCAAGACCATGATGCGTCCGCACTCTGGCATGCTGGGGGCAGGCCTGTATCTGGAAACGACAGGAGCCTTGGATCCGGGTGCGATGCGCGCGGCTTACGCTGACGAAGCCACGATGCGTAAGACCTGGCAGGTCGTGACAGACTTCTGCATTAAACATAAAAGCCAAATCAAGCTTTTCTGGAACGATGCCGACAGTCAGAAGAACGGCTTCATGAGCGGCGGCGTTGTGGTCGGCCAGACCTGGGATGGCCCGCCCACCGTGCAGATGAAAGAAGGCAAGCCCGTGATCTACCGTGCGCCGATCGAAGGATCATTGGCGTGGGTGGATGGTCTCACGATCTCATCGGCTGCCGAAAACGTCGACGAAACCTATGCGTTCCTCGATTACTGCTTTGATCCGGTCGCTGCCGGGCGGTCGATCGACGGCGGTGGCATAGATGGATGGGGTCAGCACGGCTACAACTCTGCTGTGCTGGGCGCAGACAAGCATGCTAGTGCTGATTACGGCAAGTGGTTCAACCAGATCTATCCTGGGGATTCCCTGGCCAATCTGTGGCCGTGGCCCAAAGAGCCGCAGTGGTATGCCGACGTTCGCACGGAGTACCGCAACAAGTTCGTGAATGCCTAACCAGGCAGTTTCGCCCCCGGTTTAGGCCGGGGGCGTACGTTCTTTCCTAACGCCATGGCGCTGATCGAATCAGCGCCATGGCCTTTATGGGTTACAGTCGTTCGATGAGTGCAGACGTTCAACTCGACAATGTGTGGGTCCAATTCGGCGATTTCGTCGCGGTCCGGGATGCCAGTCTAACCATCGAGGGGGGTGAGTTTTTCAGTTTTCTCGGTCCCTCAGGCTGCGGCAAGACCACGTTGCTGCGGGCGATCTCTGGTTTTCAGGCGCCAAGCCAGGGCCGTGTTCTGATCGGTGGCAAGGATATGGCCGGTATCGGGCCTAACCACCGGCCCACGGCGTTGATCTTTCAGAATCTCGCACTGTTCCCCCTGATGCGCGTGTGGGAGAACATTTCTTTTGCGCTTGAAGTCAAGGGTGTCGACAAAACGGCGCGCCGCAAAAAGGCTGACGAACTCCTGGAGTTGGTGGCCCTGCCAGGTCAGGGAGACAAGATGGTCCATGAACTGTCGGGCGGGCAAAAGCAAAGGGTCGCTGTAGCTCGGGCCTTGTGTGCAGAGCCTGAGGTGCTGCTGCTCGACGAGCCGTTGTCTGCGCTGGATCTAAAACTTCGGCAGCACATGCGTACTGAGCTTCGGGCGATTCAGCAGCGCGCCGGAATCACCTTCATCTATATCACCCATGATCAGGGCGAAGCCTTGACCATGTCTGACCGGATCGCCGTGATGCGTCAGGGCGTGATCGATCAGATCGGAGACGGGACCACGGTCTATGATCATCCTCAGACAGCCTTTGTGGCGTCTTTTGTTGGTGAGAACAATGTCTTTTCCGGACGGGTGGCTGAGGTCTCCGGGGAAACTGCCACCGTCGAGACGCAGGCCGGACGGTTTGGGGCCCGGCTCTCAAGCACGGCGCCGGTCACGTCCGGCGATGAAGCGATTGTGTTTGTTCGCCCAGAATCAATTCGCTTTTCCGATGGGACAGCCCATGAAAACAACCTGACCGCCGAACTTATTCAGCAGGAGTTCGAGGGCCATTTCTGGCATCTCGTGCTCCGCACTGAGTCGGGAGATCAGGTTCGGATGTCGGTGATGAATGACGGTAGTACTGGCGTCCATGACATCGGCTCGCGGATCAATATCGGATTTTCAGCGCAAAGCGCGATTGTGCTGGCTCGCGGCGAACTCGCCGCTGACTGAGTTCTGAGGGTATAGCAATGTTGGGCTGGCTCCGGTGGTTCTTGGCCAGGAACGGCGTCGCGCTTTCGGTCTACATGCTGGGCGCCGTCGCGCTTTGGGTCATCATCATGATTGTCCTGCCCCAGTTGTTCATGCTGGATTTTTCTTTCCGGCATAACTGGCAGCAGATGGACCCGTCCAAGATGGGCGGACCCGAAGATGTCTACACTCTCGTCAATTACCATTTCCTTGCGTACGGCAGCCCCAACAATCCAGACCCGTTTAATGTGGTCGATGTCACAGTTTTCTTCCGTACGATTATTGCGGCTGTGTTTGTCACGATCTTTGATCTGGCGATTTGCTATCCCATCGCCTACTACCTGGCTCAGGTAGCCCGAGGCGGTAAGGCGAGGCTGCTGGTGCTCTCTCTCATCATCCCGTTCTGGGTAAATGAATTGCTGCGCGCGTTTGCATTCCGAATCCTGTTCGGCGAAGAGGGAACCATCAACGCCATGCTTATGGGTCTTGGCATCCTGTCCCAACCGATCGACTTTGTTCGAGAGGATGTGGCGCTGTACGCAGGACTCGGCTACGCCTACATCCTGCTCATGATCTTTCCGATCTACAACGTGGTAGAGAGTCTCGACAAAAATCAGATCGAAGCCGCGCGGGATATGGGAGCCTCCTGGCTCAGAATCCACCGCCGAGTGGTGATCCCCTTCGCCAAGCCGGGCATTACCTCCGGCTGTACCATGGTCTTCATGCTGTCAGCAGGTGCGCTGGCCGCGCCCCAGATCCTGGGTGGGCCAAGCAGCCTTTGGTTTACCCAGATCATCTATCAGTGGTTCAACACCGGCAGCAATTGGCCCCGGGGATCGGCTTATGCCATTGTGCTGATGCTGACCTGTGTGCTTCTGGTGTTGGCGGTGATGAAGATTTTTAAAGTCAAGATTGGAGAGATCGGCCGATGACCTCCGCAGGTGTCATGCGGATAGCCGTTGGGTTCTACATCCTGCTCTTTTTTGCCTACCTCTTTGGCCCTTTGGTCGTGATGTCCTTTACGGCATTCAACAGTTCCGAGTTTCCGTCGATTTCACCCTGGAACTGCATCACGGGCGAGTGGTTTGATGTTCTCGTCAAGGATAAGCATCTCATGGGCGGCCTGCGTAGCAGTCTGTTTGTAGGGATTGGGGTGGTATTGCTCGCTGTGCCCATCGGATTGGCCGCATCGCTTTTGCTGACCCAACTGCAGAAGCGCGCTCGCTCGGTAATGTATACGGTGACGATTTCGCCGATTCTGGTTCCTGGTGTGGTCCTCGGCATCTCGACGCTCGTCTTTTGGGAAAGAATTGATCGTGTCGTGCTCGGCGCGGAGGACGGCTTTTTTTATGACGGCTACTTCATGACCATTATTGGCCAGTCGACTTTTATCGCGGCCTACGCCATGTTGGTTTTCCTCGCCCGACTGCAGCGTTTTGATCCCGGTCTTGAAGAAGCGGCCTTGGACTTGGGGGCCACGCATACCCAGGTCTTCCGAAAAATTCTTCTGCCCTTCCTGAAGCCGGCTATCGCCTCGGCGGCTGTTTTGGCGTTTTTGGCCTCGTTTGAAAACTACAACACGACCGTATTCACGATCGTTTCTGAGAGCACGCTGACAACGGTACTGGCCAGCAAGGTGCGTTACGGGATCAACCCGTCCATCAGCGCGCTCGCCGTCATTATTATCGGACTCACCTTGATTGGCGCAGTAGTGTATGAATATCTCAAGCGCAAGGAAGAAAAGGCGGCAAGTGCGTTGGCGGCAGAGGGCTTGCCGGGCATGGGCACAGCGTCATCGCCGCGTCCGATGCGCATCCCGGTTGGCGCGCTGACTGGACTCGTCGCGGTCAGTCTGCTCGCGGGCCTGTGGTTTGCGCAGGGCTATGATGTAGATGAGTGCAAGGTGAGAGTCGCTGAGGAGAATCGGGTTCGGTTTGAAGCGCTGAAGCAGCAAAAACTTGCCGAGGCAAAAGCCAAACGGGAAGCGAGCGGCGAAAGTGCAGAGGCCGCAGTCGAGGCCAACCAGGCAGGGCGCCAATATCAGAACATCTTTGCACCCACCAACCTTGGCCAACAGGTAGATTCCGCTGCCGAGACCGAGACTGAGACTGGCGCAGAGGCTGCAGTCGAGGCCAACCAGGCAGGGCGCCAGTACCAGAGTATTTTTGATCCCGGCAATCTTGGTAAACAGGTGGACTCGGCTGTCGAGAACGAGTAAAACCAGAAGCGCGCGAGTGAGCTTCAGCAAGATTTTCAAGTACCCGTTACCGAGACCCGCATGATTCAAACCACCTGTATTGGGGCTTACCCGAAACCTGAATTTGTCGCGTTACCCGATTGGTTCAATACGCCAGAGGGGACGGATACCTCGGATCCCACGAAGTGGTGGGCGGAAGCCATGGCTGCGCTTGGCGCTGATGCCGAGGCAACGCTCTCCCGAGGGGTGGCCGAGGTGCTGGGTGACCAGGAGCAGGCGGGAATTGATATTCCGACTGACGGTGAGGTGCCAAGGGAAAATTACATTCACTATCACTGCCGACATCTTGAGGGGGTCGACTTTTCCAACCTGACAGAGAAAACGCTGCGCAACGGAGCTTACGTCGCCCGATTACCTACGATTCGACAGCCCGTCCGTGCCAAGAGTCCGTTTTTGAGATATGACTGGCAAAGAGCGCAGAATCTGACCCAACGCCCGGTCAAGGTCACTCTGCCAGGGCCAATGACGATTGGCGATACCACAGCCGATGCGTACTATGATGATCCCAAGCGGCGCGGCGCAGATCTTGCAGATGCCCTAAACAGGGAAGTTCTTGATCTTGCGCAGGCGGGATGTCGATACATCCAGATCGATGAGCCGTTGTTTGCACGAAAACCCAAAGACGCACTTGATTTTGGCTTTGAGCACCTGGAGCGGGCCTTCCATAAATGCCCAAAGGATGTCGTCAAGACGGTTCATATGTGTTGCGGTTATCCTGATCGGATTGACAGTGTGGACTATCCCAAAGCGGACCGACAAAGCTACTTCGATCTTGCCGGCGCGATTGAGGACGCATCTATTGATGCCATATCGCTGGAAGACGCCCATCGTCATAATGATCTGGCTCTGCTGGAGCGGTTTGAGCGTACCACGGTTATTCTGGGCGTTGTCGCAATCGCAAAAAGCGAGGTGGAGCCCGTCGAGGTTATCCGTGACCGCCTGCAGGCGGCGTTGATGCATATCGATGCGGAGCGACTCATCGCGGCTCCGGATTGCGGTTTGGGCCTACTGGGTCGGGATCTGGCTCGGCGCAAGTTGTCAAACCTGTGTGAGGCGGCTCACTCTCTGGGCTGACTGATTTTCCCGTTAACGGACAGCCTGATGTCCTTCGTCTCCCAGCATACTCCAACCTGCTTTCCCCGGCGAAGGTCTCTCCTTGAACTATTCGGCGCTTCTCTCGCGGCGCTAGCGATTGCTCTTCTTGGGGCTTGTTCCGATGACCCGGATCTTTCAGGCAACGACCGGTCAGCCCATTCTTCGACTGCCTCTGCAGCCGTGGCGTATGGTAAGGATGCAGATCAGGCTCAGTTCGACCTGAGACTGCGACTTGAGATCGGGTCACCACTTTTAAACAGCGATGCGTCCCGATCGGTAAGCGGGCTTGCCGAGCATGCTGAGCCAGATCAATTGCTCGAGCGGGTTAGACGACCGTTTTTGGGTGACCTCGACAAGATACGTGAGCGGCGCTTTCTGCGGGTTCTTGTGTCCTATGGAAGAACGAACTTCTTTTTTGATCAGGGGTCACCCCGGGGGTTTGAGTACGACCTCATGATGGAGTATGAAAAACTCCTGAATTTCTCGGTTTCATCTCTTGAGGACCGGATCAAGTTGATCTTTGTGCCCGTGCCATTTGATCAACTGCTGGACAAACTCACTTCGGGGCAGGGTGATGTTGTCGCGGCAGGTCTGACAGTCACACCAGAGCGTTTGGCGCAAGTCAGTTTTACCAAGCCCTACCTTAAGGCCGTGGACGAAGTCATCGTCGGCCGTCAAGATGACCCGGCTTTGGCATCGCTAAGCGACCTGTCCGGGCGGACCGTAGTTGCGAGAAAGGGTTCCAGCTACATCACACACCTTAAGTCCCTAAACGAACGTCTCTTGAGCAAAGGGCTTGCTCCGGTGGAGATATCGGAGGCCGAAGAGCAACTCAGTACGGAAGACATTTTGGAGATGCTGGATGCCGGGGCGGTTCAGCTGGCTGTTGCGGATAGGCATATTGCGACCATTTGGAGCAAGATGCTCAGTAACATCCGTATCTACCCCGACTTGGCGATACACCAGGGCGGCCAAATCGCCTGGGCGGTACGCCAAGATAATCCGCAACTGCTGGAAAGCCTAAATCAGTTTGTAGACAAAAATCGCAAGGGCTCGCTTTTGGGTAATATTCTTTTCACCCGGTATTATGAAAAAAACCGCTGGATCACCAATCCTGTCTCGAAAGATGACCGAAAGCGGTTACGTCTTATGCGGGGGTTGTTCGAGACCTATGGACAGACCTATGGCATCGACTGGCTTGAACTTGTTGCTCAGGCCTATCAGGAGTCACGGTTGGATCAATCAGTCGTGAGCCATGCCGGAGCAATCGGCGTGATGCAGTTGTTGCCGAGCACGGCTGCGGACAAGAACGTCGGAATTCCCGATATCAGCACGGTCGAGAACAATATTCACGCGGGTGCGAAATATATGGCGTTTTTACGCGAGCATTACTTCAGTGATCCGCAGATCCATCCTGCTGCAAAGATGGACTTTGCCTGGGCATCATATAACGCGGGGCCCAACCGGATTCGCCGTCTTCGAAAAAAGGCGCAAGAGCGCGGCTTTGACCCAAACAGATGGTTTGGCAATGTTGAGGTGCTCGCGGCAGAGAAAATAGGCCGCGAGACGGTCGATTATGTGAGGAACATCAACAAGTACTTCGTCGCCTACAAGATGTACTTTAACGCGCAAAGCGCCAACTAGCCGTCACATCCTCAGTCAGCGGACTGGGTGTTTTCCTCCCAGGGCGCTTTGACTGGCATAAAGTTTTCATTGATATCGACGGTCGTGTTGTAGCCGAAGATGCCCTCAAGCCGCACCGTGAACCGGAAGGTGGCATCGTGACCATATTCAGAGGGGAAATGTACGCCCGGCTCAACCTCCCAGAACAACCACTTCTTCTTGGTCATCCTGCGGTAACGCGCCTTCAAGACAGCATCGAATACGTCAAACTCCGGTTTATCGCGAAGATAAATCTCCAGATCGTAGGCGATCGCCTCTGATTTCGAACGTCGCAGTTTCTCATACAAGCTGAAATACTGGTCGAGACACCAGCCATCATTACACTCGCTGGAGTTGTTCTCATACCAGCGCACTACGGTCGTTGGGCGAAAGAAAAGGTATTCGCCTATTACCCGGTCAAAGTCAGCCTGGCCCCGATATTCAAATTTGCTTTTGGTGAAATAGTAAAAGGAGTTGGTCAAACGCGGCACCCAGGGGCCGTCTGTCGTAAAAGCTTTGCTGTGCCGAGCGCGCACGTAGGGCTGATATCTGCTGTCCCGACGACGTATCCCAATATCGAATCGGATCTGTTTAAGCGCGGTTTCACGCTTTCCCCGTACCTGAAGACTGATATTCTGCTGGTTGTCATCAAGGTCGTTAATACGGCCCTCGTCCTCGTCATCGCCCAGTATGAGTTTGAGACGGTTTTCAGTGTTGGGCAGTGAGATCCGGGCGCGAATGCCCGGGCTGAACTTGGTCCCTTCGTTACCGTCATAGCGCACCCGGAGAAACGCCCTAAGCCGGGTCTGCTGATCGGCTTCACTCGCCTGTGTGTTTGAGAAAAACCCATCGACCTGATTGGCCGTTTTCAATACCCACTCTGACCACTCGCCGTGCAGTTTATCAACGCGGTCGTTATCGTCATCTGCTTTTTTATCGGCACTGACTGGAGAAAAAAGAAAAAGAGCCAGACAGCAAGTCAGCAGACGCAAAGTCCTGTTGTGGTGATCAAGCATGGTCAGTGTGTATTGGTTGTTTGAGGGTCAACACGTTTTTTATTCGAGATCAAACAGCCAGTTTTCATCTATCTTGCAAAAACTATAGGTCACCCGTGATGTCTCACCGGCTTTTACCGTCTCAAGCGTCATCTTCCTGCAGGAAAGATCCTGCTTTTGGTAATTCTCGGTCACTGTCCATACGCTGGTCAGGCGCCTGTCTTGGGTTTCCCAAGTAACAGGCATATCAATCTCGGCGGTGTCCAGCGTGATGTTGATTTGGTTGAGCAAGGCATCAAGTTCAGCGCCGGTGACGGATGCCAGCGGCGAATCGCGGAGAAACAGTGAGTTTTGCGCGAGCGCTGCGGTACTGACGAACAGCACTGCTGCCACGGCAAGCCGTTGCTTTAGGTTTTTGAGAATCATCCCCTGTCATCTCCCGAACTTGGCGGAGTTTCGTTGGCAATTTGCTGCGCCGCTGCCCCGGCTGCTGCCAGTTCAGGGGTAACGGCTTCGACGATAACCCGCTTAGGCGCAAATTTTATTCCCGCTTCAGCGAAGGCAGCCTGAATTTTAGCGTAGACCACCCGGCGAAGCCCGAACTGCTTACCAGGGACTGTTGAGAACTTACATCTTACGACAAATGCAGAGTCATCCATACGATTGACGCCCTGGGATTTGAGCGGCTCGAGAAAGTCTGGGCCATGCTCAGGATCCTCGAGAAGTTTTTGCCCCACCTTCTTGACCAGTTTGCGCACTTTTTCCACGTCCTCTTCAAACGGGATACGCAATTCGAATTTCATGATGACCCAATCGCGGCTGAAATTGGTCAGCGTATTGATCTGGCTGTACGGGATGGTATGCAAGGGGCCATTGTGATGGCGTAGTTGCATTGAGCGCACCGAGATTTGCTCAACCGTTCCGGTGTTGCCACCGACGTCGATGTATTCGCCTTTTCGAAAGGCATCGTCCACCAAAAAGAATATTCCCGAAATAATGTCAGCCACAAGGCTTTGCGCTCCGAAGCCGATAGCAAGGCCCAGGACACTTGCTGCGGCGATGAGCGGCCCAATGTTGACCCCAAGACTGGACAGGATGACCATTGCAGTGACCGTCACAATCGTCACCATGAGGAAACCCCGCAACAAAGGCAGGATAGTGGCAATTCGGGACAACCCCTGACCGCCAGGATCGCCGCCCGTTTCCGGATGACCTTCGGCGTCCTCACTTTGTGCCGGGGTTTCTTCTCGCGACGCAATCCAGCGTTTTGCTACCGTCCAGACGAGATACGCGAGGATAACCGTCACGAGAATTTGCCCTGCAGACTGGGTAATCTGTTCTCCCAGTTGTGATCGCGTCACAGCAACGAGATCAACGTTCCACATTCGGCCTAGCAGAAGAATTCCTGCGACGATGATGATCAGTCGACTTGTCTGGACAAGACCGTCACGTGCCGCCTCCCCTCGTCGCGGCATGGAATCCCCTTCGGAGTCTGTTATCCCCCATTCACGGATCAAAGGCCCCATCGCGCCCAACAGGAGGGGCGCCAGAAACAGAAGGAGTAGCGTCTTCAGTACAGAGAGAAGTACCCCGTCTTGTTTAAGCGCGATAGCGGCGAACATTCCAATAAATATGAGCAGAATGATCAATCCCGTTCCGATTGCGGGCCATAGACTTGCGAAGGTCTTTCGGAGGAGTCCCGGCGGATTCCCTGACAGGAGGAGATTACTGACGGGTCGGCGAACCAGCCACAGAACCACGATGATGATCGAGGCCAGAGCAAGGCCGCCGACCAGATTAACCGAGCTAACCACAATGGCAACCTCGAATGGGGAGGTCACGGCACTGAGATAGGCCTGAAAAAAGAAAAGGGCAGAGCTGGCGATGAAGATCCAGGAGATTCGTGAACTCACGATGCGGGAATCTCGATCATCGAGCGGGGTCAGTCGGCAGTCGGGTCTTTTTGGAGAGAAGACAAAATTGACAACTTGATTGAGCAACCAAGCAACGAGGATGGCTGCGATCAGACCCATCATGAGCAATCGATTAGGTTCATGCCCGCGGTAGGCGAGGAGAAATACAATGTAAGCGCTCACAGCAAATACGGCTGGGGGGAATAGGTCGTAAATCAATAGGCCAAAACGACGAGCCAGGCGCACGGGAAAAGTGTGTTGACTGGCAGCTGATAATGCCTCCGGAATTCTTTTGGTGGCTTTCTTAAATAGGTACTGGGTCAACCAACCCACCAGCAGGATTCCTACGATGTACGCCATGACTAGCCAAAAGGTTCCAGCGCTCTCACCGGGCGGGGTCATCGCTGTTGCCACGATACCCGGTACCCGGGTAATCACCGGGATTTGTCGAAATCTTTCAGCGAGACCTTCACGGAAGTGGTTGGTAATGGTGGCGAGTTCCATGACGACAGGGTCGCTCGATGCGGATTCTGATTGGGAGTCACCAATAAGGTTCCAGACGATATCCCGGACCTGCTCGTCACTGAGCCTTGCCAGCAGTGCCTGCCGTTCCTCGGCACTCAGGTTCTGATCAAATACTTCTGACGGATCGGACGCTTCGACAGTATCGGCCAGGGCCGCCGTGCTGATAATGCTGCTGCCAAATACCAAGGCAAGCATGAGGCCAGTGATGAGTGATACAAACTTGCGAGCGGCGAGGGTATTCATGGTCTTTTCCGGGAAGAGGGCCTTATTCGAGAAACAATATATTCTGATTTAGGTTTGTCCGAAACTGACTTCAGTCGCAAAGTCGCGAGATCTCCAACGTCTGTCGAGTCGAAAGTCGGAAAAACAACGTGATTTTATTAAAAAAACCGACTCTTTTCTCCGGGCTGAAAGCGTGTGTTGCACCGGTGATAACCCCACGTTATTCTTGGCTTAGAGCCCGCTGGAGTTCTAAAGCATCACGCGGGAACCGATATTATTTTTACCACTTTGGGGGAATTATGAACATTGCTCGTATTGGCGTTGCGTTGGCGTTGGTTGGAGTGACAGCCACAGCAGCTGGTGATATGGATCCGGCGGCGCTTGCTGCGGAGTCGCTGGGTAAGTTGGCGAATGCCAAAGCCATGTCTGTTGATGTGGCGATCGCAGAAGAGGCCGTTCTCAGCCAGGGTTTGAAGATCCGCACGCTTCGCGAAGGGGCGATCGTTTTGAGTCGCAGCGGTGGATTCAAGTTTTCCCGCTCGGGGGCATCGGTAGATCAGCAGGTCTCTTACGATGGTAAGAATGTTTACGGCATCGGCGAAAAGGCAAAAGTATTTGTGTCCGTCCCGCTCTCGGGAACAAATGACGAAGTCATGGATATTCTCACCAGGGAAGCGGGCGCTTATCTCCCGGGTCGCGACCTCTTTTATGAGGATGTCGCTGAAGAACTGCTCGCAGAAGTTGCGGAATCGCATTATCTGGGTCTTGCGCCGGTGAACGGTGTTGGCTGCCACTACGTGGTATTCCGGGGTCCGGATGTCGACTGGCATCTTTGGATCAATCCGGGTGATATGTTGCCCTCGAAATATTTGATCACGTCCAAATGGATGGCGGGAGCACCGGAGTTTGAGATGACGTTTTCAAATTGGAACCTTAACCCGAATATCAACAGCGATACGTTTGTGTTGACCGCTCCTGCAGGCTATGCCCAGGCTAAATTTGTCGACATGCAGCCTGAGTTTTAATGCCCAGACTTTGAAATTTTGCGGAGACACTCATGAAAACATCAAAAATAGCGCTGGCCAGCTTGTTGGGGCTTTTTCTCATTGTGATCCAACCCCTGCAAATAGAGATCAAGAATACAGGCGCGTGGGTTGCAATTTCATTTAGCGAGGCGGAGGCGAGCCAGGATAGGCGGGTCGCAAGACGGACCTCACGCCGAACGGCCAGTCGACAGAGTTGCGGATCCTCCTGGTGCTGATCTCAGGAATGAATTCTCGGTATACCACCAGGTCTAATCAAGTGAATAAGCCAAAAATAAAAGTAAACGTAAAAGGAAAAGTATTTAGGTCGGGAGCGGCACTGTCCGCAGTACTGGG